>CANJQU010000159.1 GCA_947476485.1 Chitinophagaceae bacterium
AAGCGCCGTATCATTGTAAAATGTATTGTCTTTGAACTGAAAAATGAGGTGGGGCTTGCAGATTTTCTTTTGGGCGAGCGTAACCCACCTTGTGTCAAAACGCTTTTGCCTCAGTATGTTGGCTATGGTCTGCAGGCTGGCCGGATCATTACTGTTGAGGTATCGCTTCTGCGTATACTCGTCTAAGAAATAATGCTGGTCAAGGAACCGGGTCTGGGAGCCGTCCAGTATGGGGAACAGCTCTTTCTTGAATAGCCCTTCATCAATAGATTTGTATACTCCGGCAGGTATCCGCAGATTATGTGCCACGCTGAGGAAGTAACCATTGCCTATATGGAATGCGCAGATGTTGTTTTCGAAACTGCGCCTTTTAGGGTCTTCGGGGTTATAAACCCACATGATGCGCTGAAGAGGGGAGGTTTGCTCGTCTATGAGGCTATGCTTGTTGCTGATCATTTTTCTGTTTCTGAATATCAGGGCTAAGTAAAGAATTTATTAACAATAATAATCCTGTGGTTGGAACGTTGACAAAATAAAGGTTGCCAGATTGGATAATTATCTCCCATTTATGCAAGTCGAAAGATCTGTAAATAGTGAACTATTCGAAGACTTTTTCGGCATAGCGGAAATGGAAAAGAAGTGTTCAAATTAGAGAGATTTATTTTGTAATCGTTCCTTAAACAAAATTACAGTATTTTTCACCCTCTTTTGTAACTAAAGTCATTGCCCGAACGATATACGATCACGATTACCAGTTCAATCGTAAACACTTCCTGGTCTTGACTTATGACTTTTAACTTAAATTAATATGCTCCGGATATCCAATCTCTCCAAAACTTACCCCAATGGCGTAAAGGCGCTGACGGATGTAACGCTTAATATTTCCAACGGTATGTTCGGCCTGCTAGGTCCGAACGGTGCTGGCAAATCGACGCTCATGCGCACCATAGCCACACTACAGGATGCAGACTCGGGTACTATTATGTTTGGCGATATAGACGTTGCTAAGCAGAAACAGGAACTGAGAAAGGTATTGGGCTACCTGCCACAGGAGTTTGGCGTATACCCGAAAGTATCTGCCGAGGAGATGCTGCATTACATAGCCCGCCTGAAGGGTGTTGCCAACGACAAAGAGCGAAAGGAACTGGTAAAGGCACTGCTGGAGCAGGTGAACCTGTATAACCACCGCAACAAGTCTCTGGGTGGTTACTCCGGTGGCATGAAGCAGCGCTTTGGCATCGCCCAGGCATTGATAGGCAATCCTAAACTGATCATTGTGGACGAACCAACTGCCGGTCTCGATCCGGCGGAGCGGCTCCGTTTTAATAACCTGCTCAGCGAGATCGGTGAGAATATTGTAATAATTCTTTCCACACACCTTGTGGATGATGTAAGTGAGCTTTGCGAAGATATGGCCATTATTGCCGGCGGCAAGGTAGTGCAGCGCGGCAACCCGGAAGACCTGGTGCTAGGCCTCGAGAATAAAGTATGGAGCAAGCGCGTAGGAAAAGATGAGGTATCGCGCTACCAAAGCGAGTATAAATTGATACTTGCGAAACTTTCCGGAGGCTCGATGAAAGTATTCATCAACAGCGACACCGACCCGGGCAATGGCTTCAAGCCAGAACACGCTACACTTGAGGATATCTATTTTTCAAACATCTCCTAACGCTTATACCGCAAACACATGTTCGCATCTATTTTTTCTTTTGAGGTCAGGAGGTTGGTAAGGTCAATATCCACCTATATATACTTCTTAATACTTTTCCTTGTCGGGTTTTTAATAGCGCTTATCGCCGGCGGTGCTTTCAAAGAGGCCAATATGCAATTTGGCGGAGAGAAGGTTTTTGCTAATGCACCAACAATTGTAGACGCCCTTTTTTCCGGCATTGACAACTTTGTCGGGCTTATTATTATTGTGGCGGTAATAGGTAACGCTGTGCTGAAAGACTTCAGCAGCAATACTTACACCATGATCTTCACTACCCCGGTATCTAAGTTCCATTATTTATTCGGCCGCTTCTCCGCATCTCTGTTTATCTGCCTGTTCATTCTTACGGCGCCGGCGTTCGGCATGATGCTGGGATATGCTACACCCTGGGTGAACCCAGATAGGGTAACAACGCTTAACATGGCGTCGTATGCCTATACCTATTTACAAACCATCATCCCCAATACGATCATTACCGGCACCATTTTCTTTGCAGTGAGCCTTATAGCCCGCGACATTTTTGTTATCTGGTTATCGCTCATTGTTTTCTTCGTGGCCCGTGGCGTCTCCAATTCTATAACCTCTACACTTGACAACCAGACATTAGCAGCCCTCACCGACCCCATGGGCAACCTGGCAAAAAGAGCGCTAAGCAAATACTGGAGCGCCTACGAAGACAACCACCTCTACTATAAATTGCGCGGATTGTTCTTAGCCAACCGGCTTATATGGATGGGATTGTCATGCATCGTCTGGACGATCGGGTATTCCTTCTTTTCATTTACATCAAGCCCGCGCAGGCTGGCATTCAGGAAACCAAAGCTTGCTGACAACACAAAACTCACATTCGTTCCTTCATTTATCAGGAGCAGCGAACTGCCTGCTGTCACCCGTTCTTTTACCAACTCGGCAAACCTGAAAAACCTTTGGGGATTGTCGGTGAATGAATGTGTTGCCTTATGGCGAAACACCTACTTCCGGATCATTATGCTGTTTGGGATGGTGCTGTTATTCCTTTCCGCTACTCAACTGGGCAAGATATACGAAACAACTGTTTTCCCGGTCACATATGTTATCATCGAACAACTGGGCGGAACCTTTCTATTGTTCATGATCATTGTCACGATCATGTTCTCAGGAGAGCTTGTATGGAAATCGCGCGACTTCAAGATGAGTAACATTGTCGATGCATTGCCTGTTCCCAACTGGGTATTTTACGTAAGCAAGATCGCGGGGCTTATTTTCATGCAGGTATTGCTGCTGGCGGTCATTATGCTGTGTGGAGTAGTCGTGCAGTTATTCAAGGGATATACGCATATTGAGCTGCTGCTCTATGTAAAGTATTTACTCGGTTTCCGCCTCATTGACCTCATAATGCTTGCTGTGCTTGCTGTATTTGTACAAACACTGGTGAGCAATAAATATGTGGGCTACTTTATCATTGTCCTGTTCTATATCTGGAATACCACTTTCGCTTCAATTGTCTTAAAGCGCAGCCTGTTTGTTTTCTCTTCTGACCCGGGCATGGTTTACTCAGACATGAATAGTTTCGGCCATGGCGTGTTCCCATATTATGTCTTCAAAGTATACTGGGGTGCGTTTTGTATTCTGCTGGCTGTGTTGTCGAGCCTGCTGTGGGCACGCGGCAGTGAAAATAACCTTAGGCTCCGCTGGATCAATGCACGTCATAAAGCCAACCGGACATCGTGGAGGGTTGCAACTGCTGCGTTGGCGCTTTTTATGGCCGCAGGCGGATACATTTACTTTAACACCAGCGTTCTGAACACCTATCGGACAGACTTCCAGCAGGAGGAATTGCAGGCCCAATATGAAAAGAAATTCAAGAAGTTCGAACACGCCCCACAGCCTAAGATCACCGATGTACAGTTAAGTGTGGATATCTTCCCGCAGGAGCGCGGGCTGCATACGGCAGGTACGTTCGTGCTTCAAAACAAAAGCAAGTTCGCGATTGATTCCGTCCATGTATTGCTTACAGCATCTATTAAAGTAAATGCATTGGGGTTCTCAAGGCCGGCTCAGTTATTGCTAAATGACTCAGACTACGCTTATCGTATATACAAACTGGCTCAGCCCCTGCAACCAGGCGACACCATTACCCTCTCTTTTAATCTCGCCATGGAAACCAAGGGCTTCAGGGAAAACTTCTCAGGGTTGAGCAGGCCTTTATATAATGGCACGTTTGTGAACAACCAGGATTTCCTTCCTTCTATCGGATATGACCACAATTACGAACTGGCTGATAACAGCCAACGCAAGAAGCACGAACTTGGCTACAGACCCACCGCCAACGCTATTACCGACTCCGTCCAATACCAGCGGAATGTCTTCACTCACGATGCCGACTTCATCACGTTCGATGCAACAGTGAGCACTGTGCCAGACCAGATCGCTGTGGCGCCGGGTTACCTTTTAAAAGAGTGGACAGACAAAGGCAGAAGGTATTTCCATTACAAGATGGATGGTAAGATACTCAACTTCTATTCGTTCCTTTCTGCACGCTACACGGTTAAAAAAGAAGTGTTCAACAATGTGAGCCTGGAGATATATTACCAGACCGGGCATGAGTACAACCTTAACCGCATGTTTAATGGGATGAAGAAGTCGCTGCAATATTATACGGCACAGTTCTCACCATACCAGCACAAGCAGGTGCGTATTCTTGAGTTCCCACGCTACGCCACCTTTGCACAGTCTTTCCCCAATACTATTCCGTTTTCTGAAGGCATAGGCTTCATAGCCGATGTGGACGACAGCAGCAAAGAGAATGTGGACTATCCATTCTATGTGACCGCACATGAAGTAGCACACCAGTGGTTTGCGCACCAGATAGTAGGCGCTAACGTAGAAGGCTCAAACATGCTCTCTGAGTCGCTTGCGCAGTATGGCTCCATTATGGTGCTGGAGAAAGAATATGGCGAAGACAGGCTCCGTAAATTCCTGCACATAGAGATGGACAACTATCTGCGGTCACGTGCCAACGAAGCAGAGAAAGAAAAACCACTGGAGCGCGTAGATGACGGGCAGGGATACATACTTTACCAGAAAGGCGGCATAGTGATGCATGCTATGAATAAATACATTGGCGAGGACAGCATGAACCACGCCCTCCGGCGCTTCATTGACCGCTATGCATTCCAGGGTCCTCCCTACCCTACTACGCTTGACTTCGTGGCTGCGCTCCGCCAGTCAACCCCTGACTCGCTGCAGTATTTTATAACCGATGCATTTGAGAAGATCACGATCTATGACAACAAGATAACAGCCGCGAAACTGGACAGCACCGGCGGCAAGTATACCGTGAATGTGACCGTTGACTCTAAAAAGCTGTCGGCTGATTCAACCGGAAAAGAAACACCTGTTGCATCAAATGACTATATAGAAATAGGTGTGTATAAAAAGAAGAATGCCGTGCTGAGCATGGCCATGTACAAGCTTAAGGGCGGAGAAACCAAACTATTGATACCTGTGAGCGAACGGCCCTATAAAGTGGTCATTGACCCACGCCTGCTGGTGATCGACAAAAAGCTGGATGATAATGAGCAGAAACTGGATGGCGGAAGTGTTTTGGATAAAAAATAATACTCCTCACGCCGTTCGTTTTTGACCTTGTTTACGTCAGCTAACTTATATGCTTTACCAATACTCTCTTTGCTACCGGCAATAGGGTCTCATCAAAAGGCACGCTCAACGGGAACTCGACCTTGTATACTGCAGGGTTTGGGAGCGCACGATATGCGCGTATGACATCTATCTTTATCTGCTCATAGGTATTGGCGAGGTTCTTGGTTCTGCTGTCTATATATTCCATGCGTATGCCCCTGTATCTGGCATTTTGGTGCTCGAAGAGGGTAATGGTATAATTATATATCCGGACTTCAGGGTACCTGGCATAACGCAGAAAAACGTAGCCTTCATTTTTGTATAGTGGCATAATACCCACAGGTTCTATTTCCAGTTTTTTCTCGACAAAGTCGTATATCTCTGCACCTTCGCTAATGGTTCCTTTCATTTCATCCACCGCATATTCAGTGATCTTTGCCAGCTCCTGCATCATATCGTCATCTGCAAGCATGCGCTCGTAGACCATTTCCAGGCGCTGCATGTCCAGCTTCTCAAACTTCTTCGGGAAACGGTCCTGCAGCAGCTGCTTATTGTTCTGGAAAGCTACCAGGTTGTTGTAATGAAACACTATGTCGGAAAGTTGCGGGTAGAGCTTGGTTTCATTGAAGCACTTTTTCACTTCCTGCAGATAGGCCAGCAGCCGGTATTTCTGCAATTCAAAATCTATGTATCCCTCCATGAACCATGTTTCGCTGAGTGTCATAGGCCATTTTTTTAATCTTACATCATCCTAAGTTAAGTATATCAAAATCAATGCCATAAAAAGATTTCCACAAGGTGTTATCTGAGTGCGGGTTCAGGTGTCCCGCACCTTTGAAGTATGGGACACCCATGGAGGCAAAAAAAACCTTCGAGCAGTTTTTTTTGCTTATATTTACGCATTATAGTTTAATTATTGTTTCATTGACCCTAAATATGGGTCAGCGATACTCACATTTGTATAAATAATACCGTCATTATAAACGATACCCAATATAAAAACACACTTAGTATTTAACTAAAGCTACAATTATGAGAAAAATTACCCTTTTTGTCCTTTTTATTGCCTTCACCGCCTCCTCATGGGCACAAACCCTTTCCTTTTCTCTGGTTACCCCACCGTGTAACAACGATGGTGTATTAACTGTTAGTATGACTGGGCTCACCCCGCCACTGACGGTAAGCTGGTACACATCCGGCTCAAGCGGCACCACGATCACCCACACAGGTGTTACCGGTCTTTTTGACGCACTCACCAGCTACACAGGCGGCCCGCTGTATGTATATGCAACAGATGGTACCAACTCAGCTTCCAACAGCTATGCCGGCGCTCCGCCGTTTAGCTTTTCCACAAGTACTACACCTGAATTCTGCCCTACGCTCGGATCCGCGAGCGCTTCGGCCAGCGGGGGCACTGCACCATATACCTATCAGTGGTACAATATGACCACTTCCTCTATCGTTGGAACAGGTTCACCGATCAGCCTGCCTCACGGCAATTATGGCGTAATGGTCACTGACGCTGCGGGCTGCCTCTATGGCAACCGCTACACTTACGACTCTTCGTTCAGCTATATCGACTACGTTGCACCGTTCACGGCTTCACTGAATGCTACCCCGGCCAATTGCACCAATGGTACTGCGGCCGTTGTCGGTATTTCTTCGGGCGCTGCGCTACCTGTTACCTATCATTGGAACAATGGCGCTACCACAGCAATGATCACCGGCCTTACTACCGGCTACTACGATGTGATCATAACTGATGCAAATGGTTGTGCCAGTGCTTTTGACTCTTCGGCTTCCAGTGTTTTTGTGGGCCAGTCTGTTGCTATCTCCGTACCTGTTACTCCTACCCCGGCTACCTGCACAGACACTAATGGCGCAGTGATCGCTTTCGGTTCAGGTGGCGTTACCCCATACACTTATTTATGGAGTAATGGCGCTACCACCGCAGCTCAGACCGGGCTCGCATCCGGCGCTTATTATGTTCGGGTTACTGATGCCAATGGTTGTATTGGTGACGGATCGGCATATGTGAGCGTTTCTACACCTATTACTGTTACCTACACATCGAGCCCTAGTTTGTGTACTGCGCCGACCGGCAATGCGTCGCTAAGTGCTATAGGCGGCACGGCTCCGTACAACATATTATGGTACACCTCGCCTCCGCAAACGACCCCGACCGCTACATCGCTGGCGCCGGGTAACTACAATTTCAAAGTCACTGATGCCGTAGGCTGCACCCAAACCGGTACTGTCTATGTGCCACCGATAGATATTATCACCCTT
>CANJQU010000160.1 GCA_947476485.1 Chitinophagaceae bacterium
ACCAGATACAACCTATTGTATGCAGGGTGAGGCCTAAACCACCTGACCTCCAAAAAGATATTTTCCGGCAAAGCCCAAGTCTCTTTCAGTAAAATCAGGCTTTCCCAGAGATATTTTGCCCTTTTTGAAAAAGTTCCGTATGTTTATGTCGAATTTTATACTTTAGCGTCAAACAAAAACAATATGAAAAAAATCATTTGCATTTTATTGTCCATGCTGGTATTGGGCAGTGCATCTTTTGCGCAAAACAAAGACGCTAAAAAACCAGCTAAAAAGGAAGCTAAGCCTGTAAAAACTGAGACTCCTGTACAACAACCTACCCCTAGCACTGCCCCTCCGCCAAAAGTTGGAAAAGGCAAAACAAAAAAAGACGGCACTCCGGACATGCGCTTGAAAGAGAATAAAGAAGCCGCAAAACCAACAGCCGGTCCGCTGAAGAAAGACGGCACTCCGGATATGCGTTATAAAGCAAACAAGGAAGCAGCAAAGAAGAAATAATTTCCGGTAGCAATACCATATTCATCATAGCAACTGGTTTGCACATAATGCAAACCAGTTGCTATCTAAGATAAATGAGCTTTTAGTTCAGACCTAATAAATTCAGCATTATGCGCACACTGGTGAAACTAGCTTTTATTTGTTCGGCCATCTTTATTTCCTCCTGCCATCCGAACAATATTCCATGGGAAAAGTATACTTCTAACGAGGGTGCGTTTTCTATTTATATGCCTTCACCTGTGAAGAAAAAAGACAAAAAAGGCTATTCTATTTTCGGCAGAGATGTCACTACGCATTTTATCTTCTGGGAACCGCCAACGTTTACCATTGACAAGTTCAAGCTGTTCCAGGTAAGTTATACCGACTGCCCTGCGAACTTCTGTACCGATACTGCCTTGATGAACGCCATGCTGGATAGCGCTATTCTCACCCGCAGAAAAGACTATACAGATATTGAACTGCCAATTCAAAATATTGGCCTCAACGGTTATGCCGGAAGGGCATTCTTTTACGATAAGGAAGGAAGCATGCTGATAAGTGTAAAGACCTGCATTGTAAACAATCGTATCTACGACTTCGTCCTGGTATCGAAAAAGAACTATGCTACCAATAACGAGGTCAGCCAGTTCTTCGATTCGTTTTTGTCGCTTAAATAATCCTGTGCGCCTCGCCTTGGAATCGGCATAGTATTTTCTAACTAGTCCGGGTAATTGTTCAGACGAACGGTGCCCATGCTACCAGTTTTTCCTTTACAAACCATAATCTTTTACGTCACACCGCCAATCAGGGAAAGTTTCCAAAGAGACCTCTGTTAGGTAACCATGGCTCTTAGTAGCTCTAAGCCACGCCTTCATCTGCCGATTAGGCATATCAGATGGCTATGGCATTCTATTTGAGCTATTCTATGTGAAATTCGTAATTTGGGTTAAAATTGCAGTTCGCATTTCCTCATGGAATACAAAGACTATTATAAAGTACTGGGCGTAGAGAAGAAAGCTTCGCAGGATGAAATTAAGAAAGCATACCGCAAGCTGGCTGTTAAATTCCATCCGGATAAAAATCCCGGCGACAAAAAAGCCGAAGAAAAATTCAAGGAAATAAATGAGGCAAACGATGTTCTTGGTGATGCCGCAAAAAGGAAGAAATACGATGACCTTGGCGAAAACTGGCAGGCTTATCAGCAAAGTGGTTTTCCAAACGATTTCGGCCAGCGTGCAGGACGCGGAGGCAGGCAGCAGGGACGATCGCAGCAACACTACTCCGGCGATGAGAGTGAATTTTCCGACTTTTTTGAGTCCATTTTCGGTGGTGGTGGTTTTGGTGGCGGCGGCAGCCGCAGTCGTACCCGGATGAAGGGAGAAGACTACCAGGCCGAAGCTACGATCACACTGGAAGAAGCATTCCATGGCACTACCCGCCAGGTAAACCTGCAGGAACAAAAGCTAAACCTAAAACTGAAACCGGGTATTGAAGAAGGACAAATACTCCGCATGAAAGACAAAGGTGGCCCCGGCAGAAACGGTGGTCCAAATGGCGATCTGCTGATCACGATACATGTTGCCCCAAGTCCGCGTTTCGAAAGAAAAGGAGATGACCTTCACTTCGATCAGCCCCTCGATGCCTTTACCGCAATCCTCGGTGGTAAACTCTCAGCACACGGTATGGACAAAGCTGTGAATATTACAATACCCGCCGGCACCGACAGCAACAAAGTTTTCCGGCTAAAAGGCATGGGGATGCCTAATTATAAAGATGCCACGCTGCGTGGCGATGCATACGTACGGGTTATCATTACAGTTCCAAAGAACCTTAGTGAAAAAGACAAAGAAACATTGAGCCAGATAGCGGAAAGGATTCAATAATTCCTGGCGGGAACCAGCAAATCCGGGAAATTAAAAAACATACATAAAGCGCAAGCTGAACATATTATTGAACTGACCCTGGTTCCCGTATCCATAGCCAAGGGGTATACGGTCTGCCGGGCGAATTGATGTTATGGAATACTGGAAACGCACATTTACAAACAGTTTTTTATACAGCTTCCTGCCCAGTCCGAAGGTATATTCCAGATCGGTTTTACTAAACGCATTGCTAACCGGATCAATATTAACCGGCTGGTCTGCCAGCACCCATTCACCCGATCTTACCAGGTATGCATAAGAAACACCGGCTTCTGCGTCAAAGTTGTGTATCATCAAATGCAGGGTTACCGGGACTTCTACATAATTCAGATTCATAAAGTATTTCGTCACATAAGTCCCCATTGTTGGCGATTCTACTATGTCCTCACCCCTGCTGCCTTTCTGCGAATACAACAGTTCCATGCTTGCTCCCAGCGACTTGGTGAAGTGTACATACACCATCCCGCCAACACTTAGCCCAACCCTGTGATAGCCAAAAAAATTATCGCCGTCTACCTGGGTAAAATTCATCCCCAGCACAAGCCCACCATTAAATACTTTCGGGTCTTCAACGAAGTAATTGCTTTGGGCAGATGCCGCAACACAAAATGTAATTGACAAAATGAAAAGAGAGATAAAACGCAACGGCATCAGGTAGATTGTTGCCACAAAAATAGGATTAAATGCTCCCACCATATTGATTTTTACCCCATGGCATAAGATTTATACCACATTAGAAAACATACTATCATGGAAGATAATGAATTGCGCGAAAAATGGCCGGTGATTAAAAGCAAGATAAAAGAACTTCATCCCGACATAGACGACAAAGACCTTTACTACGAGCTTGGCAAAGAATCAGAATTATTACTGCGCCTCCAGGAAAAACTGGGAAAAACAAATAAAGAAATAAAAGAGTGGCTTAGTATTATGGGTTAAAACCCGGGCGACTACAGATCCTCCTTTTTATCCAGTTCCCCGCTCTCCGTATAATATTCCCAATGCCCTGTTTTCTCAGGGCTATAGGTTTTACGGCTCATCACCTTTTCCAATTTCTTGTTTTCTATGGGATCTTCTATTACTACAGTGTCATGAACCGTAGTAGAGACCGCAACATAAAAACCATTTACTTTTAGCTTACCGCTCTGATAAAACTCCTGGTAACTGCCCGAAAGGCACGAATTCTTTACGCCCTTATCATCAATGATCGCGTAATTATAGACAGTCTTTAACTTACCTGAGCTGTAAAATTCCTGCCAGGTACCTACTGGTCTGCCTTTTTCATAATAGCCGGTCAGCTTCACTTTTGCACCAGCATAATAAGCGTTCCACTTCCCTGCCTGCAGGTATTTTTCACCATCTGCTATAAAGGCTCCTTCAGCTATCAGCTTGCGTTCCTTGTTCAGCAGTTTATAATAGGAGTCTTCTTCGTCAATGCAAACCACATTGCTTGTGTCCCCGGAAGCAACATAGAATTTCAGCGAGTCGTTTTCCTTTATCAGCCTGTTGTCCTCCTCCGATGTAAATTCAAACAGAATAGACGGCTGAATAGTTTGTTGTGCAAACGTTTTTGAACTGATACAAATACAAAAGGTAAAAGCTACAAATAAGCGCAGCGGTCTGTTCATCGTGATTTTTTTTTAGGTTTCAACACTAGCTCGTATGAGTGATCAATGAGCTCTTTTAGTTGCTTCTTGCTAAGCGTATTGTCGATGATCACTGTGTTCCAGTGCTTCTTATTCATGTGGTAACCGGGAATGATGCACTCATACTGTTCGCGCAACTCGATAGCCCGCTCCGGGTCACATTTCACATTGAATTGCAACGGCTGATCTGCCAGGCCCACCAACAGAAATATCTTGCCGTTCACTTTAAAAACTAGCGTCTCCTCACCAAATGGAAAACCCTCTTCAACCCCGGGTTTTGATATTGAATATGTCCTGATCTCTTCTACGTTCATTGGTATTTGCTACGAAGGTGCGCAAAGGTATAACAAAAAATACCGGGCTTAATATTAACTTAATACGGCATGGTCCATGTTGGCATAATATTACTATGCTATCAGGTAATTGTGAACCGCGATCGGAACATAATGGTTAGTGTAAATTTTACAGAATTTTTAAACCTTTAAAAACAATTATCATGGAAAGCGCATTCAACGAAGAAGAACTGCCACGCAACACGCCACAAGGCAACAGCGAAGCACAGGAAACCGAAGGCACCTCATTTGAGGAAGAGGACGATGAAAATTTTGATGATGAAGAAGACCTTGATGAAGAGGTGGACGAAGAAACAGATGAGGACGAAGCCTGATCTGCTCATTCAGAAACCGAACATCAGTAATGGCTCTGCAAACGCAGGGCCATTGTTATTTCAGCACACTCTTGAGTGCTTCTTCAAGCTGCTCACCACGCAGGTTTTTACCAATTATCTTGCCCGCAGTATCTATCAGGAAGTTGGACGGAATAGACTCAATGTTATAGGTGCCGACTGCCGAAGAATGCCAACCCTGCAGATCACTGACTTGTGTCCACACCATGCCGTCATCCTTTATAGCCCGAAGCCAGGCATCCTTGTTGTTGTCCAGCGATACACCCAGGATAGTGAAGTTTTTGTCCTTGAATTTTGAATAAGCAGCCACCACATTAGGGTTTTCTGCGCGGCACGGTCCGCACCACGACGCCCAGAAATCGAGCAATACATACTTGCCCCTGAAAGACGACAGTGTTACCGTTTTCCCATTTACATCTGGCAGCGAAACCTCGGGAGCGTCTTTCACACCATCCATCATACCGGGTACCGTTTTCTTCGCCGGGCCGCCCTGTCGTGTTGCTATCTTCAGATAATATTCAGTAAAATCTTTGGTCATTCTCGCCCCCGGAAATCTCCTGTTGAGGCCTTGCGTGAATGCATCAAGATAAGCGCCTTCCGTCACCGGGCTCAGCATCCTTACCGCAAATATCGCGTTCGACTCATAAGCTGTCGTATCAGCAAAGCGCTCTACAAACTGTGTAAAGTGAACGCCTTTGTCCTGGAAATCTTTCTGCGCAATAGCAAGGATACTGTCATTGCCTTTCGCTTTCAGAGTGTCCAGCACCACGCTCATCATATTGAAATCGTTCAGGTGGGCGCGTATGGCGGCAAGATAGGTTTGTAGCTGAACAGACGCAGGGGAGCCGGCAACTGTGTATTTCTCCAGCGCATTCCAGTCGCCGGTAATTTTCATATTGCCTTTGTCTACCGATAGCAGTATGTATTTTCTCTGGCGGAAATGTATGCGGTATAAGCCCGGCTCCGGTGCCACGCCCGACAACTCAAAATGCCCGTCTGCATTGGAATGCACGGAGTCGACAATGGTAATGATCTCATTGGCGTTCAGTTGCTCAAGCACCACTGTTTGCTCTGGCAGGCCGCTGATATTTGCTATAATAGTAAACTTACGGCTGCTGTTGCTGCACGCTGTAAACCCCGATAGCGCAATAAGTAAAAAGAGTAGTTGTTTTGATCTCATTCAGGGTATTTTATGCCGATAACCCAAAATTAATAAGTCAAACGTCAAGAAATGCCTAAAATTTTATAACAAAATAAAAATACCACAATGCGTCTTTCATTTTAAAATCGCGGTACTCATTTGTAAAGATTTTTAGCGTGGGTTGAATCCGATTCTAAAATACGCACAGCACTCTCAAAAACAGATTTGATACACAAGATTACATTTCAAGAACAGGTCCTTAAAACAAAAAGGAATTTGGATTGCCACAACACAATCCAAATTCCAAACTACAAATTACTAACCACAAAAAATTAAGCGACAACAGCAGCCACTGGCACCAGCAGCGCCTCACGTATACGTCCTTCCATTTCTTCCATCATTTCTGGGTTATCAGCAAGGAACTGCTTTACTGCATCCCTGCCCTGCCCTACTTTGCTGTCGCCATAGCTGAACCATGAGCCGCTCTTCTGCAGTATACCCAGTTCCACACCCATATCTATGATCTCACCAACCTTGCTGATACCCTCACCAAAAATGATATCAAACTCTACCTGGCGGAATGGCGGAGCAACTTTGTTCTTCACCACCTTTACACGGGTACGGTTACCACTTGCTACATCGCCATCCTTTATCTGGCTGATGCGCCTGATGTCAAGACGAACCGATGCATAGAACTTCAATGCATTACCACCGGTAGTCGTTTCAGGGTTGCCGAACATAACGCCTATCTTCTCACGAAGCTGGTTGATGAAGATACAGCAACAGCCTGTGCGCGAAATAGTGGCGGTAAGCTTACGCAATGCCTGGCTCATCAGACGAGCCTGCAGGCCCATCTTGCTTTCGCCCATTTCGCCGTCAAGCTCGCCCTTTGGTACAAGTGCAGCCACTGAGTCAATAACCACCACATCTACCGCACCTGATGAGATAAGACGATCTGCGATCTCCAGTCCCTGCTCTCCGTAGTCCGGCTGAGAAATGATGAGATTGTCTACATCCACACCCAGTTTGCGCGCATAGCTGGCGTCAAACGCATGCTCCGCATCTATAATAGCACAGATACCACCTTTCTTTTGCGCCTGCGCTATAGTATGTATCGCTATTGTTGTTTTACCAGATGACTCAGGGCCATATATTTCCACAATACGTCCGCAAGGAAGGCCGCCCACACCCAGCGCCACGTCCAACCCAATGGAGCCTGTGCTGATAACATCCATCTTCTCTTTCTGCTTGTCGCCAAGCATCATTACTGAGCCCTTACCATAGTCTTTCTCGATCTTGTCGAGTGCCAGTTTCAAAACTTTTAATTTTTCGTCTGCCATATTACTTACATTTTTAGCCATAAAACATTTTACCAAAATTACTTTAAAATGGCACACCATATCCAATTTCCAAAAGAAGATATCCACAATTTTCGAAAGGGGTTATAACCTTTACTGTAGCTGGTTTCGGCCGATTTTACGTGTCATTTTGTGGGTAAGTCCGGGTGACGGCTGATGCACAAAATCGGCGAGCAGACCTGGCACCATCAAAAAACAAACATTTTATCATTGTCAGAACATGCTGTCACCGGATCTTTTTCAGCACTTCCCATAATAGTGCCGGCCCGAAGCTCTGTTGAGCTTCGGGCCGGGCTTGAGTATTCGCAATTCAGCAATCAATAGAATCCCCAAACTATTATTGCTCCAAATACCAATTTCACATTTTCCTTTACTATCTTTTGAACCT
>CANJQU010000161.1 GCA_947476485.1 Chitinophagaceae bacterium
AAGAACTAGGTATCCAGACAATTTTCCTTGAGAAGGGGATGACAATAGAGGATAATGTGTTTAAGGACGTTCAACGTTCTTAATATGCCCCTCCTGCTGAAATAGCGGGACCGTGTTCGGGGGAGTTCGCCAGTGAATAGATTTTCCAACTGGGAATTTCTATAGGCTTTGTATCAGTTAACTAATCCAATATGCGGGTAAATGAAGGGATGAAATACGATTCAAAGATGAAGACATATTCATAAAGCACTCCCCTTTAGGGGCCGGGCGTTATACTTCCTCATAATCAATATAATCCTCGTCCTTAGGCCTCCCCTGTTTGGGCTCCTTCTGAAATGTGGCTTTATTGGCCTGCTGCTGGTTACGCTCCATTTCCTTCATCTGGGCCTGCATCTGCTCCTGCATAGTGCGCATCTGGCTGCTGGCTGCCGATGTTACCCGTAATATTGGCAACAAAAAACGCAGAAAACGGGAAACTATATACGCAACCAGTATAAATATGATAATATCTTTCCACAACATAGCGCACAAAGTTAGGGGAATTAATGGATAGGAGAAGTAACTGATAGGTTAAAGTCCCGGTTGGGTCGGTGAATATGCGGGTGAGGCAATCATATAACAATTCCGAAAATTCCACAATTCTGAATCTCCTGATCTTTATAACAAGAATTTGTTGTACATTTGCAATGGAATTCAAAAAGAGAGGGGACACATTGTTGTCCCCTCGTTTTTTAAGTTATGCCGGAAATTACAGAAAAAATATACTCATTATTGGAGCCTTTGATCGAGGGCACCGATATTTTTATCGTCAACATCAAGGTGAAGCCGGTAAATAATATCAAGGTTTACCTCGATGCCGACAGTGGGTTCTCTATCGACAAGTGCACGATGGTAAACCGTAAGCTGTATGCGCAGATAGAGGTGGAGCAGATGTTCCCGGATGGTGATTTTTCGCTGGAGGTGTCAAGCCCGGGCGTTGATGAGCCGCTGTTGCAGGCCAGACAGTATAAAAAGAACATTGGCCGCAAGGTCACTGTTACCGACAAAGAAGGTGTGGAGAAGACCGGCATTATGAAAGATGTGAACGAAGATCATATAGTACTGGAGATAAAGGGTGCCAAACAAAAAGATGCCACAGTTTTAGTTGAAATACCATTTACGAACATAAAATCAACAGTAGTACAAATCATTTTTTAATTATCCCGATAGCTATCGGGACCTGCTAACAAAAAGAAAGCATATGCCAAGTATCAACCTCATTGACTCCTTCCAGGAGTTTAAAGACGCCGAAAATATTGACAGGCCTACCTTGATGAAGGTATTAGAAGACGTTTTCAAAACGTTGCTGCGCAAAAAGTATGTTACCGATGAGAACTTTGACGTGATCGTGAACGACCAGACGGGTGACCTTGAAATTTTCAGGCGCAGGGTGATCGTGGAAGACGGCATGATAGAGGACGAGAACCTGCAGATACCTTATTCAGATGCTATAAAGATAGAGCCTGATTACAGCGTAGGTGAAGAAGTATATGAGGAAGTAGATGTGCGCAACTTTGGCCGCCGTGCCATTCTTGCTGCCAAGCAAACGCTTGCTGCCCGCATAGGCGACCTGAAAAAGAACAACCTGCTTAAAAAATATGCCGACCGTATCGGCGACATCATTGGTGGTGAGGTGTACCAGATATGGAAGAAAGAAATACTCCTGCTCGACGATGAAGGCAATGAGCTGATCATGCCAAAGAGTGAGCAGATACCTACAGACTTCTTCAAAAAAGGTGAAACAGTTCGTGCCGTGGTGAAGAAAGTGGAAATGCGTAATAACTCCCCTATCATCATCCTTAGCCGCACACATCCTTCGTTCCTCGAGAAATTGCTGGAAATAGAAGTACCGGAAATAATGGATGGCCTGATAGTGGTGAAGAAGATAGTGCGCGAGCCGGGCGAGCGTGCAAAGGTAGCCGTAGAAAGCTACGACGACCGCATAGACCCCGTTGGCGCATGTGTTGGTATGAAGGGAAGCCGCATACATGGCATCGTGCGCGAGCTGCGTAATGAGAATATCGACATCATCAACTACACAAATAACGTGCAGTTATTGCTGCAGCGCTCGCTTACACCGGCGCGCATCAACAAGATGGAGCTGAATAATGAAGATCACAGCGCCGATGTATACCTCGACCCCGACCAGGTGTCGCTGGCTATTGGCAAGAAGGGCGTAAATATAAAACTGGCGCAGGAACTTACCGGCTACAGCATAGATGTGTATCGCGATGTGAAGGAAGAAGTAGAATACGATATCGACCTTGACGAATTCGCAGATGAAATTGAGCCATGGGTTATTGATGAGTTCAAACGCATCGGTTGCGATACTGCATTGAGTGTGCTGGAGTTATCAGCAGAAGAGCTGGTGCGTCGCACGGATCTTGAAGAAGAAACAGTACGTGACGTTCGCAAGGTGCTTGAGGCTGAATTTAGTAACGAGTAATAGTGAAGGTGGTTTATGGTTACAGCAATGGTGTGAAACTCGGCGGGTGAACTGTTGACTTGTAGACCGCAGAATTGTGAAGCGTTGGAAGGCATTTAAGGCTATTTTAAGGTAAAAATGGCGTAGGTTTGTATACAAGGGCCGGGCTTTAGAGCCGGGCGATTATTAGGAGGAACATATAAGAATGACAACACCAACAAAGACACCCAGGTTACTGGAGGCTGCAAAAGAATTTAATATCGGTAAAGATACCCTCGTGGCATTTCTTACCGATAAAGGTTTTACAGTAAGCAGTATACCAAGTACCAAGCTTACTGAGCCGATGTACAACGCCCTGCAGATCGAGTTTGCGCAAGACAAACTGGCAAAACGCAAGAGCGAGGAAATTGCATTGCCCAAGGGCTCGTTACTGGATGGGATCAGGAAAACAAAGGAAGACCTTGACATCACCGCTAAGGATAAGAGAGAAGATGCTCATGTTGTAGAACAGAAAGCAAAAATAAAAGAAGAAAAACCAGCTCCGGCAGCCCCCACGGCCCCGGTTGCTGAAAAACCAAAGGCTGTTGAAGTAAAAGAAGAACCGGCTAAGAAAGCCGCAGCGCCTGTAAAAGAAGAAGCCCCGGTAGCACCGATAGCCATCGCAGGGGCCAAAAAAGCTGTAGCTCCTAAAGAAGAAGTTCCCGTCAAAAAGGATGCGGAAGCCAAAGAAGAGGTTCCGGCTAAAAAAACAGCCGCCAAGGTGGAGAAACCCGCTGCACCTGAACCCGCTGAGCTGGAGCACCTGGATATGAAGGCTCCGAAAATAGAAGGACCGAATATCCTGGGCAAAATAAATCTTGACGATCTTAATCTTGCTTCACGTCCCAAAAAGGGAGCCGCGAAGAAAAAAGAGGCAGAGAAAAAGGTTGCGAAAAAAGATACAAAGGAAACCGCAGAAAAGATAGAGTCGGAAGTTGAAGAGGTCGTAGAAGCTGCACCTGAGGCTCCGCAAAAGATAGAATCACCCGAAGTTGGAGAGGCCGAAACAGATGATACGTCTGGCAAGCCCGAGCATATCGAGATGAAAGCTCCGAGACTCGAAGGGCCTAAGATAATAGGAAGAATAGAGTTGCCGGTGTCGCAGCCTTCGGGCGGCGGTAACAGGCCAGACAATCGTGGGGAAAAACGCAAACGTAAGCGCATACCCGTAGAAAAGAAACCCGAGACTCACAAACCAGATCCGAATAACCGGGACCGCAACGCGCCTCCGGGTCAGGGTAGTGGCCCACGGCCGCCTGCATCTCCGTTCAACCGGGAGCGCAGGCCTCCGGGAACAGGAGCTCCGGGGCATGGTGGCGGTGATCGCGGTAATTTCAGGCCAGGTGGCAGAGATGGCGGTGGCCGCGGCATTCCGCGCAGCAACACCCCGCTTAACGCACAGCAGCAGGAGATAGATACAAAAGCGATCCAGGATAAAATTCGCGAAACACAGGCCAAGCTTACCGGCTCTACCCGCAGCAAGAACCTGAAGGCCAAATATCGCCGTAACAAGCGTGATGAAATGGCCGAAAAACGCGCCAGCGCTGAGAATGCAGAACAGGATAACCTGATTCAGGTAACTGAGTTCATCTCTGTGAGCGAGCTGGCCAACCTGCTCAACGTTAGCTTTGCAGACGTTATCAGCAAGTGTATGAGCCTTGGTATCATGGTGTCTATCAACCAGCGCCTTGATGCAGAGGTAATAGAACTGGTATCCAGTGAGTTCGGCTTCGATGTTGAGTTCATAAACCTGGAGCAGGAAGCAGAAGAAGAAATTGAAGACATCGATGATCCGGAAAGCCTGGAACCACGTGCTCCTATTGTAACCATCATGGGTCACGTTGACCATGGTAAGACCTCGTTGCTTGACTATGTTCGCAGTGCAAATGTGGTGGCAGGTGAGGCCGGTGGTATCACCCAGCACATTGGTGCATACCAGGTAACTACAGCTACCGGCAAGAAGATCACCTTCCTGGATACTCCGGGTCACGAAGCGTTTACCGCGATGCGTGCGCGTGGTGCCAAAGTTGCGGATATAGCGGTTATCGTTATTGCGGCAGACGATGCCATCATGCCGCAGACCAAGGAAGCAATATCGCATGCGCAGGCGGCAAACCTGCCAATGATATTTGCTATTAACAAGATAGATAAAGAAGGGGCTAACCCCGAAAAGATAAAAGAACAGCTTGCTCAGTTGAACATACTGGTGGAAGACTGGGGTGGTAAATTCCAGAGCCAGGAAATATCTGCCAAGAAGGGCCTCAATGTAGACCTCTTGCTTGAAAAGATTGGTCTCGAAGCCGAACTGCTCGAACTGAAAGCTAACCCGAACCGCATTGCCAATGGTAGTGTGATCGAGGCATCGCTGGACAAGGGCCGTGGTTACCAGTCTACAGTGCTGGTACAAAATGGCACCCTGAACCAGGGCGATATGATCACTTGCGGACAGCACTATGGTAAGATTAAAGCCATGTTCAACGAACGCGGTCAGCGCGTGAAGGTGGCAGGGCCATCGGCACCGGTACAGATACTGGGCCTGAATGGTGCACCACAGGCGGGTGAGAAGTTCAGGGTATTTGCAAATGAGGACGAAGCAAAAGAACTCGCTAACCACCGTGCACAGATCATGCGTGAGCAGGGTATACGTGCTCGCAAACACATCACACTTGATGAGATCGGACGCCGTCTTGCACTCGGAAACTTCAAGGAACTTGGTGTTATCATCAAGGGCGACTTCGATGGTTCTGTAGAAGCGCTGAGCGACTCGCTGCAGAAACTGTCTACCGAAGAAGTTGCGGTGAATGTCGTACACAAGGGCGTGGGCCAGATCACCGAGAGCGATGTACTGCTCGCTACTGCATCAGATGCCATCATCATTGGCTTCCAGGTACGTCCTTCAATGCAGGCAGCAAAACTTGCAGAGCAGGAAAATATCGAAATACGCACATACTCGATCATCTACGATGCTATCGAAGAGATCAAGAGCGCAATGGAAGGTCTGCTGGAACCAAAGGTGGAGAAGAAGACTGTATCAAACATAGAGGTGCGCGAAGTATACAAGATAAGTGGTGTAGGTACCATAGCAGGTTGCTATGTGCTTGATGGCAAGATGACTCGCCAGACCAAGCTGAACCTTGTGCGTGATGGTATCGTAGTATACAACGGCGAACTTGGATCACTGAAACGTTTCAAGGATGATGTGAAGGAAGTGAACGCAGGTTACGAATGTGGTCTTTCTATCAAGAACTACAGCGATATCCGTACAGGTGATATCATTGAAGGATACGAAGAAGTGGAAGTGAAGCGGACACTTTAACCTGCCTGCCGGCAGGCAGGTTTGAAAATGACTTGCATTTTTCTGATAAATACTTGCAAAAGCCCGCCATTGGTGGGCTTTTGTAGTTTATGGATAATTCGCTGACTTCGAACGGTGGTTTTCGTTGTAAATTTGCATATTCTCATATTTCCACATTTGCACATTAACTGCATCACATTATTGTCCGATTTTGGTACCCGCGATGCCTCGCTAAGTGTGGCAAAAGCCACGCTGATGCGGTATTCACCCGCATCGCCCATTGTCGACATCTCGCACAATGTCATCCAGTACGACCTTCAGCAGGCAGCTTACCTCCTGGCGTCTGCTTATACGCACTTTCCGCAGGGTACAGTAAACATAGTAATGATGGATGTTTTTGCCGGGAACAATCCGCGAATGCTGCTTGTTGAAAAGGACGGCTACTATTTCATTGCTCCAGATAATGGCATTTTGTCCCTGACCTTCGGAACCGAGTTTGGAAGTCCGTTGTTGTGTTTCGAATTCAGCAAACCATATAATTTTAGCGAGTGGATAAACAGTGCCGGGAAAGTGATCGGGACGATTCCGCAAAAAGGTCACACAAAATACAGCGGTTGCGAAGCGAAATCAGCACGGAGGCTTATGCAACCGCAGCTTACCCTGCATGGCATAGACTGCAATATACTTTATGTAGATCGTTACGAGAACGTCGTGCTGGATATCACGCGAAAGCAGTTCGATGAACTGGCGCAAGGAAGACCATTCAAAATTAAGATCATGCGGATGGATGACATTACCACTATAAGCCGCAACTACAACGATGTACCCGAAGGAGAAGCACTTTGCCGTTTCAATAATGCTGGCTTCCTGGAGCTGGCGCTAAATCATGCGCCGGCAGCTACGCTCCTTGGACTGGGTTCCTACAATTCAGGCAGCATAAGGTACCAGACTATCAGGATATTCTTTTGATTTATTTGCGTGTTGCTAAGACGTCCCCTTTACCCCAATGTCATTTAGTTAAGTATTATTGGAAAATACTAAGCTCTGAAAGAGCGAAATATACTAGCCGGGGGTGAAGCCCCCGGACATCAAATACACGCAACACAAAGCCCTGTAGGGGCGGCATACCGCTTAACTAAATGACATTGGGGCAAGGGGATGTAAAAATCCGTAAAGAAAATCTTTTCTAGAAAAAGAAAAACCGCTTCTTCTTTTTCTTGTTTTTGACCAGTGTCACGCTCATTTTAATATCCTTATTTGGCCGGTCGCGGCCATCACGCGCCTCGGCGGCTATCTTGTCCACTACGTCCATCCCATCCAGCACCTCGCCAAATACGGTATAGTTGCCATCAAGATGCGGTGTACCACCAACTGTTTTATATACCTCGCGCTGGGCTGTAGTAAATTTACGGCCTGTTTTTGCTGTGATCTTATCCAGTTCGTCGTCGGTAAATTTTTTACCAACCACTATATAAAATTGGCATGCCGAGCCAGCTTTGTCAGGCCTCTGGTCCCGGGCCACGGCCAGGGCGCCCCGTTTGTGATAATTTGAATCGTTTATTTCCGCAGGCACAGTGTAGCCCAGGTCGCCGTTACCCAGTTCCACACCGGGTTTCGCATTCTTTGATTTAGGATCTCCACCCTGTATCACGAAGGCGGGAATACAACGATGAAACAAAGTGCTGTCATAAAAGTGTTCCTTGGCCAGTTTCACCATATTTTCGGTGTTCAGCGGCGTCTGGTCATAGAGCACGGCGGTGATAGTGCCGAATTCGGTTTCTATCTTTACTTTATTCTTTTGTGCAAATACACTAAGC
>CANJQU010000162.1 GCA_947476485.1 Chitinophagaceae bacterium
GCGGATGTGAGCCACTTTATTGAGCCGGACTCTGAGTTGGATAAAGAAGCTTACCGGCGTGCAACCAGTGTTTACCTGCCCGATCGGGTATCTCCCATGTTGCCCGAACGGCTCTCAAATGAGCTTTGTTCGCTGCGTCCGCGAGAAGATAAATATACCTTCTCGGTCGTGTTCGAGATCAACAAACAGGGCAAGATCAGAGACCATTGGATAGGAAAGACGATAATCCATTCCGACCGCCGCTTTGCTTATGAAGATGTGCAGGAAATAATAGAAGGCGCCGACGGCGACCACGCTAAAGAACTGCATATACTTAACGACATAGCCAAAACCCTGCGCAGTCAACGGTTTAAGAAAGGGGCTATTAATTTTTCATCCACCGAGGTGCGTTTTCAGCTCGATGAGACCGGGGCGCCCATTGGAATTATAGTGAAAGAGAGCAAAGAAGCTCACCAGCTCATAGAAGAGTTCATGCTGCTGGCCAACAGGACGGTGGCGGAATATGTAGGCGGGTTAAAGCATAAGGGTGAAAAAGTGCCCTTTCCATATCGTGTTCACGACGTGCCGGATGAGGATAAACTAAAGATATTCTCCCTGTTTGCCGGGCGTTTTGGCATAAAATTCGACCTGTCGAGTGCAGAAAGTATATCAAGGTCTTTCAACGCTATGCTTGAATCTGTGCGTGGGACGCCGGAGCAGCATGTGCTCGAGCAATTGGGCATACGCACCATGTCCAAGGCTGTATACACCACCGACAACATAGGTCATTACGGCCTTGGCTTTCAGCACTATTGCCACTTTACTTCGCCCATACGCCGCTATCCTGATGTGCTGGTACACCGTATACTACAGCAATGCCTGCAAAACGATATACACCCTATAAAGCATCTGGAAGCGCAATGCCGCCACTGTTCAGACCAGGAGCGTAGAGCCATGGAAACTGAGCGTGCCGCCAATAAGTACAAACAGGTGGAGTTCATGCAGCAGTTCGTGGGCGATGATTTCGATGCGGTTATCAGTGGAGTATCCACCTATGGCTTCTGGGCAGAGACAATCGAGCATAAGTGCGAGGGCATGGTTTCCATTTCCGACCTTTCCGACTTCGATGACTTTGAGTTTAAAGAAAACGAATATGCACTGGTCGGTCATCGTACCGGTCTCCGTTTTGCTATGGGTGATGAGGTGCGGGTGCGTGTTGCAGCTACTAACCTTGTAAAACGCCAAATAGACTATACCGTGATAGAAATTCCCGGCATGCCCGAAAAACGAAAATCAATGCCAAAAGGGGCTGCGCGGGGCGGAAAGACACGGGATTTTCCCCAATACAAAAAGAAAAAAGATACTAAACGCAAAAAAAAATAAATGCATTCGTTTAATGACCTCGCTCCGGCATTTGAAGAGCGTTTTACCTCATCGTTGCCATTTTCTCAGTTCCCGCCCACATTATATGAGCCCTGCAGATATTTTCTGAAGCTTGGCGGCAAGCGGGTGCGGCCGGTGCTGTGTCTTATGGCCAACGAGCTGTTTGATAAAATCAGCGAGGATGCCTGGCATGCAGCGTTTGGCATTGAGCTGTTTCACAATTTTACGCTCATACACGATGATATTATGGACAAGGCTCCGCTCAGGCGGGGGCAGCAAACCATACATACAAAATACGACCTGACGGCAGGCATACTATGCGGCGATGTAATGAATATCTATGCCTACGACGAGATCTCAAAGATAAAAACGGCCTTGCCGCTGGTGCTCCGTACGTTCAATAAAACTGCGATTGAGGTTTGCGAGGGTCAGCAACTTGACATGGATTTCGAGCGCCGCAATAATGTGCATATAGGCGAATACCTGCACATGATCGCCCTCAAAACCTCTGTGCTGCTTGCGTGTAGTCTCAAGATCGGCGCTCTTGTAAGCGGTGCAATGGGTGATAATGCTAATAAGCTATATGCATTTGGTGTAAATATGGGTATCGCGTTCCAGTTGCAGGACGATTATCTCGATGCTTTTGGCAATACTGAACTGCTGGGAAAACAAAGCGGCGGGGATATTATTTCCAATAAAAAGACCTACCTCCTTTTGAAAGCGTTGGAACTTGCCAGCCCGGCACAGCGAAAGGAGATCGAAGACCTGCTCAGCCACACCGGGGACGGGAAGGTGCAGGCGATGTTGTCGCTTTATTCTGCCACTGGTGCCGACAGTCACTGCCGCCAGGCAGTTACTCAGTACTCCACGCTGGCGTTCGATTGCCTCGAAGATGTTGCAGTGCCCGGCAAACGTAAAGACCCACTGATGGAGTTGGCTAATTACCTGTTGTTACGGGATAGATAGTGGTGTTAAAGAGTTTTTTCATTTTTTGTTTTTCACTTTTTACTTTTGACTTATCATGAACTACTGGCTTGTAAAATCGGAACCTTTTAAATATAGCTGGGACCAGCTTGTAAAAGATAAGAAAACTATATGGGATGGCGTGCGCAATTATGCCGCCCGCAATAATCTCCAGGCGATGAAGAAAGGTGATCATGTGCTGTTTTATCATAGTAACGAGGGGCTTGCCATCGTCGGGATAGCTGAGGTAGCCAAAGAAGCCTACCAGGATCCAACGACAGAGGACACTAACTGGGTTGTTGTGGAGCTAAAGCCTTTCAAGACAATGCCAAACCCGGTAACGCTGGCGGACCTCAAGGCAGACAAGTCGTTTGCCGATATGGACCTCGTAAGGCTAGGCAGATTGTCGGTAGGTACAGTCAAGCCTGATGAATATAAAAAAGTTCTCAAAATGGGTGGGTTGTAACTGGCGCAGCTATTTTAGTTCAAGCATATAGAAAACATCATCGACCGGATTAGCGGGGAAGTTGTAAGGTAACCCGGTCGCATCGATTCTTTGAAAGCCATTCTTTTCATAAAAACGTTGAGCTGCAATAAACCGGGCCATTGTACCGAGGTAGACCGTATACAATCCCTTTTTATTACACCAGTTAATTGCAGTTTCAAGGAGCGAGCCCGCTATTTTTTCGCCCCCTCTAAACTCTTTTTGGAGATACATCCGTTTTAGTACAGCATTTTTCTCTAAGGCAATTACGCCTAAAGTTCCGATCACACTACCATTATTCAGAGCAATCCAGTAGGCATCTGGTAACGGTGCTACGTAATTTGGATGAGTATTTTCTATGCTATATTCAATGGCAATTTGCAGCTTGAGCTCGTTTATGCCGGCATCATATTTGGGCTCGAAAGGAACGATCGTGATCATAATTTAGCCCATTTTTATAGTTTGTTTGTTGCCGACGATCCATTCCTTCTGCAGCTCCTTAGATGTCTTTCTGCTCCCATCATGGCTCCAGCCCGGTGGGTTGAAGAGATACTTTAGTTTGTCTTTAATCGGTATTTTCTGTCCCAGGTCCCGGCCTATTTCTTGCCACTCATGAGTAATGATCCTGACGGGATGTACGGGGTTGTCTATTGGTTTGGTGAGGCCAAAGTGCGGAACTTCCTCTGGCATTTCCTCAGTAAAAGTCCCGAACATCCTATCCCAGATGATGAAGAGCATGCCCATGTTGCGATCAAGGTAGGGGATGTTGCTGGCATGGTGCACCCGGTGATGTGAGGGTGTTACGAATATGTATTCTATCCAGCGGGGCAGCTTTTTCACGTGTTGGGTATGCACCAGGATGCCATATATCTGCGTTATAGAATACATGAACATAGCATCAAGCGGATTAAATCCTGCCAGTGCTAATGGTATGAAATACATGTACTTATAGAGAGGCATCAGTACAGATGATCTAAATCCGGTAGATAGATTGAATTCCGGGGATGAGTGGTGGGTAACATGTACTGCCCAGAAGAGGCGGCAACTGTGATCCACATAGTGCTCCAGCCAGAAACATAGGTCTTCAGCGAATAGTAGTACGATCCAGTAAATAATTGGATTCCATCCTAATGAGATATTATATTGATAGAAAAAATTCAATACTGATAGTCCGATAAATACCCGCAATATAAGATCAAGCGCTGTATTAAGCCCATTCAGATAAATGTTCATGAGTGTTTCCTTCCAGCTATAAAATCTTCGGTGCTGAAAATTACTCAATAGGATTTCAAGCGGGATAATTATTGCATATATCGGAAAGGAAAGCAACAGCACTATGTGGTCATAGACATCACTCATAGTCGATCAATGAATTATTTTAAATGCCCGTTCGGGCGCCAGTCTTTTCACAGGACGTCAAAATTAATAAAGAAAGCGGTAGTAACCATGCGGCTAATTCTGAAAAAAACTTATTGATAGAGCGTAAGTTTTTGTTACATTTATTACCCAAAAATCAATTTAATGTCCTTACGCATTTTCCGATATATACCTGTTTTGTTGTCTGTCGTTGTGTTTACCGGCTGTGATCAAACCGCCCCGCAAACGACTGATACCTTTAATAAAGACAGCCTGCTGGCTCACATAAAGGTGTTGGCATCGGATGAGTTTATGGGCAGGCGTCCTTTTACTCCCGGTGAGGAGAAAACCGTGGACTATCTGAAAAGCACCTACGCGCGCCTTGGTGCAGAGCCAGGTAATGGCAATAGCTATATCCAGGAGGTGCCCCTGGTGGATATCACCGTGAATGCCGATCCGACCATGAAGGTCACAGGCCCCAAAGGCAGCTTTGATCTCAGGGATATTGATGACTATGTGCTGGCCACGGAGCGCACTGACTCGGCATTGAGCCTCGACAATGAAGAGGTGATATTTGCCGGCTACGGTGTTGTGGCTCCTGAATATGGCTGGAACGACTATGCAGGCATAGATGTGAAAGGGAAAATAGTATTGGTGCTGGTCAACGATCCGGGCTTCAATGCCTGCGACACCACTATTTTCAAGGGCCGCACCATGACCTATTACGGGCGGTGGACCTACAAATATGAGGAGGCTGCAAGGCAGGGTGCTAAGGCGGTTCTTATTGTGCACAATACTGCAGCTGCTTCTTATCCGTTCAGTGTGGTGCAGAACTCATGGGGAAAGTCAAACCTCTACCTGGATACGCGGGGCAGTACCGAGTATCATTGTGCCCTCAATGGCTGGCTAACCGGCGATGCTACCAGGCGGTTACTCGCAGCAGCCGGCAAAGACACCACCTTGCTGGCCCAGGCAGACAAAAAGGGGTTTAAGGCGGTTCCATTGGGTGTAAAGTTAGGCACAAAAGTGAGGGTGAGTACCGTATATAACAAGTCAAAGAACGTTATTGCTAAGATAACCGGCAGTAAACATCCTGATGAATACATCATCTATACCGCCCATTGGGATCACCTGGGTGTTGGCAAGCCGGATTCAAAAGGAGACACTATATATAATGGCGGTATAGACAATGCAAGCGGCTCAGCGGCCCTCCTCGAAATGGCGCGGGCATTTAAAAACGAGAAGGAGAAGCCGGAACGCACTATTATTTTCCTCTCTGTAACGTCAGAAGAGCAGGGGCTGCTCGGCTCGAAGTACTACGCGGAGCATCCGATTTATCCGTTGGATAAGACTACTGCGAACATCAATATGGATGGCGTAAATGCAATGGGTAAGCGAAAAGATGTAAGCATCAGCGGCAGCGGGCAATCTACTATTGAGGATTATTTTGTTGAGGCTGCTAAAGCGCAGGGCCGATACCTTTCCCCCGAAGACAAGCCGGAGGCCGGGGGCTATTTCCGGTCTGATCACTTCAACTTCGTGAAGAAGGGTGTGCCTGCCCTCAGTGCAGGTGGCGGCACTGATGACGCCCTTGGAGGCAAAAAGGAAGGCGAGCGCCAGCGCGATGAATATGTAGCAAAACACTACCACCAACCCTCCGATGAATACGATCCATCCTGGTCTTTTGAAGGTGGGCTCGATGATCTGCGTCTGTTCTTCAATGTCGGAAAGCGACTGGCATATGGCACCGAATGGCCGGTATGGAAAGATGGTTCTGAATTTAAAGCATTAAGGAAAAAGTAATGGACGAAAACATTTTCAAAAAACTGCTCTCTATAGTAGTCACTTGCATGGTAGGGTGGGTGTGCACCTACCTTGCTGTTCATGTCTTTTCTGACTATAAATTTGGCCTGTTCGTTTGGCCCCCATTGTCATGGGGGCCATATCTACGATGCTCTTTGGTTACAAGAACAAGTTGACGAGAAAGAAGCTTATCTGGAATGCTCATCTCACGCTGCTGGTTTACTGTGTCGGGTTGCTCTTTTTTGCATTTGAAGGGGTGATCTGCATAGTGATGGCAGCGCCCATCGGCATGTTCTTTACGTGGCTTGGCTTCCTCATCGGGTATGCTTTTGTTGAAAAGTGGAATAAGCCCGGTACGCCTGCCACTGTTATTGTCCTTATCCTCTCTGTGCCGTCGCTGATGGCTTTTGAGCATTCGGTGCCGCAGACGGAAGAAGTGCGTTCTGTTGTTACCTCGATAGAGATCAGTTCTGCGCCGGAAAAAGTCTGGCAGAACGTAGTCCGCTTTCCGCAGCTTAAGGAGCCCACAGAGCTGCTGTTTACTACCGGTATTGCTTACCCGATCAATGCGACAATTGATGGCAATGGGGTTGGGTCTATCCGGCATTGCAACTTCTCCACCGGCAGTTTCACAGAGCCGGTAACGGTGTGGGATGAGCCCAATCTCCTGAAGTTCTCCGTTACCGAACAGCCGGCAACCATGAAAGAGCTCAGTCCATATGATATTCATCCTGATCACCTGCACGGGTATTGGGTGTCTCAGCAAGGGCAGTTTAAGCTAACTAAGATGCCTAATGGACATACGCTGCTGGAGGGGACTACCTGGTATGTCAACAAGATAAAGCCGGGCATCTATTGGTCGGTGTGGAGCGATTATATAGTGCATAGTATACATAAGCGGGTTTTAGATCACATTAAAGTGCAGGCCGAACTTTAGTTTTGTTTCTTACTTTTGACGCATGCGCCTGCTTATATCCAACATCAAACAACTGCACCAGGTAGAAACCGGAACGCCCCGGTCGCGGGTGGCCGGCCAAGACATGGCGGTTATGCCATATATTGACAATGCCTGGCTGCTTGCGGAGAATGGTCTTATTCACAGCTTCGGGGAGATGGCGTCTATGCCGGAAACCCGGGCAGATGAAACCCTGGACGCTACCGGGAAAATGGTTCTGCCCGCCTGGTGCGACAGCCATACGCACCTGGTTTTTGCGGCTCCGCGTGATGGTGAGTTCGTGGATCGTATTAAAGGTTTGAGTTATGAAGAGGTAGCCCGAAGGGGTGGGGGGATACTCAACTCCGCCCGCCGGCTGAACGAAATGGACGAAGCGGAACTGTACGATCAGAGCCTTGCCCGCCTGCACCGGGTAATGGCGCAGGGCACCGGCGCTATAGAGATCAAAAGCGGCTACGGCCTGTGCCTGGAAGGCGAGCTTAAGATGCTGCGCGTGATCCGGAAGCTGAAGGAGAATGTGAGTATTCCTATAAAGGCGTCATTTCTTGCGGCTCACGCATACCCTGTTGATTATAAAGAGAATAAAGAAGCTTACATAAACCTGATCATTGATAAA
>CANJQU010000163.1 GCA_947476485.1 Chitinophagaceae bacterium
TACCAGTTGTTGCAAAATAAATTTGAGCAAAAACGACTGCTGAAGTCCGAACTTAATAAGGCCAGGATCAATCATAATAACGCTACACAACAATATAGAAACGCACTATCACAATCGATAGAAGATAAGGTCTATCTCTTATTTCTAATAGGCAGAAACGATATTGAACATCCCGATATTATTATTGATTCTGCCTTTTTAAAAAATGAGCGATTAACGATCTTAAACGTGCAGCCAATTGTTTCAAACATACCTGAATTGCAACAATTGCAACTAAAGGGTGATCTGACAGATGTACAAACAAAAACAGAAAAGGCGAAGTACCTGCCCTCTGTCAGCGTGAAAGGCTTTATTGGTGCTAACCAGTACACAAATAGTTTCGATCCGTTTGCATCAAATTCCTGGTTTGGGCTAAGTTACGTTGGAATCGACCTGAAATGCCCCCTGCTATTGGGAGAGGATAAACGTAAGAGATTGCAACAACTAAAGTTGCAATCAACTCAATATTATCAGCAAAAAGATGACAAGACTGCTCAGTACTTTAAGGACGGACTTATTGCAAAGATCAGAATGGAGCTGGTCCTATCTGAAATGAAAGTGCAGGAAGAAAACATAGCCTTAAACATCGAATCGATCGGTATTTTTCAGGCACGTGTATCAGAGGGGCAAGAATCGTCGTCCAATCTCAATATTGAGGAAGCTGATCTTCAAAAGCTTGCTGCCAACTACCAAAGTAACAGAAGGCAATATTGGTTGTATTTTCTTGACTACCTGAAAGCCAGTGGTAAGCTTGAAATACTATGGAAACAATAGACGGCATCCTTATTGAGCACGTTGCGCGAAAGAAACAACAAGAGAAAAAAAGTAATTTAGATTCCAAGTTTCTTTGCCACCTTCCAAATTTCAACCAAATCTTCAAAAAATTGGTTCGACAATTTCCCTGCGACCTACCAAGAAAAAGGCAATCAGAAATGGTTGCCTTTTTCATTTATGTTATAGCGTATTCCCGGTTCATATCCGCCGCTGCGGACACAGGTTCTCCCAATAGCCATCCGGATTGTTCTCGCTATCGTGAGCAGGCAATCGTTCACTTGGGGTGCTTTTTTTGTCCTTTTTACTCCCCCTGTTTGCTACATCCCACCACCCCATTTATGCCTCCTGAAATAATCTTTTGTATCTAAATAAGGAAACGGGCATAGTTTTTAATACCTCTTATTTGAAGATTTTTCTAAAACATAACTAAAAGCGATTAAAATGAGAAAACACTACTTACTTTTTATGATTACGTGCCTTGTATCAATATCAGTTAACGCACAACGATATTTTGGTATAGCTACGGGCAATTGGAGCGGGACAAGTAGTTTGTACCTGAATCCGGCCAGTATCGCAGATTCACGAAACAAGTTTACCATAGACCTGTTTTCAATAAACGGGTTTGCAGAGAATGATATGGGCAGGCTCAATAAAGACAATCTATTCAATAAGATAGTTCAGCGCGATATACTCAGCGTCAACGATGTATTTAAGTTCGACAACAAATCGTCTGTAAACCTGATGGCGCCTTATGCCGAGGTACGTGGACCAGGTTTTATGTGGAATATTGATCACAAAAACAGCATAGCCTTTACTACCAGGCTGAGGGGTGCAAACCAGTTTACGGATGTAAGCAAAGATCTGTACCGCACAATATTAGATCCCCATTATGCTCAAAACGGCAATGGAGACTACAATCTTCGTTCCGCCAACTTCCGTTGGAATGCTGCCACATGGAGCGAGATGGGCATTTCTTACGGCCGCGTACTGGTGGATCAAGGTAAGCATTTCCTCAGTGCGGGAATCACGGTACGCTACCTTGGAGGAATAGGCTATCTTAATATGACCGGCAACAGCGTAGACGCCAGTTATTATAAAGCTAACGACTCCCTGCGTTTAACTAATACCAATGTCACGTATTCAAGTAATTTACTTAATGGTAACACAACGGTAAACAGTAACACGTCGAATTCAGAACTGTTCAATCGTTTCTTTGGCCGGAAGGGCGCCCAGGGCATAGGTGGCGATCTCGGGCTTTCTTATGAATTCCGTCCTGATTACGAAAAATACAATTATGACATGGATGGGCAAACCAAAATTAAAGACCATAGCGTTGCGCGCTATAAACTGCGTTTCTCTGCTGCTGTAACTGATATCGGGGCAATGAGATTTAATATCGCCAACAACCGTTCTGCCACACTTTCAGGTACCGGATACATAAAAAGTGGTGACCTGGGCAGTAATATAAACAACTACAAAGATTTCAAAAATTATGCGCAATCTCACGGATTTAAGGTTGACACCATTGAACGCTATACCGTATATCACATGCCAACTGCCCTGATGCTCGCGATAGATTACAAGCTCACCGGTGATTTTTACATAAACGCTACTTCTGTTACAAACCTCGCCGACAGAAAACAAGTCGGCAACTACTACTATAACCAGCTTACGGTTACCCCCAGGTACGATACCCGCACCTTTAGTATAGGCATACCTGTGACTTATGGTATGCAATCCAACTCCTTAAAAGTTGGGCTGGGAGCCCGTGTAGCAGGCTTCTTCTTCGGCAGTGACGATATGGCTGCAATGTTCAGCAACAACCAATATGGCGTCAATTTTTACGCCGGAGCATTCATACCGGTTAATTTCCGTAAGCCAAAAGACGGCGACGGCGACCATGTATCCGATAAAAAAGATCTATGCCGCGGAGTGGTTGGTACATGGGAATATAAAGGCTGCCCGAACCCGGACACTGACAAGGACGGCATCTTTGATTCTGTGGATAAATGTCCAACACTTGCCGGATCACCAACTGCGAAAGGCTGTCCTGATAAAGACCTCGACAGCGTAGCGGATGCTTCTGACCGTTGCCCGGACCTTGCAGGACCGGTTGCCTTACAAGGTTGCCCTGACAGAGATGGAGATGGCATTGCCGATATAGATGACATTTGCCCCGACCAGAAAGGAACAGCCGCATTTAAAGGTTGTCCGGATACTGATGGAGATGGCATACCTGATAACTTAGACAAATGTCCAACAAAAGCAGGATTGGCGGTATTCGAAGGTTGCCCCGACACTGACGGAGATGGCGTACCGGATAATTTAGACAGGTGCCCACGCAAAGCCGGACCTGCATCAAACCACGGCTGCCCCGCAATAAGTGTGGAAGTGAAGAAGCGTCTCGCTTTTGCAGCTACGGCGCTGGAATTCGAAACTAATAAAGCGGTAATTAAACAAAAATCTTACTCTTTACTAAATGAAATAGTGGACATCCTTAATGAATACCCCGATTATTATATGACCATACAGGGACATACTGACGATGTAGGAACAGATGCAAAAAATATGATACTTTCAAAAGACCGCGCAGCGTCTGTTAAGACTTACTTCGTAAGCAAAGGAATATCGGCTGACAGGCTGGAAACCGATGGCTTCGGTGAAACAATGCCGGTAGCAACCAATAAAACAGCGGCTGGCAAGGCTAAAAACCGTCGCGTGGAAATGGATCTCAAGCTTAGAGACGACAAATAAGTAGCGATCATTAACGAACAAAAAGCGGAAACCATTTATTTGGTTTCCGCTTTTTGTTTGGGCTGGCGGGCATACTCACCGGGCTCATATCCGCTGCGGACCGAAATCATTCCCTCTTCCCCTTTACGCCTGGCCAATAACTAGAAGTTTCCCAAAACTATTCTACTGATTGATGTACATAATCCTGAAGCAGTACAATATCTTGTGCATCACTTATACAATATGAGCATGGCACGTACAGACAGGTTTAAACACAGGATGAGTAAAGAAAGGCTGGAAATGTTCAGTGATGGTGTGATGGCTATCGCCATTACCCTGCTTGTGCTGGAAATCAAAATACCGAAGCATGAGCAGGTGGAGGCGGCCGGCGGTCTGTATAAATACCTCTTGCTCATATGGCCCAGCTATGTTGGGTATGTAATGAGCTTTATGCAAATAGGTATCTACTGGTCAAACCATCACTGGCTCTTTACGTTTATCAGCAAAACCAATCATGTATTTAATATGCTGAACGTACTGTTCCTGATGACCATATCTTTCATGCCCTTTACCACAGCTATTTTCAGCGACTTCATCTTATCTCACGAATATCATAATGCTGCCGTAACTACCTATGGTATCGGATTGCTATTGCCGGTCATAACAGTATGCTTTATTGTGTTTTATGCGGCCCACAAGCACAGGCTGGTACATCCTAACCTGAAACAATCATTTCTCAATGAGCAATATTTAAAACTGGGCGGATGGCTCGTGATGGCTACTGCTGGTGTCGGGCTGTCATTCAATTACCCGGCGGTATCGCTGATCATTTTTGCTGTAACATTTTTGATCTATCTCATTCCGCCCACACCACCAGAATATGAAGACGATAGCGCCGCACACGAAACAGAACACCATTAGGCGCTGCGTAGGAAGCGGGGAACGCATATGTATACTTCCGGCAATATTTTCTACATTTATAGAATACCAACTAACTTACATACGATGCGCTATCTGTTCATTTTGATGCTCACTTTCCTGGGTTGTAGCATTGCCGAGGCACAGGAAACATCACATTTCACCAGTTGGAATGACTTTGTAGCAACAACCGCCAGAACGTTCAGGACCGGGACTAACCGAATTGTGATCAGTGAAGAACCCCACCTTTACGATAAATACACCGAGCGGACCTTTGTGGCAGACGCATCGGTAAACGGCTACTATATAATTATACTGTACAACTCGAGATTCTGCACCAGCCCCCCAAGTGAGTATTTTAACTATGGCCCAAACACAGGCGGCGACTACACCTTTCATGGAGACCATGATGGAGAATATTGTTATCACTTATTGAAAGTAAAAACTCTTCCAGGAAAGACCGGCCATGTTTATATTAAAAACACAAACACCAACACGGCTTGTGATGGCTGGACCGTAAAACTTTATGTTATTGAGTATTAACCGCCCCCAACAAATCAAATACAAAATAAAACTACAACTGGTGTCTACTCGGCAGTTTACCAGCGGGGTGACTGAGCTGAGTTATATAGTGGATAGACTGTAGCGATGACCGACTAATACCGGGAAAGTATTTGCTTCCGGCTGCGGCGTAGGACTTCTGGAGAAACGGATTTTCAATATTTAATAGCCTTAACGATTTCAATACCATTTATCTACACGAAAAAAACAATACTTTTGGGTGGCTAAACTCAGGGCCATTATAGGATTACGGAAGTAACGCCAGGTAGTAATATAAGAGTTTAGCACTTATGTTTTTTTACACTAGAGATATGCAGGTATGCAATCGAAAAATGAAAGTAATATATGGGGCTCCACGAAAAAAAACGACAGGAAGAAGTAAAACGGTATTTGCAACTAGACCTCGCCATTACATCTGAGTTCAAGGAAATCGTTGATTTTGCAGCAGAGATATGCGAGAAACCAATTTCGTTAATAACGCTACTGGATAAAGATACCAACTGGATAAGAATAGCGGCGGGCACTGACTTAACGGCATCACCCAGGACTATCTCATTTTGCCAGCATGTAATTTCAGGCAACAAACTACTTATTATACCTGATGCAACTAAAGACAAATTATTTGATGATAACCCATTGGTGCAAGGACCACCGGCACTGCGTTTTTATGCCGGAGCGCCACTGGTTTTAAGCAACGGTTATCATATAGGTGCGCTATGCCTTTTTGACCAGCGACCCAATACGCTCACTAAGGTGCAGCAGAAAACATTATCGCTCCTTTCCCGGCAAGTAACTTTGCTCATGGAGCTGCAATTAACCAAAGCTGAACTACTCTCGCACATCGAAGAAATAGAAAAAAAGAACGATTCTTTACAAGCAATTTCGCATATGCAATCTCACGATATCAGGCAGCCGCTCACAACCATTATGGGGCTGGTAAACTTGATAAAAGATGGAATACACACTGTAAACGATGAATGGCTGAAGATGCTTAGTGAGGCTACCAACGCACTTGATAAACGAATACGCTCTATTGTAAACGAATCGATGGGAAAAAAGGACCTGAAATTGCTTCGGTTCAACAAAATGGTGGAAGAGATCGAAGATTATGCAATCCTGCTGCTGGACGAAGATGGCAACATAGAGAATTGGAACAAAGGAGCGGAAAAAATTAAAGGGTATAATGCCAGCGAGATCATAGGAAAGAACTTTACTGTTTTTTATACACCCGAAGATCAGCATAAAATGTTGTCTGCTCATTTGCTGGACGTGGCAAAAGAGCATGATGTAGCAAGAGATGAAGGTTGGCGGGTACGTAAGGATGGATCGTTATTCTGGGCCAGGGTGGTAATCTCAGCCATTCACGATGATGAGCGACACATAATTGGCTTTACAAAAGTAACGAGGGACCTTACCAACCAATTGCGGTAGGGTTTCAAACAGAAATTCAGCCTCCGGCCCAGTGAATGCCCCTTCGGCTATCGCTCAGGGCGGACTCTGGAGATGGAATTTATTATGGCTTCCGGATGCCCTGCGGAACATCCAGGAGAACTGAGATTGGCTTCCACCGCGGCATAGTCGGAGACTAACGCCGAACGATCTGTTTTTATTTAAGAACACTGCGAAAAACAAGGGGGCATAAGAAAAGAGGTAAATACAAGATCAATACACAAACAGAGGGAGCCGAATAGCTCCCTTTTTTGTTACCTTTATTAAATACATGAACTATTTACTACTTGGCATTAGCAGTGGAAGCAGTGGCTCGTTTTGGTTGGTGCTTGGATCATTTGCACTCGCATTTATTGCCTGCTGTAGTTTTATTGGTTGGCTAATAGCCCTGATTTTTAAAATCATGGATAGAAACACAAGAGGAAATTCAAACTGAGGTTTCGCGTGACCGATTTAGTTTACTCGTTCGCATTAATAAATAGCGCAGCACCGGAGTATAATTGCAGAGAATCTGAAGATTGGCATCCGCGGCTTAATCGGAGACCAACACCGAACGATCTGTTTTTATTTATGAGCTCTGGAACTGGGGAATTAGGATGAGGGAATAGATCAAAACTCAAGTCCTGTGCCCTGATTACCGCCGAGTCCCGCGAAGGGCGGAGACTCTGCGGGGACTGAAAATCTTCAAAGATTAAGTTCGACATTTCCCCTGTCGAGCCTACCAACCGAAAAGTCAACCATTAAATGGTTGACTTTTTTTGTATTTTGCAGTTGCTCTATTTTTGTTAACATACAAGAAAGAAAATGGTACATTCATTTATTGAAAACAAGCTACCCGAATTAA
>CANJQU010000164.1 GCA_947476485.1 Chitinophagaceae bacterium
ATATCCCTCATTGTGCGTCTTTAAACAGCATATAAATTCGTATATTTGTAGTGCTTAAAATTGCAATACATGTTATACGGACAAATAAGCATTGACCCTGAAGTGATGAGTGGTACACCGGTATTTGCTGGCACACGGGTTCCGATCCAAAACTTATTTGACTATATCGAAGGTGGTGAGGATCTTTCCGAGTTTCTTGATGATTTCCCTTCCATTTCTAAAGAAGCAGCTGTAGCTGTCTTAGAGATGGCAAAAAAGTCGCTCACAACAGAAAAGATGTTGCATGAGAATTTTGCTTGACGAAAGTTTGCCACGCAAACTTCGTAACGACTTTGGTTCGGACCATGAAGTTTGGACGGTGCGGGACAAAGGATGGCTTGGAAAGAAAAATGGAGAACTGCTGCAGTTGATGATCAAAGATCGGTTTGAGATGTTTGTTACCATCGACCAGAACTTACCCTACCAACAAAACACAGAACCTGCCGCTAACGATAATTGTATTATGTGCAAAAGACAGCCGCCGGGAGACATTGCAGTATCTCATCCCAAGATTGTTTGAACGTCTGGAAAAAGGAAGCTTGCAAAATATTATTGAGATATACTGAGTCAATCGTACAGACATACACTTGCTTCATCTACGAATGGCCGGGTATTGCCGGAAACATTTGTAAGGGGTTGGTGATATGATGATCGATCCTGCTTTTATGCTATAGAATGAGAATCGAGTACAACAATATTTTTAGGAATTATTTGACGGAATATGACCTCCCGCCGGATCTCTCATTTTCTGTCGAAATTCCGGAAGAGGTCCGCAAAATGCTAAGCAACGACATATTGGTTGGCCCGTTGGGTGTCGCTTTAAGTTCATCGGGCAAGCTTTATAAAGCAAGTCACGCCTTGGAAGATCAATCCATCATTGAAGATGCCGAAAATCATTTTCATGTCGATTGGTATATAGACCCTCCGGATAATAGAAAAGCATTTAAGCTCGCAGTAAAGACCTTATTGCTGCTGGCAGAAAAATTCAGGAAGGAAGGAATAAAAGGAATAAGGTTTTGGCTTTCCTTTCAAACACCCGAGCTTGGCCTGCAATGGGCAAAACAGAATAACCTTCATTCCGATGGCGATGAGTACTATATTTCCGATAGACTTAGTTTTTATACAAGACGACATAACGAAGACATAATAACTATTTCCCAAAACGACAATACTCTTTCCGCAATATTGATCGTTGATATATAGTATCGGAAATGTAAACCTCACTTATGATATCATTACAGATAAAACCCCTACTTTCATGATACAAACAACAGTATGAAAAAGATAGCACTCCTCGCCATACCAATGATTTGCCTTTGTTTTACTTCGCCGGCGCAATCCAAAATAAGTGCTACTCCGGTTTACGATAATGTCCACCACGGGCAAAAAATGAAACATGCAAAAAATCCAACATGCTCAGCCGCACAAAACAACGATCCGGTGCCAACATATACGCCACAAAAACTTTCGGACAATGCAAACCAAATAAATCTGAAAGACCACACCACCACCCACACCGGGCACATAAAGAAAGTCACATTCAAGAATACAAATTACAGACGCTCACCCCCTCGTCTGTAACCTACCGTGTACCCACAAGTGTTTTTATGATAATATGGAATGCTCCGATAGGACCTGCCTGCCGGTAGGCAGGGCTACCGCTTTGTAGAAAGCGATGTTTCTCGTGAAGATATGCCCCGGAGCGGGCTACCCATTCACCCGATTCGGACTACGCATAGCAATTATATACCGCAATTATGTTGTAACAAAACTTGTGGGTACACGGTAGGTCTGTAACGAGGTTGCTACGGTTCGGCGTTTGCAACGCCCCGAACAACACAAACTACAATCCATCTAATAACGACCAGGTTGGGCCATAGCTTTTCCCAAACCCGCAATAGATTCTTCGTCTTGGCTTGTATCTCTTTTATCCAGACCTTTGTACCAGAATTCACTATTTCAAGCCTGAGTTTATTCAAGCAAATTGTTCGCCATCTGCCAGTTGATTTTTCAAAACCAGCTTCAGTAAATTCCGATTAACCCGTCTGCCGATAGGCAAATCTGAGGTTCTGACTGTGGGGCATACTGGGTAAAAACGGGGCATCCAAATGCCACATCAATAATGCCTGCAAACAGCCAACTAAAATGCCCCAAGCCTGCACCGGGCATGCCGCAGTGGGAAAAAACGAGAAATGATGATAATTTTTAATAAAATAGCCGAAACACAATACAGTAAAGCAATACAACGGATCACCAACCGAAACAAAATGCCCCATATTAGCAAATAATAAAATTTAATAGAGATGGGACATTTCTGCTTCCGGCACCTATTCATCCATAAAAAAAGCCCGCTTTCGCGAGCCCTTTATCCAATTTTATAGATGAGTTTCAGTATCTATAAGACTATTGTTTTACGATTTGGGTATTATAGCTAACCTCATTATTAGCGCCCAGTAGTTGCAGATAATATACACCCACGCTCAGACCGCTGATATTCATCTCAGTAATGTAATCGTTTAACGGCTGAGTGGCCACGCGCTGGCCAAGAATATTGTAAAGTTCGGCTACCGTATTTTCATGATCTGCCGTTTGAATGTGTAGCGTATTGCCCACAGGGTTCGGATAACACACTACGCCATTGCTGTGCATCAGTTGCACCTTGGTACCAACATGAGGATACATGGCAACATCATCTACATACATAGTAGTGTTGTCATTCAGCAAGCCCATAAAACTGGTATGAAAATCAACCTGTATATGATCTGGGATTGCCGTACTCGGACCATAAGTGATCACATAAGTATGTTTTGTGTAGGTTGGTGTTGCCAGTACGTAGTTATCACCCATTGCCACAGTTACATCCTGGCCGTGGCCAACAATTGAATCTGTGCCATCCGCACTGGCGCCCATTAAAACAGCAGTGACATTCACTTTACCGCTGTCACCACCCTGCGGCACGTACTTTATCCAAACGGTCACACTATCCACCTGGCTCGTTGTTGGCGCACCGCCCGACAGTGTTTCTGTAAAAGTGGACAAGCTAACATTGATCTGGCAATTTGCAAGCTGGGCCTCCGCCACGCCTAGCGAACCACCCATGTCCCGGCTCATTAATTTGGCCGCCCACGTACCGGAATGTGGGGTATCGTTTTTAAAAGTCTGCTGCTGAAAAGTGCAGGTAGCACACAAGATCGGCCCCATCGCAAAGACGATAGAGTCTCCTGCATTCCACCCCGTAGGTGAGGTAAGGGAGCTGGCAGTGCCTGCGCTATAGGTTCTCCAGGTTTCCATGCCTCCATTCTCCATCTGGCCGAATGCTGTGGCACTTAATGCCAGCGCAATGATTGTCAATGTCTTTTTCATGATCGGATTTGTTTTTGCGTGAATATTTGTTCCAAAGATTATATCCGGTAAAAATAGAATGGCTGACCGAACAATTATTAGAAAAAATGTTAAACAGAAGTGAAAACACCACCATATTTGCCATGGCACAACGATCTCCCGATGCAAATATATACATGTAAGCAGCGATAAGGCGATAACCGGAAATGCAAAGGGCTGTTAAAACCCATATCGCCAGGTGGTAATCTTGCATTTGCACATTATTTTGCCCTATATTTACACCTTCACAATAAATTAAACATGAAGAAGATAATCAGCACGCTGGCCCTTGCAATGGGTATTATTGCCTCGGCAAACGCACAACAACTGGCAACCAATGTACAGGTAGGTCAGAAAGCCCCTGAACTGGCATTCTCTAACCCCGAAGGCAAAACCATAAAGCTTTCTGAGATCAATAAAGGACGTTATGTACTTGTTGACTTCTGGGCATCCTGGTGCGGGCCATGCCGCAGGTCTAACCCCGGCCTGGTAAAGCTGTATAACGAATATTCAGCCAAAAAATTCAAAGGTGCGAAGAACGGGTTTACCGTCCTTAACGTATCTCTTGACAAGGATAAAAGTGCATGGCTGGGCGCTATTAAGTCCGATGGGCTTAGCTGGCCAAACCATATGAGCGACCTTGGCGGCTGGAACTCTAAACCGGCAGCGATCTATGGCATTCAATCTATTCCACAGGCTGTACTCATAGACCCAAACGGAAAAATTGTAGCAAAATACAATGTGTCTGAAGAGGCTATCAGCGACCTGGCTAAGCTTACAGAATAGTAGCTTCGGCAATTTGGTTTTGCCGGTAGTATTATTTTCCATACCTTTGCACACTTAATTCACGCATGGCAAAATCCATGCATTAAAAATTCATAAAATGAAAAAAGGAATTCACCCGGAAGGATACCGCATGGTAGTGTTTAAAGATACTTCCAATGAGCACATGTTCTTGACCCGTTCTGCAGCGCCTACAAAGGAAACTGTAATGTGGGAAGACGGCAAAGAATACCCTGTAATAAAGGTCGAGATCTCAAACACTTCTCACCCGTTCTACACCGGTAAATCAATGTTCGTAGATACTGCTGGCCGTATCGAGAAGTTCAAGAACCGTTACGCAAAGAAGAAATAATCAGTTTGCGATATTTAATTGTAATAAGCACGAAAAATCCCGACTTTTGCCGGGATTTTTCCTTTAAGTATTACCATGGAGTATATTCTTTTTGATAGTGCAGACCGCGACCGTCTTTTACCCTTTACGCATACCCGCCCGGTAGCCGACATAAGATGCGGCATTCTTACAATGCGTGAGCGATGGGAGTTGCTCCTGGGTAAAACCACAAGTTCACTTACAGAGCCTTACCTCAGCAAAGTATATCCTGCCATTGAGTCGGAAGACGATCTGTACATAAACGGTGCTGTTTTTGCTACCAATGCCCTGCTGGACGCTGTCAATGCACTGCCAATGGGTAAGGCCTTAATAAAAGATGGTGTAATTATTGCGACCAGGCTCGCAACCAGTGGCTATAGTGTTTCCGAATTGCATGAACGTGTGGCAACGTTAGCTCTGATAGAATTCGGAGGCCAGGTTTATTATCTAAAGAATGTCTGGGATATTTTCTCCCTCAACGACCGTGCACTTCGTGATGACTTCGCACTCATAACTAACGGCAGACAAAGCGCAGCGGTGCCGGAAGGTGTTACAGTAACCGGGAAAGAGAATCTGTTCATTGAAGAAGGTGCCAATATATACGCTGGCTGCATCCTCAACGCTGCTGCCGGCCCCATCTACATAGCAAAAGATACAGAGATCCTGGAAGGTGCTATGATGCGCGGGCCAATAGCCATTTGCGAACATGCTGTAGTGAAGATGGGGGCTAAGCTCTATGGTGCCACCACCATAGGTCCGGGCTGTAAGGTGGGTGGAGAGATCAACAATGCGGTCTTCTTTGCCAACAGCAACAAAGCTCACGATGGCTACCTGGGCAATGCGGTAATCGGCGAATGGTGTAACCTGGGCGCAGATACCAATTGCTCCAACCTGAAGAACAACTACGACGAGATAAAAATATGGGATGAAGCTGCAAAGAAATCTCTCAGGACAGGATTGACTTTTTGCGGCCTGCTTATGGGCGATCATTCCAAGTGCGGTATTAATACCATGTTCAATACAGGTACGGTGGTGGGTGTATCCTGCAATATTTTCGGAGGTGGCTTCCCTGAGAAATTCGTACCCTCCTTCTCATGGGGCGGCAGCGATGGTGTTTCCACTTACGACTTTAACCGCGCCATGGAAACTGCCAACCGCATGATGGGTAGAAGGCACAAACAATTATCAGACGCAGAAACGGAGCTATTCAAGCATATTTTCGACAATTATCGTAAACAATAACATTCATAAACATTTAATAAAAGATGCGTAAGAAAATAGTTGCAGGAAACTGGAAAATGAATCTCGACCTGAATGAAGGTGCGGAACTGGTGAATGACATATTTAAAGGGCTGCCGGTCTTAAGTGAGCACAAACAGGTTGTGATCGCCCCACCCTATCTGCACCTCACACAGACAGCCGCGCAGCTTACCGGCATGATAGACGTGCAGCTCGGCGCACAAAACTGCTATAGCGAGTCCGCAGGCGCATTTACCGGTGAGGTTTCAGCAGCCATGTTGAAAAGCGCCGAAGTAGCCTTTGTCATCATTGGCCACTCTGAAAGAAGGGAATATTTCAGGGAAGACAGTGCAATGCTGGCCAAGAAAGTCAACCAGGTGCTCATCAATGATATGAAGGTGATCTTCTGCTGTGGAGAACCGCTGGAAATACGTGATGCGGGCACACAAAATACCTATGTAGAAACGCAAATAAACGAGGGTATATTCCACCTGGGAGAAGCACAACTGCAGAATGTAGTTATTGCCTATGAACCCATTTGGGCTATCGGTACAGGCCGCACAGCTACATCTGCTCAGGCTCAGGATATGCACGCACACATACGTGGTGTGATAGCGGCAAAATATGGAAAAGACGTCGCAGAAAACATGACCATATTGTATGGCGGCAGTTGCAAACCATCTAATGCAGCGGAATTATTTGCCTGCGCCGATGTAGATGGCGGACTGATAGGAGGCGCATCACTAAAGGCATCCGAGTTCCTCGGCATTATTGAAGCTATGGCCGATCTATAAAAATTTGCAACGAAATTTTGAGGTGAACAAATACTACCCTATATTTGCACTCCGAAATAACGATATAAGGTTGCTATTTCGGAATTAAGAAAAAGAAAAAAGTTCTTCAAGATACAGAGTACCAAGATTGACAATGGCGTGTTGGTCAATCGGTTAAGACGCCTCCCTTTCACGGAGGAATGACGGGTTCGATTCCCGTACATGCTACAATAGGAGAATCCCCAGCAATTTGTTGGGGATTTCTTTTTTCCCCTTCCTCTGAAATAGTTGTTAATGCTGCATTTGAACAAACAAAGTCTATTAAGCCAAAAGTTCGATATTGGTCTTTTTTTCGGTCATAAGTCAATGGAAATTTTATCAGTGCTTTTTGCACCCTTTTCCGTCCCTCAATTGTATTGTTTTTCCACAAAACATCAATAGAATCAAGTAGTTCCAAACCCTTATCAATTTTTTCCGAAAAGTTCGATATTTTCATATCAGTCCTTCTTAATTCTTGTTCCGTTTTTGCGATGTCATTATAAATTTCATCTTTTGCCATTTCATATACATCTTGGTCTATCTCCCCCGTAGCTCTATTAATTTTTACCCGCTTTAGTTTTGTTTGTAGCTTTTCAA
>CANJQU010000165.1 GCA_947476485.1 Chitinophagaceae bacterium
ACCTACACCTTAAACCCCTCATTATAATGTGCCGCATAAAAAAGCAACGGTATCTGCATCCCATCCTTCCGCGTATCTATATCATAGGTCACATCAAAGTCCGCCGTTTTGAAATCCCTGTTCAAGGTTATCAGGATATTCTCATGCAGAATATCAACATCCTTGCTGGAGCATACAGTTGCCGGAAGGCTGCCCTTGATATATGGCGACGCCATGTTTCCGTAGCAGATGCCAGCACACAACAACAGTATTATAATACAGATACCTTTCATTATACCAGCGGTTTTCAATCTGAAATTAATCAAATTAAATTTATCCGCTTTTATTTTTAGATACATTAAGGAACTGTGCACCTTAATACTCACGCATCCTGTTATCCTCCTATCCTAAAAATCTTAGTCCAAAACTTATAATAAGAACCCCCAAATTTGATATACCAATAAACAATACATAAATTGCAGCCCAATTGAAAAAAAGATCCCGATGACTATCGGGGCCCAATTCCAAACTTTTTAAAAACCATTATTGTAACAATGCCGTATTTATTCACATCAGAATCAGTATCAGAAGGACATCCTGATAAAGTAGCCGACCAGATATCAGACGCGTTGGTTGACAACTTCCTTGCATGGGACCCACAGGCGAAAATTGCCTGCGAAACGCTGGTAACTACCGGCCAGGTAGTACTTGCAGGCGAAGTAAAATGTAAAACTTATATCGATGTACAAACCATTGCACGCGAAGTGATAGCCAGGATTGGCTACACCAAGAGTGAATATATGTTTGAAGCGAACTCTTGCGGAGTGCTCTCTGCAATTCATGAGCAAAGCGCCGACATCAACCAGGGCGTGGAAAAAGCTAAAAAAGAAGACCAGGGCGCAGGCGACCAGGGTATGATGTTCGGTTACGCTACAAACGAGACCGACAACTACATGCCACTCGCACTCGACCTCGCACATAATCTGCTGTTACAGCTCGCTGCTATCCGCAAAGAAGGCAAGGAAATGAAGTACCTCCGCCCGGATGCTAAGAGCCAGGTTACACTGGAATACAGCGACGACAACAAACCTGTGCGTATAGATGCTATCGTTATCTCTACGCAGCACGATGACTTCGCTGAAGAGAAGAAAATGCAGGCTAAGATCATGAAGGACGTAAAGGAAATACTCATCCCGCGCGTTCTGAAGAGCTATCCGCAGCATGTCCACCTTTTCAACGCAAAGATCAAATATCACATCAACCCAACGGGCAAGTTCGTAATTGGCGGCCCTCACGGCGATACAGGCCTCACTGGCCGTAAGATCATCGTAGACACATACGGTGGCAAAGGCGCTCACGGTGGTGGTGCATTCAGCGGTAAAGATCCAAGCAAGGTTGACCGTTCAGCAGCATATGCTACACGTCACATTGCAAAGAACCTCGTAGCTGCAGGCGTGTGCGACGAAGTGCTCGTACAGGTATCCTACGCTATCGGCGTTGCACAGCCTATGGGTATCTATGTTCAGACTTATGGCACTGCCCGGGTAGACATGAGCGATGGCCAGATAGCTAAGGTAGTTGGCGAAATATTCGACATGCGCCCTTACTTTATCGAAGAGCGCCTGAAACTGCGCCAGCCTATGTATAGCGAAGCTGCCGCCTACGGACACATGGGTCGCACACCCGAGACAGTTACCAAAGTATTCAAGAGCGCCGACGGAAAGAGCAAGACCATGAAAGTGGAACTGTTCACTTGGGAGAAGCTGGACTATGTGAAGAAAGTGAAAGCAGCTTTTAAGATCAAATAATTTTTCGGATAAAAACACGCACGGGAGCAATGTGTTTTCCTCTTGCGTAACTAATGTAAGGGCTGTCTCAATGGAGGGACAGCCCTTACAGTTTTTTCAGACTAATGACACTAAAACGGTATCATCCAAAAATCCGGTTCAGGCCATTAACCTTTATTAACTGCTATCCGGCATAAAATACATTGCAAACTGCCAACTTTTGTTATTTTTGTCGCTCTTCTAATAATATATCATGAACTATCGTAAGATCAATAACATTACTGGTTGGATCACAGGTGCAATCGCTTTTATTGTCTATTTAAAAACTATGGAACCCACCGTCAGCTTTTGGGATTGCGGTGAGTTTCTCTCCTGTGCCTATAAGCTCGAAGTTGGTCACTCTCCGGGAGCGCCGTTCTTTATGTTGCTTCAGCGCATTTTTTCCCTTTTTGCAGGCGGCACTACTACTGGCGGATCATCAGTAAGCGATCTGACCCACGTAGGCGCTGCTACTATGATCAACGCATTGTCTGCTCTTACCAGTGCTCTTTCCATATTATTCCTCTTCTGGACCATCTCCCATTTTGCTAAAAAGCTAATGACGGACGGCAATGCGGAACCCGACAACAACCAAACCACTATGATTATGGGCGCCGCGCTGATTGGAGCCCTGGCGTGTACATTCTCAGATACGTTCTGGTTTTCTGCCGTTGAAGCGGAAGTATACGGTACCTCTTCTTTCTTTACAGCCGTTACCTTTTGGGCAGTGCTCAAGTGGGAACATGTGGCAGATAACAAGCATGCCGACAGGTGGCTGGTACTTATTGCCTACCTCATAGGTGTTTCTGTTTGCGTCCATCTGCTCAACCTGCTTACCATCCCTGCTATAGCAATGGTATACTATTTCAGGCGATATCAGGCTACATGGCTCGGTACTGTCATTGCGTTTTTAGTGGGTTGCGTGGTACTGGGTTTTGTTCAGTTTGGCGTTATACAATACATACCAAGGCTGGCATCTGTATTTGATATTATGTTCACGAACAGCTTCGGGGCTTCATTCGATACCGGCGCTGCATTCTTCTTCGTTTTGCTCGTTGCGCTGTTGGTATTCCTGCTGCTGCTTGCCAAAAGAAAGGTTTGGCCAGTCGTGCACACCAGCGTTTTGTGTGTAATGTTCATTATCATCGGTTATTCCAGCTATTTCTCTGCGATCATCCGCTCACGCGCAGATGTGCCTATTGATATGACCAACCCCGATAATCCTATTAGCTTCCTCGACTATGTAAACCGCGAACAGTTCGGACAGCAGCCATTGATTTTCGGCCCTTATTATAATAGTGTATATACAGACCTGGATACATCAAAAAAACTATATGCACAGACTAAGGTTGACGGAAAAGACAGGTACGAGATCGTAGGCAAAAAAATGGAAGCCATCTATGGCACCGACCAGAACGGGGTGAGCCAGAGTCATTTTTTCCCGCGCATTTACGACAACAACGAGCAATCACACATCAATTTCTACAAGAATTTTATCGGGCTTGATGACAAAGACGAACCGGGCTTCAGCGACAATATGAAGTACTTCATCGGCTACCAGATGAACTGGATGTGGTGGCGCTTCTTTATGTGGAACTTCGCGGGCCGCGAAAATGATTTCGAGGGCCAGGGCGACCCACAGCGTGGTAACTGGATATCCGGCATAACGTTTATCGACCAGTTGAGAGGTTTGGGCGATACCGACAAAATGGGTTCCGGATATGGCGACAACGAAGCGCACAATAAGCTTTACTTCCTGCCGTTGATCTTGGGCATCCTTGGTCTTGTCTACCAGTTCAACAGGAATAAGAAGGACGGTATCATTGTGCTCACCATGTTCTTTTTCACCGGCGCAGCCATTGGCATTTACCTCAATATGCCCCCGGTTCAGCCACGTGAGCGTGACTATGCGTTTGCAGGGTGTACTTATACATTCACCATCTGGATAGGACTCGGTGTGCTTATGGTCTTCTCCTGGCTGCGAAAACTCACACAAAGCCCGGTAGCGGCATACGGATCTATAGCGCTGTGTCTGCTGGCAGTGCCCGCCCTTATGGCAAAAGTGGAGTGGAACGATCATGACCGCTCTAAGAAAACACTGGCCCGCGCGGTAGCTTACAATACCCTCTCCTGCTGTGCACCAAATGCCGTACTGTTTACTTTCGGCGACAACCAGACCTACCCGCTGTGGTATATGCAGGAAGTAGAGGGTTACCGGCGTGATGTGCGCGTTATCAACACCAGCCTGTTGGGTATAGACTGGTACATAGACCAGCTCAACTACCGCGTGAACGATGCCGACGCCGTACCGATGGTATGGAAAAGAGAGGACTACATGGGCGACAGGCACAATTATGTCCAGTACTACGACAATCCGGCCCGGAAGATACCAAAGGACCAGTTCTTCAATCTTAGCGAGGTTTGTAACTTCATCATCAGCAAGGATCATGAGAATATGGCCCGGAGAGGTGGCGGTGAATATGTGAACTACATACCGCTCAAAAACTTCTTTGTACCATCGCTAAGTACGGGAGAGCTTATCCAGAGGGGCCTTATCCCAGCTGCAGATTCCGGCAAGGTAATAACAGATATGAAGTGGTCTTATCCTAAGCCCGCTGCACAGAAAGGCGACCTCGCTGTGCTCAACATCATAGCAGCAGTGGCAAGTGAAGGCTGGAAACGTCCGCTCTATTTTGATGCTGGTCTCCGTACCGGCGACTATGGAGGCACCGGCGACTACCTGCACATGGAAGGCCTGGTATACCGCCTGATGCCATTCAAATACAAAGATTCTGCTGTTCAGAAAGTTAATACACAGGTGCTTGGCAGTATAAATACTGAAAAGAGCTACGATATGTTTATGAATAAGTTCATTTGGGGTGGCGCAGACAGGAACGACGTATACTTCGATGAGCCTAACCGCCATGAATTTGTGACCTACCGTATGGATGGCTCATTCCTGGCCAACCAGCTCGTTGCCGAAGGCCAGAAGGAAAAAGCAGTCCAGGTACTGGATAAAGTATTGGCAGGCATCTCTGAGCATTCTTATTCTTACGATTATACCGGGTATTTCATGGCCGCATCTTATTACAGGGCCGGCGCCATTAAAAAAGCCGAAGACCTCACTGATAAGATCATGCGCAATGCTACTGATGATATCAAGTGGTGGACCGATCTGCCGGACGGCAGTAAAATGAACATGAGCGATGACCTGAGGCAGCAGTTCCAGATCATGCAGTCTCTCGCACAAATGGCCAGCCAGAGCGGCGACATGCCTAAAGCGAAGACACTCACCGACAAGATCGTAAACCTCACCGAGATATATGTGAACTGGGTGGGCAGCCTGCAAGGAGATAGCAAAATGGCCCTTGCCGATGACATTAAACAGAAATTCTACATACTGCAGTCACTGGCACAAATGGAATACATGGGCGGCGATAGCGTATCTGCAAAACAGGTAAGCATGAAGATGCAGAATATGGCGCCTAAAGTGAAAGACCTGCTCAACGCACGCAGCAGCAATATGCCGCAGCAGCAGGAAGCAGAAGAACAATAATTATTATCAATTTCAATAGAACATGCCTCTGTAAACACGGGGGCATGTTCTTTTAGAAGCATTACTATCTGGAGTTTATAATCCTGTTTAATCGGCAAAAAACTAATAACCATTCAGCCGGAAACATTAATTTTAAGCCGTGAAAAAAATTATCGTTTACCGATTCATTGCCTTGAGCGTCCTGTCATTAGTGCTGCTCCAGTCATGCAAGAAAAAGAAAGAAGAAGCAGACCCCTATGCCGATGTCACAGGCCACTATTTTTCCATCCGGCAGTTTGCGCTTGATGAATGGCAGACTTTTCGTGGCTCACCATTCACCATCCTGAAAACCGTTAGGGAAGACAAAAAAACTGACAGCAGCTTCACGACTTCCGATACACTAAACTGGGGAGTCATCTTCAAAACTTTCTTTGAAACCGAGATCAGCGACCGTAAATACCTGGGCCAGTATACCTACAACCAGTTCGAAGATAACCAGGAAGGCACCCGCAATTTTTACTATAAGGCAAATGATGAAGATATGTTCACCCAAAAGCTGCTGATCTCCGCAGACCAGGTAAACAATAAAGTGAAGGGCATTTATATCGAAACCTATAAGAAAAACATCTGGGGTGCAACATTGCAGAAACTATACTACGCACCAATGAAAACGATCCAGATCCAAACGGATGAAAAGCCCACGGTAGGTGCTCGAAAATTTAAGGTGGTGCAATACTATTTCATGCGCTGATGCACTGCGAAGCCTATACTTTACCCATTACATAAATGTTCTGCATAGTTGGAGTCGGGCTACCTCCTTCCTTTTCCAGGGAAATTGCAAATGCCTGTCCGTCCGTAACCGTCCGGTCTATCTTTTGCATACCCGGCGTATTGGCCATTTCATTGGGCAAAACCCCCATATCTACAGGCTTCCCGTTCTGCATGACCCATAGCTGGTACTGCATGCCTTTAGGCGGGGTTGGCAAGCCATCTATACTTACATAGGCATGCCCCTTTTGCTTGCTCCAGTATAGAGTTGCAGCCATGGGGTGGCCCGGCAACATCGTATGCATCACAATGGTCTGCATACCTGTATCGGCCATCATAGCTTTGTTTTCCTTGTATTTGCTTACGAGCCCTGCAAGCTCTTTTTGATCATGTTCCAATATGTATACCTTACCGTTAAGCGCCAGCATATCACGCTTATTGTTTTGTCCGCGCATCCACATCGCAGCATTCAATGCCATGCTACCGGCAAGCGCTATCCATACTGCGGCAAACTTCCACCTTCCCGGTTTACGGTACTCTGGCTGAAAAGGGATCACTTTCGGGCCAACACGCCCGCCATCACTGTTGGCTGATGATCCAAACTGTAGCGCAGCCCATATTTTTTCATTAGCGCCTGGCGGTGGTTCCACTGAATGCCTGGTTGCAAAATCAAACATGGTTGCTTCAATATCAGCCAGTTCCTGCGCCAGATCAGGATATTTGGCAATATCCGCCTCTACCTGCTGCGCCTCCTTCCGGGAGAGCGCCCCAAGTATATAAGCTTCCAGAATGCCTGATCCTATGTATTCGCTGGTGTTCATTTAATCCTTAAAAATTTCTCTTAGTTGCTGAATAGCATGCCTCATACGGGTTTTGACCGTGCCAAGTGGTATGTTTAATGCTTTTGAGATCTCCTCGAGTGTATATCCTTTAAAATACGCCAGGGTAACTATGGTTTCATATTCCGGCTTCATTC
>CANJQU010000166.1 GCA_947476485.1 Chitinophagaceae bacterium
ACGGAGAACTGATAATGACACAAATGAAACAGATTAAGTAAACTATATTTGTAACAGTGAAGCAACTAAATAACTCACTCATTTTTGGGATTAACTATGGTGGGTCAGTTTGGCGAGGAAAAGAGGGGTCACTTTACGCGGAATATCCACTGAACAAGAACTTGTTATCCTGGTTCACATCCACCTCATTCATGCAAGCCAATGCCTCAAAGTCAATCTGTATGATATTTACTTGGGCATCCCTTACCTCCTTTCTGTGTGCCTGTAATGTATCGCTCTCGTCAGCCTCACTAAACTCAAACTTAAAGTTCCATTTTCGCAGGTAAATAATCAAGCTGAATATATCCTTAGAGAACTTTGAGAAACAACCATCTAATACCTTTTTGCCAAGCAACAATGTATCGATCTCATCATCAAAACCTGGGCAGTTCAAAATTGGTGTGTAATGAGAATCATCACCACCTGTCATATAAACATTGGCGTTGACCTCTGGTATTGCCTCCTTTGGTAAGTCTTTTACATTGTCCATCATGGCTTCATAATACGCCTTCAACCTGGCATATTCTTTCTGGTAATTGATATCCCAACCAACCTTGAAAGAATCATGCTTCACGTACATAACCATTTTAGGGGGATGGGTCGTTGATCTTGCCCTAAAGCTAAATTGAGCAATATGCTCTGGCAACATTACTTGCGAGAATCTTAGGTGAGTGATATCATTATCAGTAAACGATATTCCCTCTCTGCCGATTTGTGTACAAACCAATATGGCATTATCTGCCAAACTGTTGGTGTTCAGTATTTCAGCAACGTCTGCAGCTTCCTTGGTATCAGCATTCATCACCACCACGTTTGCATCTGGATTCTTTTTTATGATAACAGTTTTGATCTCATCATTTTTCTTTTTGTCGTTAACCAGGCATATCTGCTTTGTTTTGCTCTTTATTAAGTCATCGGTCAAAGCATTGACTGGGTCTGGACAGAATACAATTTCAAGTACAGGTTGATCGGGCTTTTCTTTTATGAAATGAGCGTATCCATAACCGAGGTTGGTAAACGGAAAATCTATCCAGGTTCCTGATAAGCAAATGAAGTTCTTGAATACGCCCAAGCTATCAACCAATGTTCTCATGATCGGGTATCTGAAACCGATCTTCGCTGAACAAAAGATATCATGCGCTTCGTCAATAACCAGCGTGTATTCTTTGAGGTCAATGCGTTGGTTGTAAAGTAATTTATACAAGCTATCATATGTTCCTATGATAAGTTTAGCATCTCTGGGGCAACTATCGATATGCACACCACCCATTAAAATAAATGCATCCTTCCTCTTTTTTGCAAGATCCATTAGCAATACCCTGGTTGGCACAAGGTAGATGATCTTCATATCACGTTGCCCCAACAAGAATGTCGATTTTCCTGTATTTGGTGGAGATATGATAACCTGGTTCGTCAACAAGTTTATTTGTTCGGCTTTCTCACTGATGTATTGTTTAATTAATAATGCATCTATCTCAACATCATGATCAGGCAACGCATCTGTAGATTCAAAGAACTCCCTTAGATCTTCTATTGAGTATGGCGGGAATACATTTATTACTTCATTCTTGAAGAACTCGTTGATAACGCCATTTACACCGCCTTCTACGTCCAGATTATAATCAAACATTTTCTCCAGTTCATCACAATCGGTATCAGGCTGGTATTTAGGGGATAGTTCACTAAGTTTATCAAACCAATACATTGCTCGATCCTGATTATTGGGAAAAGTGCAATAGACACAATAAGCCATTTTCATCCAATCATCGTAGTCATCAAAGTAGGTTTGTGTCTTATTTCTATATTTATAAGCGAGGAACAACCTGAACTCATGCTGGTATGTTTTGAGATACGAATGCTCCTGTATTATATTTCGGTTTTCTGGTGTGACTATTTGATCAATATGAACGATTTCTGTAGGTTCTTTGAATAACTCCAAGTCTGTAAATCCTAAGTAGAAATCAGCCTGGGCTTTTACTACACTGTTGTCAAGTAGGGATTCAAGGGTTTTATTGGAACAGATTCGCAAAGAGCTTCGTCCAGAGGGTTTAAGAATTGAAGGTAACGGAGCAATTAAACGGTTACTCTCAAATCCGACTTATGCAGGTCTGATAAGAGTACCAGCATTCTATGACGAACCAGAAAAGCTAATTGAAGGTAATCATGAACCCATCATTGATAAGATCACTTGGTGGACGGTGCAAAGCAAATTGTCTGGTACGAGGTACAATAGCCACGATAACGAAATTGTACCGTTAAGAGGTTCTCTACATTGTGAGTGTGGTCGATTGATGTCAGCTGGTAACAGCAAGGGTAAATACAAATACTACTGGTATTATCTATGTTCAAAATGTAGAGAACACTTTTCTGCTATAAAGCTCCATCAACAGTTTGATGACTTGATTCAAGAGTTCACTTTTTCACCCGAACAATTACATAACCTACAGAAAGAAGCTCTCAACCTTATAAAGGCAAACTTAAAAGTAAATGAGGCTGAGTTGAGTCAGAAGAACAGGGAGCTATCTCAATTGGAAGCAAAGATAGATAGCATAGAGGAGAAGTATATTTCAAATGATATGGATGACACAACCTACCGAAAGTGGAAGGCTCGATACGAAAGTGAACGGTTCAATTTACTTGCTGTAATTGATGAGCTAAACAAACCAATTGCCAATACATGGAGCCGCTACTCGAAGCACCTCACCCGTCTCAATGATATTGCCAATATCTATAATTCGGGTGACATGAATAGTAAAAAATCATTTATCAACCTGGTGTTCGATAACCAACTTTCATACAAAAAAGGAGTTTATCGAACTCTTTTTCTAAATCCACTCTTTCAGTCGAAAGCCGCTCTGGTAAAGGAAAAGGGGCTGCTCTTTTTAGAACAACCCCTTGACTTTTTGGGAAAAACTCCCGTGTGTGCGGAAGAGGAGATTCGAACTCCCATGCCCGTTAAAGGCGCTACCACCTCAAAGTAGTGCGTCTACCAGTTTCGCCACCTCCGCGTTTGAGGAGCGCAAAGATAGTAAAAAAGTTGAAAGGTAGAAAGGTTAAAAAGTTGATACCTGAAAAAGCAAGCGAACTAACGTTTCAAGAGAAATTCATACTTACTTCCTCAGAATTATCCTGAACGTGGTGCCCTTGCCTAGCTCGCTCTGTCTGACATAGATGGAGCCATGGTGGTATTTCTCAATAATGCGGCGCGAAAGGGAGAGACCCAGGCCCCACCCTCTTTTCTTAGTGGTGAATCCAGGTGTAAACACCTTTTTCAACTGGTGGCCCGGGATACCCTTGCCGTTGTCAGCTACGTCTATCCAAACCTGTTGCTGATGATTGACCACTGTTATGTCTATCGTGCCAGTGCCGCCCATCGCATCCAGCGCATTGCGGATGAGATTTTCCATAACCCAGTCGAAAAGAGGGCCGCTGATGTTTACCGGAAGCTCGCGGAGCTGGCTGTGCAGCGTGATGATCACTTTGCTGGGTGAGCGCCGCTGCATATAAGCTACAATATCCTGCAGCCGGGCTATGAGATCCTGCTCTTCGAGCTGAGGCGCGCTGCCCACTTTGCTGAACCGCTCAGCTACAAGTTTCAGCCTGTCCAGGTCCTTTTGCATTTCAGTTACGGCATCATGGTTTGCATCACTGTCGCGCAGGAGCTCCAGCCATGCTTCTATGGAGCTAAGGGGGGTGCCGAGCTGATGCGCGGTCTCCTTGGAAAGTCCGACCCACACCTGGTTTTGCAGGCTTCGGTTGGCCACACTCAAAGCAAAAAGCACGACCACGAGGAACAGGATAATGATAGCGAGCTGCACATAAGGGAAGTAGCGCAACTGTGTGAGCAGGTAAGACTCTCCATAATACACATAGTTCTTGCCTGTGCCGTAGTCCGCCACAATAGGAGGGTGGTCGTGCTTAAATTCCTCCAGTTTCTCCTTTACCACTGTATGCCGATTTACGACATGCAATGTGTCGATGTTGCGAAAATCGAAGATCTGGCCCTTGTCGTCGAGAATAATAAGCGGAATAGTGGTGTTCTGGGCAATTATATTGCTGGCAAGAGCGGTTTCCTGTACATTATTTGACTTGATGAGGGTTTTCAGCGCTCCGGCAAGCTCCTCTACCTTTTTCTTCTCCTCGCCGGCAAGTTTACCAGCGAGCTGACTGGTATAATAAAGCGATGCCCCGACGATGAAGAGTGCAACAATGGCGAGATATGTTTTCCAATTTAGATACTGACGCATGTATTTCCACTCCGATAAACGAACTTAGTGTAAATTTATTATGATTTTGAAGGAATTACTATTATTTTTGCCGAGGAAATTTTAACAATTCATGGACATCCAACACAATAACCACGGGCACGAGATAGATAACCCAAACGATATAGAGATCAATAAACCCTCTAAATCGCGTTTCTTATTTCTTTTGTCTTTCTTCGGCTTTTTCATATTTGCCTGGGCTGGCTGCTACAATCTGTATGAGCACAAGTACCAGAAAAACGATAAGATCGTTGCGCCGGATAATACGCTTTACGACCCCAAGTACAAATAATCCATCAATAGCAAAAACCCGCTATGATCGTATGCCATAAGGATACAGCCGTTGTAATATTAAGCTACAATGGAACTAAATGGCATGAGCTTTTTTTGCCAAAAATAGTGGAGCAAGCTGTGTCCGGCTATGATGTAATTGTTGCCGACAATGCGTCTACCGATGATACGCTGCAATATGTGCAGCAGAACTTCCCTTCCTTAAAAACACTCCAGATAGCTGTAAACCATGGGTTTGCCAATGGCTATTATGAGGCGCTGAAACAGATAAAGGCCAAATACTACATATTACTGAGCGCCGACTTTGAGGTAACGGACCATTGGTTCCCGCCGCTGCACGAGGCAATGGAGCGGGACGAAATGCTCGCAGCATGCCAGCCCAAAATACGCTACTGGCGCGACAGGGAATGCTTTGAATATGCGGGCGCCGGCGGTGGATTTATGGACAAATACGGCTACATGTTTTGCCGTGGCCGCATCTTCTTCGACCTGGAAAAGGATAACGGGCAATATGACGACAACATAGAAGTTTTCTGGGCTTCCGGTGGTTGCATCATGATGCGTGGAGACCTGTACCATAAGATGGGCGGCCTTGATAATGACCTTTATGCCCACATGGAAGAAATAGACCTGTGCTGGCGGCTGAAGAATGCAGGCTACAAGATTGGCTACGTGGGGAATTCACTTGTGTACCATGTAGGCGGCAGCGTTATAAGCTATGGCAGCCCTCAAAAACTTTATTACAATTTCCGCAATAACCTCATACTCCTGCTGAAGAATGAGAAAGGATCGCGCCTGATATGGCTGTTCCCGCTGCGCTTTGTACTTGACGGACTGGCAGGTCTGCGCCTGCTTTTTACGGGTAATATCAAGCATATGTTCATCATTGTAAAGGCCCACTTTCATGTTTACCGCGACTTTGGAAAATGGATGAAACGCCGCAGCGAGAATAAGAAAATGATAACCCGCCGCAATGAAGAAGGCATCTACTCCCGCAGCATAGTTTGGGACTACTTCCTGCTGAAAAGGAAGAAGTTTACTGACCTGGGATGGAAGCCGAAGAAACTTTCGTAAGAGACTCCAAAAATAAAACACGAAATTCCAAGGCCAGAACGGTTTGGATTTTCAGCTTTGGAATTTTAACTTCACAATATGGCTCTGTTCTCACAAGTTGGCAAATACAGCAATTTCGGACTGCTGATCATGCGGGCGGGTATTGGCGCCGTACTGATCATGTACGGACTACCCAAGCTTACACATCCCGAAAAATGGGCCGGACTGGGTGAGGCAATGGGCAATCTTCATATTCATTTCTGGCCATCATTCTGGGGGTTTATGTCTGCCTTGACGCTGACCGTTGGCGGCCTGTTCTGCATACTCGGTTTATGGTTCCGGCTGGTGTGCCTGTTTCTTTTATTCAATTTTATTGTGGCTGTGCTCGTTCACTTATACGGCAGCGGCAGTCTGAATGAGCGTATCAACGACGCAAGTCATGCGCTTGAGCTGTGTTTTGTGTTCTTCGGATTCTTTTTTGTTGGCGCCGGCAGGCTTTCGGTGGATAGGAGCTAAGATCCTTAACCGCTGACCGGCAGAGGCGCTAAGTTTCTTAAAAAGTGTTGTGCTCTAGCTGCACAGCTCGGCCAAACGGAATTCAAAGAAAGTGCTCAAAAACCCACGAAAAATTTTCCGAAAAAAATCTATCGATTCGGGGCAAGAATGCATCATTTTAATTGAAAATCAATTACTTGCGATACCCCACACATAACCCCAACTGTACCCCATTCATACCCCAAAATGCCCCATTTCAGTTTGCGATTTTCAGTTGGCAGTTAGTCGCCTTGTCCTCAAATATCACATTTTCTCCAAAAAAAGTTTGCACAGGTTGGTATTGATAATCAACGATCCAGGCGAAAAAATATCATACTTCGGCGCTGCTCAGTACAGGCTATTTATATCTCGCTGTGGGTAATTTTAACCGCAAAGGGCGCAAAGCTATGGCGAGAAAAATGACTTTTGCGGCACAAAGGTAATAAGCAAAATAATACGCACCAACACTTTTTAGTTATAGGGTGAAAGAGGTTGATTATATTGCGCTGGATGACTTTTGGCTTTGCAAACGCCGCTCCGTTTGATGCTCGTTTCAAACGAGGACCAGTGGTATTTTTCTTTGTCGGCGCCGGCAGGCTTTCGGTGGAGGAGCTACGATCCTTAACCGCTGACCGGCAGAGGCGCTAAGTTTCTTAACAAGTGTTGTGCTCTAGCTGCAAAGCTGCACAGCGCGGCCAAACGAAATTTAAAGAAAATGTTCAAAAACCCACGAAAAATTTTCCGAAAAAAATCTATCAATTTGGGGTAATAAGGCATCATTTCAATTGAAAATCAATTACTTGCGATACCCCACACATAACCCCAACTGTACCCCATTCATACCCCAAAATGCCC
>CANJQU010000167.1 GCA_947476485.1 Chitinophagaceae bacterium
AAGGACTGGCACAGACACTTCAATTATTACAGACATGTAGGTATGTATGCCTACCGTAGAGATGTGCTGGAGCGGATATCGCAACTGCCCGTATCATCGTTAGAGCAGGCCGAATCGCTGGAGCAACTGCGGTGGCTGCAAAGTGGCTATAAGATCAAATGTGTGCCTACGCGGTTTGACAGTCATTGTATTGACACACCTGAGGATGTTGAGAAGGTATTGAGAAGAATGGGAAAATAGGACTTGATATTTATCTGAATTAATAAAGGCTACTCTTCCGGGTAGCCTTTATTATTATAGTTGAAGAGCTGATATTAATAGCCTGCTCCGCGGTAGTAATACCTGTTGTGGCCCCACCAGCCGCCGTTCCAACGGCCCCAGCCATGACCCCAGTAGCCGTGGTGGCTATTGTGCAATATAGCATCACCTTCTGCGTATTTTGCATGGGCAGCTTTCATGTCTTCGTGATGTTTAGCGCACTCTACGCTGTCGGCAATTGCGCGATCACGCATTTCTGCAGTGCAGTGGCTTCCCCAGCCCCAGCGCCAAGGACGGCCGTAACCGTAGTTTCCCGCGCAGCCATGATGGTCTTTGCAAGCAGTGCCGCATGAGTGCTCCGGAGCCCAGTAGCCATGTCTGCGCCAGCCGCAATGCTGGGCGTCAGCCTTTGTGCTAAAGCCAGTTGATAATAGCACTGTAAACAGTAGGATTGTAACAATGTTCAGTTTCATAAAGTGGTCTTTTTTTTGTTTTGGTCAGGTAATGATGTCGTAATTTGCGTGTAAAATATTGAATTAAAAATAAAAATTCAAACGTTTGCCTGTGATTTTTTTATTTTTTATCGGATAATCTATGGATACACTTACCCACATTGTGTTAGGAGCCTGTATAGGTGAGGCTATTGCAGGGAAGCAACTGGGTAAGAAAGCACTTGTTTTAGGTGCACTGGCCCAGAACATTCCCGATATTGACTTTGTTGCGTCATTCTGGCTGCCCGTGACCGGCGATGTGGTCGTTCATCGGGGTATCACGCATTCTATACTATTTGTGCTGCTAGTGAGCCCGTTGCTTGCCCTGTGCTCAGCCAGGTTGTTCCGCTCAGCGGGGTTGACCTTCAAAACATGGGTGGTGTTTTGGGGTTTGCAAATGTTCGTACATATCTTCATCGATGCATTTAATGCTTATGGTACCGGCTGGTTCGAGCCTTTCAGTCATTACCGGGTATCGTTCAATAGTATGTATGTTGCTGATCCTTTATTCAGTATCTGGCCGGCTATAGCCATGATCATGCTTATAGTATTGAGACGTACCAGCAATAAACGGATGCGGTGGGTGAAAGCGGGGGTAGGGTTGTGTTCATTATATCTTGTCATTGGTGTATGTTTTAAGGTGTTTGTAGATAAAACCGTGGAGAAAGAAATTGCGGATAAAGGTATTGCCGGTAACAGGTACTTTACCACTCCTACTCCGCTCAACAATCTGCTGTGGTATGTGGTTGCAGAAAAGGACAGTGGCTACTATACGGGTTACCGGTCTGTCTTTGATAAAAGGAAGCTCGAACTGCACTATGTGAGCCGGAATGACGCTTTGTTAAGACCAGAAGCGGGGAATAAAGACGTTGATGTTTTGCGGCAATTCTCCCAGGGTTATTATACTGCAGACATGTGGCATGATACGTTAGTATTCAATGTTCTTCGCTTTGGTGAAATGAGGGGGTGGGAGCGTGATCACCCGCAATTTGTGTTTCACTACTTTGTGAAACAGCCCGACAATAATGAATTGATCGTGCAGCGTGGGCGCTTTGCTGGCTGGGATAAAGCCGCGGTACTGGCGTTCCTGAGGAGGATGAAAGGTGTTTAATCCCGGTCCCGTTTTTGAGTGAAATAGAAGGTGAATACATAAAATGCAAGGTGAACAAAGCGGTAGGATAAATAGTACCCAAACCGTTTGAGCATGTTGTTTGACGAGGTGAAACTGTCGGATGTGACCTGGGTGCAATCATCGTTTATTATTGTTTGTAATTTTTCTGTCAGTTCGGTGGCGAGGGCAGCATCGTTAATGTCGAGGTTGAGCTCTACGCTTGCGAAGGCGCTGATGTTATTTACATTATAAGAGCCGGCTGTAAGCCATTCGTTATCGCGGGTGGCCACCTTGCCGTGCAATACGTTCCTGTCATATTCATAGACTTCGATATTATGCCTGAACAGCCAGGGATACAGGTATCTTTCTGCATACTTGGCAAATGGTACATCGGCCCGGCCTGTGAGTATCAACCTGATCTTCACTCCTCTTCGCGAGGCTGCGGCCATGCGCTTGAGCAACTTGAACGGCGGCCAGAAATAACTGGTCATAAGCGTTACGTGCTTATGGGCTGCATTGAACAACTCGCGGTAACTGCGGGTGATCTGTGTATGTGTGTACACCCAATCATTGCGGCGAACGCGCACCAGGCACTCTGTTTCGGGTACCTGCAGTTCGGGAGGCGCGGTTGCCAGGCACTTCTTACGCCGGGCAGAAAGGTTCCAGACGCGTATGCAAAGGTCATTGAGCTGGCGTGCTACGTCTCCTTCTACACGTATGGCCCAGTCGAGCCAGGCAGGAGCATTGGCCATGTCGTTGTAGCGGTCGCTGATATTTATGCCGGCCACCATGCATACCTGGCCATCGCCGACGATAATTTTGTGATGCAGCCTGCGGCCAAGGTAGAAGACATTGCTCAATACCATGGGCCTGAAGTACCCGAATTGAACACCTCCATCGCGAAGCCGGGTGATGAATGCTGCGGAGAGTTTTTGTGATGCGAAGCCATCGAGCAGAACGTAAACGTACACGTTCCTTTTTGCCGCGCTTATCAATGCATCTGCCACCCGGTTGCCAGTATCGTTCTCATCGAAGATGTAGGTCTGCAGATGGATGGAATATTTTGCATTAGCTGCGATCTCTTCAATAGCCTCAAAAAATGCAGCACCACCCCGAATGATGCTTACTTTATTGTGTACGGTGTATGCATTTGTATTTCCGATCCTTCTTTCCTGCCTTTTAGCCATATAAAAACCGATGAATCAAAAAATGCAGCCAGTCGCTTAACCGCTAAGTTCACAAAGGATTAATAATGTGAAGTTACGCAAAGGTTGCAAAGAGCCCGGTGTTAACGGCGATGTTTCAGCATATCTCTAAATGAGCACAATGGCCGAACCATGGCACATGCACGACCTGCTTTGTTTTCATGCTATGGATCGCATAATCTATCTTCTAACGCGATAGCAGAGGCCAAATTCTATTGCCGATCCTTTGATCGTAGTGGTGTAGTTATTGCCCACGGTATTGCCTTTCTGACCTTCGGTTGAGTTGCTGGTGGCGAAGGTGCTTAACATGCCTATGACGCCAAAGCGTTTGGTGATGTAGTAGCGCGCCTTAGTGCCCGTGCGAACGAGAAGCCCGCCCGCATTGTAATTGTAGGCGTGGTCGCCATCATTGCCTTTGAATGAAACTGAGGAGAAACCTAATGAGGCGAATGCAGCGAGATCGAAATGGCGGGTAACGAAAAAGTGATAATTAGCATCGAGCGTGAGCTCGCTGGTGATGATCTTAATATCGTTGTTTTTGCACTGGAACCCATAATACTTTGATGCTTCGGCGTGGTATATATCTCCACCCATGTTTATTCCTAAGCCCCAATGATCGGTGAGCCCGTATTCGATAGTAAGGGGATCGCGGGCTCCTGTTATGTTGCCGGTATGCAGCACATCGCCGCCGTTGTTGCTGCCACTATTGTTACTGCTGCCGGTGGTATTTTCAAACGGAGCGGAGGTAGAAAAAGTGGTGTAGCTGGTACCCTCAGAAATACTAATCAGCACCGAACCTTTTCTGAAAGATTGTGCGCCGGCAGTGTTTGCAATAAGCGCGAGTGCGATAATAATGTATGCGTGCTTCATGCGGGGATGTTTTTGTTATATCAAATATAATCATGAATTTCCGGATTCGCGGATTTTCAAAATTTTTTTCAGCATCCTACGGATTTTCAAAAAAATCTGGTGTTGTATTCTAACGAATTGTACGCTTTCGCGCTGGGTCTGATTCGGGGTAGTAGCGGATGATGTCGGACATTTTAAGGTGCTTTTCGTAGTCGTCGAGGTCTTTGGGGTGATTTATCCAGATGATGTTTCCTTCGCGGAAGGGTGCGGGGCGGACCTCTCCCCGGACCTCTCCCCGGCCCTCTCCGAAGGAGAGGGAGGTGTCGCGCAAAGGTGGGATAGTGGCGGTGATACTGTTGCTTAGGGTAGCTGGTTCTGTTTTGTTTTCAGTGGGGGATGCCCCATTTTTGTCGGATATTTTTGCTGATGATATGGGGCATTTTGTTTTGTTGGTTATTCCGGTGGAAGCTTCTACTGTGGCTGGTTTTGAAGGGTTTTTGGCTGATAATGCGGATGCCCCATTATTACCCAATCCTTCGGTTTTCGGTTGGCAACCGGCTGTTTGAGCAGCATCGCCGGAGGGGCTTTTCTTTACGGGTACAAAACGAAAGCCATCGAAGACAAGTTCTTCGGGCTCTCCGGTTAATTCGTCTTCCAACTCTTTTGCGGCCACTTCCTGGTTTTTAATATTTTCCCGCATTTTGGCGTAGTTGGCTTTTACACGCTGAGAAGTATAGAAATGTTCATCTCCGAATGTGGCGTTCAAAAACTGGTCGGCGATCGACCCATATTTTTCAAGAAAATCCCGATCACCTTTTTGTATAAAATAGGAGAACTCTTCCAACACCTCCATATAAAACCCGGCATTTTTCTTTCCGAGGTCTTTTGTCATTTTCGTTAGTTTGCGCAGTTTCTCGACTTCCTCCATGGTTGGGCAATTGTCTTCACGCTCCCTGATCTTCGCGTTGATCGCGCTCATGTGGTTGTAGTAGTCCTGCTGGATGCTGGACGGGGTCTGACTGAGGGCGATCCTTTTTTCTTCCCATTTGCCTTTTTTGCTCCAGAGGTAGACTGTCTTGCGGTTTACGTCGAGGATTTCGGCGATCTCGGTCTGGGTTTTGTCGGCCTGGAGAAAGAGGTCTTTGGCGAGTTGTTGTTTGTCCATAAGTGATAGTGTTTACGAGTTTGCGCGAGGTAACCACCCCCGCCCGGAAACACCGCTTCGCCGTGTTTCCGAGCGTCCCCTCCTTGAAAAAAGGAGGGGAGTGTGTTGCGTACTGCCCCGCGCTTAAAATGAATTTTTGGGTACAAATGTCAGGTGGTATTTTGGGGAATAAAAACTGAGGTTTTATGATGTGCAGTATGCGGGATATGATGTGCAGCTAGGAGGATATGATGTAAATTTCTTTGAGCCGTGGGTAAGGGTTTGAGGTGGTTTTTGGCTTTGATGCGGGGATTTTTGAAATAGTGATTTTATTGTTGGGATTATGCGAGAATATGATGATGGGAAATATATTTTGGTAAGGGGGATTGCAAATCCGAAAGAGCGAGGGGACCTCTCCCCGGCCCTCTCCCCTTCGACCTTGCTCAGGGCAGGCTTGGGAGAGGGTGAGGTGGAATGAGTTGCGTATTTACCCTTGCAATTTCACCCTGAGGGATTAAAAATATTGTTTTGGGCACAAATGTCAGGTGGGGAGATGGGAAATAAAAACTGAGGTTTTATGATATGCCGTATGCGGGATATGATGTGCAGCTACGCGGATATGATGTAAATTTCTTTGCGCAGTGGGTGAGAGCGAGGGGCATCGATTCAATATTCAACTTGGGAGCCCTGATTGCCGCGAGTCCTGCTGAAGGAGTGGAGACTCGCGGCGGACGTAGAGGGCATTGATGCATTAATCAACTTCTGTTCATTGAATGCCGGTCGGAGACCGGATTTTTATTCTGCGTTCCTGATGCTCTGTGGAACATCAGGAACAACGCGTTTTAATCTCCTTTTATGGTTTTGACTGATTTATGTAGGTTAGCTTACCAAATGGCCAAGGGATATCGACTTGCTTAGTGACGTTTCCGTTTGAAGGATCCAGCCAGTATATGCTATTTCCACCATCCATAATGTATCGATTATTGCAAACATCAAATGTGTGATGCATTCCCACATAAAAATAATTCATTTCTGACAATCTTGCAACCGAACCATCTTTAGGCGCTATGCGAATGAATTTATACGGCGGGGCATATACATTAACGCCATAAAACATGCCATCATTACTGTTATATTGAAGTTCGGAAGGAACTACATCTGTATAGGTAGCCACAGTAGATAATATGCCTGTTGACGGGTCGACCTTTTTTAAATAGGGTTTGGAAAAAAAGTAGATAGCTCCTGTAGCTTCATCCACAACCGGTGCTGTAATAGTAGTTATCAATGTGTCTGCTGTGAATATCAGCTTTTCGCTAAACCCAGGCGCAAAACTAATCTCATATATTTTGTTCTGAACTCCACCTCGACTAAGGAAGTAGAGTTTGTTTGAAGCACTATTGAGCAGCAAATCAAATTGCTGCCATCCTATTAGCGTGTCACAAATCAAGGACGGGTACTGTAAGTGATGCCTGCTACTAAAATCTGTGCGCTGCAGAAAAATAGTATCTCCGCCAGTATGTGGTAGCTGTCTGGTATACAGGTAATAAGCATTATTGACGGCATCATATACCCCTTTCCCATGACTGCTATTAACCACAAAAGTTAGTTGATAATTATTTACCTGTTCGCCAGTATTTGCATCAATGCTGGCAAATGTTTGTGTTGCCCCCGAAGCGCCCCCACTTGAAAGTTGTGTGAATGCGATAAAAGACCCCACGCATGTCTTACCCTTGTTTTTATGGCAAGAAGACGAAAACATCCAGAAAAATATTAATAGTAAAAATCTCCTTTTCATTTTGCAGCATTTAGTAGTGCGGGTCAAAATATTATGTCAAAAATACAGATAACGTTAATCAATGTCACACTTCCCGTAGTAATACGCCCGAATGTTATCAGCTGCCCCAAAGGGTGCTTTCCTATCTCT
>CANJQU010000168.1 GCA_947476485.1 Chitinophagaceae bacterium
CAGATACAACCTATTGTATGCAGGGTGAGGCCTAAACCACCTGACCTCCAAAAAGATATTTTCCGGCAAAGCCCAAGTCTCTTTCAGTAAAATCAGGCTTTCCCAGAGATATTTTGCCCTTTTTGAAAAAGTTCCGTATGTTTATGAGCGACAATATATATAAACGCATAGCAAACCATGTTACCAGGCTGTTTGAGGAACATCCTCATCCAAACCTGGTATACCACAACCTCACGCACACAAAAAGCGTTGTTGAACGGGCTCAGGAAATTGCAGCGCATTATGAGCTCAGCGAAGCCGATACCCTGACCATCTATGTTGCTGCATGGTTTCACGATGTTGGCCATCTCTATACCGATATTGAGAAACACGAAGAGAAAAGTGTGGAGCTGATGCGCGAGTACATACAAAAAGACCCCTCCGCAAATGAAAAACTGATAGCCAATATTGCTGCCTGCATCATGGCAACAAAAATACCTGTCCATCCACAAAACCTCATGGAAGAAATATTGTGCGATGCAGATAGTTACCATTTCGGAAATAAGGATTTTAAAACCACAAACAAAGAAGTAAAAAAGGAATTCGCGCTTCGGGGTTACGGCATGCTCCTGCAGGATTGGGAGAGCAACACAATAGAAATGTTGAAAAAACATGTGTTTTTCACGTCTTACTGCAAGATATTGCTGGAGGAAGGTAAACGCAAAAACATAGAATGGATAAAAAGAAAAAGAGAAAAGAACACAGCTGATAATACACACCAAAATTTGTTCAGCCCGGAATTGGACCGCACCAAAGCTAAAAAAGATCGCGGCAATCTACGGGCGCGTGGCATACAAACAGTATTGCGCCTTACGTCTGCAAACCATTTTCATCTAAGTGAAATGGCTGATAGGAAGGCGAATATCCTTATATCCGTTAATTCCATAATTATCGGAGTTATACTTACCGTTTTAGTGGGCAAGATATCCGACACACCTTATCTCACGATACCAGTTATCATCCTTCTTGCGTCATGTCTTACAACGATCATCATTGCAATATTATCTACCCGCCCCAAAATTACAGAAGGCATATTCATTAAAGAAGACGTTCTGAACAAGAAAACAAACCTCTTGTTCTTCGGCAACTTTTACAGATCGTCTCTGGAGGAGTATCAGTGGGCTATGTCGACACTACTTGGCGATACTGAATACCTGTATAGCACTATCGTCAAGGATATTCACCAGATAGGTGTAGTGCTTGGCAGAAAATATAAACTGATACGCCTCGCCTACACGGCATTTATGATCGGCTTGATAGTCTCTGTACTGGCATTTTTTATAGCCGCATTGCTGAACTACAGTCATCCCGGCAATGTGACGAAGATCACCACTGCATCGGGTTCGCCGCTATAACTATTTTAATTATGTACTACAATAGAGATCTGAGTTGGTTGGAATTTAATTATCGCGTGCTCGGAGAGGTTGCCTGCGAAAGTGTACCATTATTCGATCGCATTAAATTTCTTTCAATTTTCTCTTCAAATCTCGATGAGTTTTTTAGTATTCGTTACCCAGTAATTCTGGCAATTGCAAATCTGAAGGCCAAAACTCGCCGGAAAATAGAGCACAATATACCGGAGCATTTCCTGGAGAAAATACAATCAGAAATAGAGCGTCAGGTCACCGAATTCGAAAACATCTTCACAGGCCAGATAATACCACTGCTTGAAGCAAACGACATCGTGCTCTATTACAACAAACCTCTGCTGAAGGAGCATATCCCGGAGGCACGGGATAAGTTTTTGTCTCGCATTTTGTCCTTTCTGCAGCCGGTATTCCTGAAAAGAGACATACAGAAGGTATTTTCCCCCGAAGCCAACAAGTTGTATATGATCATTACTCTGAAAAAGCATGGGGAAGATGAAACGCAACTGGCCATCATAAAAGTACCATCGGAAGATCTGACGCGGTTCTATAAGCTGTCAGCAATAAATGGCAAAAACTACGTAGTATTTATTGATGATATCATAAAGGAAAACAGCAGGTATATTTTCCCGGGATTTGAAGTTGTCGGTGTCTACAGTATAAAATTCAACCGGAACGCAGAACTTGATTTTGAAGAAAATTACCACGGTAATATTCTTGAGAAAATAGAGAAACAGCTCGCCAAGCGCGCACATGGTCAGCCGTCACGTTTTGTGTTCGAAGCTACTATGCCTCGGAATGTGCAGCTATACGTAGCTTCAATATTTGGCATAAGTCTGGAAGAAATATTTCCTGATGGGCGATACCACAACCTGTCCGACCTCGCTGCATTTCCACACTTCGGAAAGAAGCTCACAAACGATGAATGGGTACCATTAAACTTACCGGCACTTTCTGATGCCGGGGATATTTTCAATGCCATCGAGAAAAAAGACATCCTCCTGCATTTTCCTTATCACTCATACAATACAATTCTTTCCTTCTTCAATCAGGCAGCAATTGACCCCGATGTTTGCGACATATATATCACATTATATCGTGTTGCCGCCGGTTCGCTCATAGCAAATGCTCTGATCAGCGCTGCGAAGAATGGCAAGAAAGTTACTGTCTTCATCGAACTGAAAGCGCGGTTTGACGAGGCAAATAATATTATCTGGAGTAAGAAAATGAAGGATGCCGGTATCCGGATCATATATAGTATCCCGGGTATAAAGGTGCATACCAAGATAGCGCTGGTAACTCGCACTGTCAACGGCAGGAAAAAGACATACTCAATTATTAGCACCGGTAACTTCAATGAACTCACAGCCCGGTACTACACAGATCATACTTTACTTACCGCCGACAAAGACGTAAACTATGAGTTACTAATGCTATTCCATTTTCTTGAGAAGCGCGTAAAGCCAACCGATGATAATGTCACTGTCTTCAGCAGGCTATACGTTTCGCCATTTAACATGGTTAGCAACTTCGAGAAACTTGTTGAACATGAAATACAGAAGGCAAAGAAAAAAGGCAATGGACTGATAAGACTTAAGCTTAACAATTTAGAGGAACCTGGCATGATCAACCTGTTGTATAAAGCCTCAAATGCAGGAGTCTCAGTTCAACTTCTGGTCCGCAGCATTTGTTGTCTCACTCCCGGCATAAAGGGCTTGAGTGAAAACATAAAAGTCCGGCGACTGGTAGACAGGTACCTTGAGCATACGCGCATATTCGTTTTCGGAGCCGATAAAGATGCACGTATTGTCATCGGGTCCTCTGACTGGATGACAAGAAATCTTTACTATCGCATCGAATTGTGCACACCGGTTGCCGACTCCGCTTCCCGGAAAGAACTTTTAGACTACTTCTCGCTCCAATGGCAGGACAATGATAAATCATCATCAGTAAATTCAACGGCGGAAATTACAAGAGACAAAACTCGGATCCACAACGGGCAGCGATCTATTTACAACTATTTAAAGGAGCGGGCATGATGACATTAAAACGCATGAGCACCAAGCTCTCCTTTATTAAAAAATATCACTACCGTATGGTAGCGATGGTTGCAGCAATGTGGACCATCATTGATATTATTTACTGGATGAGGTTTGTCAAGCTGTCTGACCCAACGAAAAATGACTATACGTTTGAATTCGTTTCATCAGAGACAATTTTGCTAAGGGCGGTGATCGTCTTTTTGATGAGCGCCCTCATGGGATACTTGCTGGTATTCAAACTAAGGCAAGTATTTAGAAACTACCCGCTGCTGGTAAATCTAATGGCAAAAACTGCCATACTTTTGAGTGCATCGCTTTTCATGAATTTTCTGCTTCATGTAGCATACGCTATTTTCATTCTGCATATGTCGCTCGCAGAAGGTTTGCAACGTTTTTTTGGTCATGCTAATTCTTTAGCATGGTTGGTTCAGCATAGTTTAGGGTGGGTCGTTCTGTTTCTGCTCACACAGATCATAATTGAGGTTAACGAAAAATATTCACCCGGAATATTTTGGGCCATTTTGATCGGTAAGTACATACAACCAAAAATTGAAAAAAGGATCGTCATGTTCATTGACCTCAATGATTCTACAGCTATCGCAGAGAAATTAGGGAGTACTGATAATTTCAAATTCATCCGCGACTTCATCTACTATGTGTCTGTTGCACTCATGGAGTATGATGGGCGCATATATCAGTACGTAGGCGACGAAATTGTAGTTTCCTGGCTGTATAAACCCACAAACATACATAAGTGCTTACGCGCACTTGCACTCTCAGACCGCCTTCTTAAAAGAAAAAGTGGCTATTTCAGAGGACGATATGGGGTATTGCCTGAATTCAAAGTAGGAATTCATGCCGGAGAAGTGACGGTCGGGGAGATCGGATTGATCAAAAAAGACATTGCAATGAGTGGTGACACAATGAACACCGCTGCCCGTATCTGCAACTCTTCCGCCGAACTTGGCATCAAATACATTGCGTCTAAGAACTTCCTGAACAACACAACGATCAATTGGGAATCAGAAAGTATGGGGATGGTAGATCTGAAGGGAAAGAGTGAAAGCATGGAGCTTTTCAATTTGAAGATTTAACGCTACTTTCATCACATCTGCTTATCGATATTCCAGGTCATATTCAGCCCTATCCCACCCGTTGGTGACGTAGATGGTGCAAACATTACCTTATGGTTCTTAAAGCGGTGGATCTCCGGAACTAAAATGCCGCAGACAGCTCCTATAGTCATTCCAATCATGCAATCGGACGGAAAATGCGCCAGTCCACCTACACGAAGATATGCCACTGCAAAACCAGGTACGGTCGCAAGTGCATATAAAAGATACTTTTTCCGATCGATCTCGGGATGATAATCACAGTATACTTTTACCATAAAGAATGATGAGGCCACAGCAGTTGCCACATGACCACTATACATGGAGTTGCGGTTGTTACCACCTATTCTTGTTGACTTCGGCAAATCAGTGTAGTACTCTACTGGTCTGTATTTATTCTGAAATGTGGGGCCAAAAAAACTGTAATTATAGATGCTGAAAGTGAGTGCGTGCATCTCATAATACATCAGCAGAATCCGCGCCCAGTCTTTTCTTACGTTTTTATCAAAACCGAGCATCCCGGTTGTAATAATTACCGCAGGAAGCACATAGTCGGATGTCTTCATATACATCGGCCTTTTTGATGGATCCTGTTGCAGTGCCCACCGGTCAAACCAGGGCACGGCATCCTTGTTTACCCCTTGCAATTCCTGGTCGGTCATATCTGGTTTGCCCTTGATCAGGTTGGGAATTGCATAAACGTTTGCCGCAGAAGCAACAACACAAAAGGAACCGGTCAACCAGTAATTCATCCTGTATAAGCGAAACGAAGGATCAGATGATTTTGTTGTAACGGCGGTTTTCTCTTGCGTCAAAGGGGTATCAGCGATAGTAGTTGTAGAATTTATATCTGTTGTTTGAGCAGCAACGGACATCGTCAAGGGCATAGTCGCTACTACTGCGGCAATCAATTTGATCAGATTATTGCTCATGGTTGCTTTGATTAGATCGTCATTATGGAACATCCTACTATAGGAGTCGAAAATTTACGCTTGCGGTTTAAAACTTACACACCATTCCCGGCATTATCACGCCATCCACATATTGTAAATCAAAATGAAAATTCAAACTGACTTTCTTCCCGGATCTTAGTCTTGCATAACGGTGATAGTTATTTACAACCTGTTTCCCTGTTACATAGCCCAGGGCAGCTCCAGCGAGCACATCAGTTGTCCAGTGCGCATTTTGTGTGATCCGGCTGATACCAACGAGGCATGCCGCAGAGTATGCGATCGACGGTATCAGTATCTGATCTTTATATTCATAGGCAAACACTGTTGCGGCAGCAAATGCGGCAGTAGTGTGTCCTGATGGAAAAGAACTTCCAAAACCGCTTGTTGCGCTCCTGCCGTTGAAAATCGCCGGACCATAAAAGAAATCATTTGGTGGCGTATTGTTGGGATCATAAACATTTGGGCGTTGCCGGCTAGTGAGAAATTTCGCGGCTTCCGACATGGCTCCGGCAGTAATGTAGGCCTGCGTTGCAAGAAGCGTTGTCGTTTTCACCTTATCGCTCTTAAATATAAGCCCATAAGCGCCGAACGCGGCCAGCACATATCCTTCATATGCCCCTCCGAAATTTGTGATGTACTGGCTGGTGTTTCTTAAGCCTGGATTATTTTTCATAAATTTGGTACTAAATTGCTGAATCGGCTTATCCGCAACGAAATACACTATCCCCTCGATCGCAGCAAACCCAGCTACTTGCAGCCAGGTCTTTCTCGAAGCATGAAACGGGCTCCTTACTTCTTGCAGCATGTCAGTACCCAACAATATGAAATAACCTTTGAAAGTGATGTTTGTTCTACTGGTGTACTCATCTTTATTTACATCAACAAAGGGTTTATTGTCCTGCTTTGCATCGGTTTTTTGCATGCTATCGAGCTTCTTTACTAAAGAATCAGTTTCCTGCCCCAACACTGGAACTGCAAATGAAATGATAGCCGCAAATAGTAGTGAGAAACTTAACCGCATAATTACCTGGATTATTTAACGTCGTTCTTGTAATTTATTAAAAACTATGCCACTATCTATCTGTATCATTTAAAAGCCCCTGGCAATTGAAAACACAGCTACTCAGCACGTTGGCACAATAATATTAGCGACAAGTTTATTAACCCAAAAAAATATTTTGATGAAAAAAGTACTGGTCGCACTTCTGCTTTTCACATGCAGCTTGAATGCTCAGGAATTAGCAATCACATCAAATTTCCAGCAAAATGTGAGTACAGAAGATACCGTTGTCCTGGTTACAGCCCTGCCCAGGCACAAATCAGGCGTATATAGAATGAATTACAAAACGGTTGTACCGATAATCGTGGTTGGTTTTACTGCTACAGCCTATTCGTTCTCCAAAATATACTCAAAAAC
>CANJQU010000169.1 GCA_947476485.1 Chitinophagaceae bacterium
AAAACAAACCCGGTGCAGATCATTTAATAAGGATCTCATCCACTACCCTGTCTTCAAAGTACTCATTCAGCCGTGCTATCAATTGCTCCTTGCCCAACAGCAATTCCTGCTTTAGCGGAGCCACATCGGTATAGATGGTGAGCGTTTTGCCATGCAGTGCAATGCTCCGGGTATAGCGGGATATGGTTTTACCTACTATGGTCTCCCATTCATCGCGCATGCGTAACTCTGTTACTTTCGGTTTCCAGTGCGATTTCTCAAGGAGCTGTTTCAATGCCTCAGCCATGCTATATGAGCCCATGCAGCAAAGTTATTGATAGCGTTTCAAAGTGACTGTATTATTTACAGGTAAAGACTGCATTGCGGATACCGGTTGACCTCTATTTTTTAACCGGCCCGGCCTTGGCGGGCGCGGTGATCTTTGTCAAAGTAAAAAAGCTGTTAGGTATGGGTACGATCAATGTTTCGGGCTTACCGATCGATCTTAGCTGGTTATGGCTCAGCAGCGGCGGGTGGTCTGGCGGGAATCCATTGGTCGAAACTTTATAACCATACGGTTGAAAAAAATCATTGAGCACCTGCACAAAATTACTTCTGTCGAGCACACTGGCGGCAAGCACCCGGTCATACTTCACCTCTACCAGTTCGTTGCCGTCCGGCAGCGTATCTGCAACCTGCAGATTGCCGGCCTTTTTAAGGTAAGCATTCCACTCAGGCGATGTCGCGAAAATATCTGCCAGCCTCGCGGCAACATCGCGGTAGGGTGCAAGATTTATAGCAAAACGGTAAAAGTTATAGCTCTTTTTATATTTCAACGCGGCGTCAAGCATTGTCTTTACATGCACAAGCTCATTGCCCAGATCCAGGTACAGCGTGTCAGGGTCCACTCCGTAATCACCACTGTTTGGCTCGTACTCTATAAGGTGACACTTTCCTCTGCCGGGCTCGTAAGCATTGTAAATACTCAGACCTTTATGTACCGTTGGCGTTCTTTCTTTCACCACAACAACACCGCTGCTGGTGTCCACTGTTACCTGGGCTAGGATCCTTGGGGTGATGGCCAATAAAATCAACAGGAGCAACTCTCTTTTCATGTAACCAACTCTTTTTATTCGCTACTACTTACAGATCACGACGTACATGGCCTTACATTTTTTTCCATCGTCCTGCAGTTGCACATTCACAACACCAACCCCCGCCTTTGTGAAAGTGGCCGTGCCATCCAGCAGCCCGCGGGTGTAGCCGGCGGCATCTTCCTTCCGGTACCTAGATATGGCAGTAGCCCCCTTTTCATTCGTATTGTCAAAAACACGCGCTGTTACGCCAAATGGCTTTGACGCATCATCGCCGCCCTCCAGCACCATTATACGAATCGTATAGGTTCGGGCCTCTGCATCAAAATTAAAAAAGTAGTTGCCGCAATCAGATGGGAAGGTCTTTACCACGGAAACCCCTCGCTTCTTCATCTCCCGCACGTCATTTTCGCACTGCTCAGTAAAAGCAGGTACGGGGTCTATCGATTTTGTGGTAATCGCTGGTATAGCGCCCCGCGTAAGGTCATACTCACGGGGGTTCTTACCCTCCTTTGTGTCGGCAACGGTGACGTGTACTTTTGTACCGACCTCGCCCCTTATCATACCTACCACCTCTACAAGTGTTTTATCCAGGCAGCTCTTCCCGTCTACTTTAATAATATAGTCGGTGGCTTTCAGGAACTGATCGGCAGCAGACCCGGCCACAAGCCCGGATACCATGGGCATGGTATGCCCACCGGTAGTATCCATCAGAAGCTGTGCACCTATCCCACCTACATTTTGAGCAAGCACCCGGCCGGGAGCGGCACAGAGACAAAGAAGAAAGAATACGATCGCTCTTTTCATGCAGCAAAAATAAGATGAATAAAGCAATGAGTGATGACTATGTGGTTGTGAGCAATATCAGGATACTATTTCTTTATCTTAATTACTTTATTAATTTAGCAGCGGTGACAATACAAACCGATCCGTTCATCAACCTCTTTAAACAATAATAAAATATGAAAAACATTACCCTGGCATTACTTGGCCTAACAATATTATTCGCCTCCTGCAAAACCACTCTTTCAACAATGTCAAAGAACTCTGCACCGTTTCCAGGCATGACGGTGACACGTGCTGACTATAAATTGTCTAAAGATGAAGTAGGTACCGTTGAGGTTAAAGAGTGGACAACGTTGTTTCACCTGGTACATGCGGTAAAGACCGTGGGTGAAAAAAAGAAAGAAAAGCATATAGGCCTGGTTTCAGGTTATGGTTTGGACAAAGCCTCAGAGATTGCCGCCTACAGGCTGCTGGAGGCACACCCCGATTTCGACTACCTGACCAATATCCGCATCACAAAACAATACACCAAGTCGTGGAAGTTCCTCTTCACAACCTACAAAACAGAGGTTAAGATAGTGGCCAAAGGCATTACGCTGAACACGGAAAAATAACCCTAAGTATCATTTTAAAAAGCTCGCAATTATGAAAGTACTATACAGATCATTTGGGTATTTCGGGTTGATCATCCTGTTTTTCACAGCATCATGCGCCAAGTATGCAACCTATACTAAGGACGTAAAGTATATGCCCATTCACTTCAAACCCCTGGAGCGGAAGGACTTTACACTCGTTGGCAACCTGGAGAACGATATTACCCTTACCGGTAAATATTCAAAAAAAGGGGGAATCAAGCTCGACAAAAAATTCAGGGACCATTACGAAAAGGGGTTGCTGACGCGATCTGAAGCAACAGAGATCATGTATGCTGCGCCACAGCCCGGCGAATCGATCACCGGTTCACTGTATGATAATGAAGTATTCAATGCGGTCTACTCGCCAAGCGTTCCCACACGCACCGGAAAAAAAGTAAAACCTGCCGATGCCGCGATGGACTTTGCCTATTATGCCCTTGTGGAAAAATACGTGAACGTGGATTACTTCATCAATGTACGCTTCGACCGCAAAACCGTAATAAAAGGAAAAAAAGTGACTCAAACAGTTGTGGTAAAAGCAGACGGGGTGAAGCTAAAGACCAACTAGCATTTGTTAGAAGTCTAACTTAAGTATTGTCAACTGAGCTTCTTCGAAAAACGGCCCGCTGAATATTGCAGTCAGCTAAATGCAGGGTAGTTGCTATTTACTAAAGCACTCGTTATGGCTGATTATGGAGTCTTAAACAACAAAGGCAAAGAAATTTCTACCGACGTATCGCTGCATCCCGGTGAAGTACTCAGTATGGAGATTGACGCGAGAGACCTCAAAAAATCTGTCTTTGCTGCACAACTTGGAATGACCCCAAGTCATTTCAGTGAACTGTTGCATTGCAAACGCAACGTAAGTGCTGCTACCGCTTTAAAGCTGGAAAAATTACTTGGCATATCCGCAGAATACTGGATGAGAGTGCAGGTATACTACGATCTTTTCATAGAGAGAAATAAAGAATCACAAGCAGCATAAAAAACACTATACCGTTTTCGGATATTCAAAGCCTGTGCTTTCGTCCTCAATTTTTATCGGCGTGATCTATATGCGTACTTGTAGTATTGGCAAGTATCGCATAGATTCGATTATGGAAAATACCTGTAGAGATCTTTTCTGTGCATGAACCGGGCAAATTCAACTGTTTTGCCGTTTATATACAAACCCAGTCTGTACTGGCCGATACTAATTCGGTAAGCACTAGTAAATCCATTAAGCTTCTTAATATTTTTTAGATCTGCAATCCGAGACGCGCCCTTTACAGATAAAATGACCTGCTCAATGTCAAGGGTAATAGCTTTATCCCTTATCTTTTTAAATCCAATACAAACTGATTTGTATAAAGAACCTCCATTACTTCTTATCTTGAATTTTACGAAGGGTTGCAAACACAGTTTCTTCAGTTGCGTATCCTCCCTTTCTTGCACTTTCAATAGCTTTTCCAAGACCTATGTCTTCTTTTTCTTCTAAAGAAAGTTTAGCGGTCTTCAATCCTAGTCTTTTGGCAAGCTCGGTAAATAGTTTGATGTCCTCCCTGGATTTTATGTCCTTTATTACAAGTTCCATAACGATAGTCTCTAATTGCAAATATACTTACTTAATCGCGCCAAATACCCAAGGGGGTTCAGGTCTATGTAAAAACGGCAAAATTCAGTTCAATGATAAAGATAAATCACCCCATCAAGCCCGGTAGGTAGTGGGCACATGCGGTGCACCGGCGTGAGCAATGGCTCATCAGAAGTAAAAATGTGCTCGGCAATGATCACATTTCTGAAAGCCTCGTCGATATAAGTATATAGCGGCCCGCGCAACTGCCGGGTATAGGCATCCTCTTCGCCGTGCGCTACATCTTCACGTGCTTTTTTCAGGAAACTATACGCAGCTTTTAAATGGTTGATATGCTCCGGCTCCACGCCTGCCGGCGAATCAATTTCAATAGCCTTTCCGTCGGTTATTCCCGCCCGGTTTATCTTGTAAATAGCGGCTTCAATCTGTTTTATTGCTTCGTGCTCCTCTTGCGCCTGTGGCCAGTTTGTGGGCATGTGTGCCAGCAGCCAGTGTGCTGCCCGCAGATTGTATAACGCATGGGCATACGTTGGATAGTTTGATATGGTCAGCCTGGCCGGGACACCTGCTTTTGTTTGTTGCTTTGCCAGCTTTTCCGCGGCCGCAATCGCTTTGTTGAGTGATGCTATGGCACTAGTAATATGCTTAATAGTAGTGCTGCGCAGATCCTTTGTGAATTTTCCGGGCTTATCGTAAACCAGGTGTTCCTGCGCCGTAGTCAGGAAATCAACAGCTTCCCGCAAACGCCCTATGGTATCAGCGCGATTATCCACCGGCAGATGGTATTCTGTGCCTTCGCCATCTTCAATTGATGCTTTACCTAGGTCCGTGATCGCATCATCTATCTCTTTCTCTGCAGTCACGACATCCTTTGCCTGCAGCCACCCGCCCGGCCAGTGATCCAGCATCCACCTCGCAGCCCGCAGGTCAGTTAGTATCCGCACACCGGCAACATGGTCTTTATGCACATCAACACGTTTATCCTTTGCATGGCACATACCTGCAACTAAACAAACTGAAATACAGAGCGAAAATATCTTTGTGTTCATTGGATTTCTGAGGATTAAAAGTAGGGGTTTTATGGGAAAAATTATCTTGGGTAACAAACTTGCTGAATCATTCAATTTTGTAGTGGTCCCAATTGTCGCGTTACTGATGCGACAATTGACCGAAATGGGAGTGAAAATAAAGACTTAGCGGACAACCGAATATGTAAGTAATGGACGTATTATATCAGTCCAAAATTGGTAACATAAAAATGGTCTATCTTTTGAATTTCAGGTATGATTATGTTCACAACCGAGCCATCGATATAATTGTAAGGTATTAAATTAGTAATCTTGTGTAAGCCGTTATGTGCATAATCTCCCCGTTTCGAACGGGAATGTAAATTAAACTGTGTCAGGTCCTTCATCATGTGTTAGGGCGGGCATGCCCGCCCTAACACATGATGAATATAAAATTTTTAAAAGAGCTCCGGCATCCTACCCTCAAACATAATACTTAATTGCTGAATGGTAAGGCTCCAATTTTGAAGCGGTTGAGTCCACTTGTCCATTATCCGCTGTGATGCCAGATACACTAGCTTGAGCAACGCCATATCGTTAGTAAACGCCCCCTTTGTTTTGGTCACTTTTCTGATCTGCCGGTGATACCCTTCGATGGTGTTGGTTGTGTAAATTAGCTTGCGGATATCAGCACTATATTTGAAAAATGTGCTGAGTTTATGCCAGTTATTGCGCCAGGATTTTATGACAATAGGATACTTTTTGCCCCACTTTTCTTCAAATTCATCCAGGTGCTGTTCGCCCAGTTCCTTACTTACCGCCCTATAGATTTTTTTGACGTCTGTGACCACTGCTTTGGCATCCTTACTGGCAACGTATTTTATAGTGTTGCGAACCTGATGGACGATGCAACTCTGCACCTCCGTTTTAGGGAATATACTACCGATCGCCTCTTCAAAACCGCCAAGATTATCGATACAGGCGATCAGTATATCCTTGACCCCTCGTTGCTGCAGATCGGTCAACACACTTAGCCAGAACTTAGCACCTTCGCTTTCGGATACATACATGCCCATCAAGTGTTTGCGGCCTTCCAGATCGATCCCTAAGACGTTGTACAGGCATCGGGTAACCATATGGCCACTCTCGTCTTTTACCTTGTAATACATGGCATCCAGCCATACAATCGTATAGATCGGATCCAGAGCATGACCTTGCCACAAACGAATAGCAGGAATGACCCTGTCGGTGATCTCTGAAAGTACTGTATGGCTAATGTCGGTGTCGTATATCTCCTTAATGTGGGATGCTATGTCGCGAAGGCTCATCCCAAGGCTATACATGCCTATGATCTTATCCTCCAGACTGTCAGCTAATATGGTTTGCCGTTTCTTGACGATCTCAGGCTCAAAGCTGCCACTTCGGTCGCGAGGCGTAGATAGTTCCATCGTCCCTTCACTGGTCCTTAATTGCTTTGTTCCATGCCCATTACGACGGTTCGATAGTTCTTCATCCGGGGATGTATCCCGTAAGTGGTTCTCCAGTTCAGCCTCCAGGGCAGCTTCAAGAAATGACTTAAATAATGGGGCTAATGCTCCGCCTTTACCTAATAGCGGACGACCCGTTTTGAGTTGCTCCAAGGCTTTGTTCTTCACCTCTTCGTAGTCAAACTCAAAAGACTTACTCGGTTTTTTCATATACTGTGTTTTTAAAGTTCCACCTATTTGTGGACTTTGACACAGTTTAATTTACAGCCTC
>CANJQU010000170.1 GCA_947476485.1 Chitinophagaceae bacterium
GCCCTGTGAGTTGGTTCCGGTCCCGTATATCAATTGCAACTGGCGAAACCTTTATCGTGTCATTCCCGGGCGTTAACAGTGTATATGTCACATTGCTCCTTTCGGAAGAGATATGGAGACCATGCAGAAGAACCGGATCTACAATCATACCCGGCAGCCTCTGCTTAACACAACTGGCAGTGGTATCAGGAATGACCGTTGTAATTCTTCTTACTACTTCGTCAACAGGAATACCATTGACCGCAACAACCCTGCCATGATAGCATTTCCGGCTTTCATCGTTTGTGGCAACAACGTAGAGTCCCTCTGCATACCAATAGATCGCCAATGGAAAAAAATCTTTTGACTGAAGCTGAACGACCGTATGACCATCTCCGATCTTTGCATTTAACTGAAGCCATTTTACAACCAGTTCATCTGCATCACAACTAACAACGGATCGCTTTATGTTTTCGATCTCGTCAAAAAAGTCCTTCTTTTTTATCAACGTAAACGGGTCAACATGATTTTTGTTAATTCCACGACCATACTCATCTATATCCTCAAGAACATTCTCTTTACTAATCTGATTTTCATTTATTCTTTTTGTTTGCCCGGAAGCGTCTGTAGCCGCTAATAGTAGTAACCCTACGCAAACAAACAAAAATCTTCTCCCGAGCGGATGACACTTAAATACTAAACAATAGCCGAAAATCGTCAGGGTTAGTCGCTTCATGAATTCGCATTTTTTGTATCCATTATTATTGTCACCGGCCCATCGTTGACCAGCGCGACCTTCATATCCGCCCCGAAGACACCTGTGGCTACCGGTTTGCCCAGTTTTTCCGAGAGGACGGTATTAAAATATTCATAGAGTGGTATCGCCTTTTCGGGGCGCGCTGCTTTAATAAATGACGGACGATTGCCTTTTTTGTAAGCCGCATGAAGTGTGAACTGGCTGACAACCAGGATATCGCCGTTCACTTCTTTGATGTCTTTATTCATCATGCCATTCTCATCTGCGAACACCCTAAGCAATGCTATCTTGCCGCTCAGCCAATCAGCGTCATCTTTTGTGTCTTCCGTTTCTATACCTAACAGCACCATAAAACCAATGCCTATCGCCGACCTGAGATCGCCATCAATGGTGACACTTGCGGTTGAAACTCTTTGTATTACTGCTCTCATGCTGTAATGTGGGAATATGGAAATATGCAAATGTGCAAATTATCTGTATCGTCTGCAAATTGTCAATAACGGTAAGCTACGGTTTTTGTCTTTACTTTTGGCCTGAATATGTTCAACCTTACAGATACTATTGTTGCTATTTCAACGCCGCCCGGTGAGGGAGCAATAGGCGTAATACGCCTGAGCGGAAACGATGCCATATCGATCGTGAACAGTATTTTCTCAGGGAAAGACCTGATGAAGCAAGCAACGCATACACTCCATTTCGGCAAGATAATGACCGGTGACAAAGTGATAGATGAGGTAGTTGTGAGTTTGTATAACGCGCCCAAAAGCTATACGGGTGAAAATATCGCAGAGATCAGTTGCCATGGATCTGACTACGTGCTGCAGCAAGTGATGAACCTGTGCATGAACAACGGCGCGAGGATGGCAAAGCCCGGAGAATTTACACTCAGGGCCTTTTTGAATGGCAAGATGGACCTGGCGCAGGCTGAAGCAGTAGCAGACCTGATTGCGAGCCACAGTGCAACTGCGCACCGTGCTGCGATACATACCTTGCGGGGCGGATTCAGCGATGACCTGAAGCAGATGCGTGAGCAACTGATACAATTCAGTGCACTCATAGAACTGGAACTTGACTTCAGCCAGGAAGATGTGGAGTTTGCAGACCGCACAAAATTCTATGAACTGATAGACCGCCTCACGACTGCGACGAAGGAATTAGCAGACTCCTTCCGGCTGGGTAATGTGATAAAGAACGGCGTAAGCGTGGCAATAATAGGCAGGCCGAATGCGGGCAAGAGCACACTGCTGAATGCCATGCTAAACGAGGAGCGCGCTATAGTCAGTGACATAGCGGGAACTACACGCGATACTATTGAAGAAACACTGAACATAAACGGCATCCTGTTCCGGCTGATAGACACAGCCGGCATCAGGGAGCATAGTGTAGATGTGATAGAGCTGCAGGGCATAGAAAGAAGTATGGAAGCCATGAAAAAGGCGGACGTGGTTGTTTATCTTTTTGACCTGGTGGAATGCAGGAAATCGAAAGAAGTAAGCGCTGAGGTACTGGCTAAAAAAGAGGAATTTGAAAAATCCGGGATCAAGTATGTGCTGGCAGGCAATAAGGTAGACGAGGCGGGGGAAACCCATGCTAAAGAGACGTTCAAAAGTATTTACGGCAAGGTTTCATTCATATCTGCGAAGAGTAAAGAAAATATAGGCGAACTGAAACAGGCACTGTATAACCTTGTAGCCGAAGGGAAAATAAAACAAGAGGGCACAATCGTGACCAATGCCCGACATTATGGCGCACTCCAGGAGGTATTGAAATCGCTGCTTGATATAAAGAACGGTATGGATAATGGACTGCCCGGTGATCTTATTTCTTTGGATATACGCCGGTGCCTTTACTTCCTGGGAGAGATAACGGGCGAGGTTACAACGGAGGATAAGCTGGATTATATCTTTAGTAAGTTTTGTATCGGGAAGTAGCTTGCAAGGTGTGTGCTTCGGAAGAACTTAGCAAAGACACTTACATAAAACCAAACAATGAAACACACTCCAGGTTTACTGTAATTTCTTTATTGTCTGTTGCCAGGTAGCAAATGTATTTTTCATTCAGGCACAGTCGGGCCAGGCGCCATAGCTGATGCTCATAACTTACGTCGTCGTTTCTGCAATCTATCTGATCAAGGCCGCTTACAATGCCATTGCCGTGGGCCTTCAGCACTGCCTCCTTTTTTACCCAGAGGTTTAAAAATGCTTCCAGCGGATCAGTTGCGCCATTTATCATTTGTTGCTCTTCGGGACAAAAACAACCTGAGAACGCGCCTATGTCTAATTTGGCATCCCTGCTTTCTACGTCAATCCCTACCAATCCTTCGTGACAATAAGCCAGTACCACAAGGTCTTTAGCATGCGAAATATTGAATGGCATCCAGTCTTTAATGAATGGTTTCTTGTTTGCATCGTTCTCCCACAATGCCAGCAAACCTGGCCCATAGCCTGTTTCAAGGAGGGCGCTGCGCAACAGGAGCCTTCCGATAAGCCTCGCAGCACGATCTGCGAAAAATCTATACCGCATTACCTGATCTCTTAAATTGGCTGGCAGCATCTGCAGATACCCGTCAAACAATTCCTGTGTTAACCCGCTTATATCGCAGTACCGGACTTCTATCATACGTATACTGCAAATTTAGGAGAAATGAATGTCTGCATCTGCAATAGCGACCGGGGCATCTCGTTTATACTTTCAGCCTTCACCCTTATCCATGTTTCAGACCCGATCCGCACCACTAAATTTTCGCCACAATAAACAGGCCAAAAATGTCATTTTCCAGATAAAAATATAAGATACATAAACACAACGCCTTTTGCATTCAGGAAGAGAATATGTGATTGGCGCCGAAAAAAAATATAAATATAGAAAGTCGATAATTATTGTTTGCTTAAGAATAATTGTATATTTCTAAACAGCAAAAAACTCCCCCTGTTTTTTGCCGATTACCCCAATTCCCATTTTCCTGATTTAAACTTTACAACTCAGCGTATGAAAAACATTTTCACCCGTTCTGCCATTATCCCCGTGGTATTATGCGTGTTCTTCAGCAGCAGTAAGCTTTATGGACAAGCAAAAATGACAAAGTCCGCAATGGATGTCAGCTCATTAAACGGCAGCGCTTTTATGCCTGTCTCAACAGCCAGCGCACCTGGCTTGCCAAGAGCTGCATCAAACAAGCCCCCGGCTCATGCGTTGGCCGAAAGAAACAAAGTTTCCGTCAATGCGCCGGGGAACTACAAGACGTTCAAGACCCCGGTAAGGAAAACCAGCCCCGAGGCAATGGCTATTAATAAAGGATTCGAGAACCATCCTGAAGCAGGCTTACTCTTTGCCGGCGCCCCGTGCGACAATTGCTTTGAACTTATCGGGAAACGCACAGAAAACACAAAAACCTTCCTACAGGAAGGCATCAGCGGCCCGGATGGAGGAAAAGATATAATGGTGCAGACATCGTCTTTACCTATGCATTATAAAGACGTTCAGGGAAACTGGAGGACGATCAAGTCAAATCTTGGGCGCAGTACCGGCCAAAGAGGTGTATATGTTGCTTCGGAACAGGAAGTCCCTGTTTCTATCAATACAAATAAAGACAATAATTTTTCCTCGCTTGGAAAACAAGGAGAAAAACTCCAGTTCAACCATAACCTGGAATTGATATATACAAAGCCGGACGGCACTGAGGTGCCCCTTGGCGCAGCCAACTTCCTGAATCACACAGCAGGAGATGATGGAGTATATGTAACCAACGCATGGCCGGGAATAGACCTGGAAATGCATGTAGTAAGAGGCGCTGTGAAAACAAACTTTTACATTAACCATGCAATGTCTGAATATGCGAACGGCCAGTTGCAGATACGAGACCATTTGCAAATGGATGCCGGGTTATCCTTATTCACGAATGGAAGAACAAAGTTTGCGGATAATCTGCAGATAAAAAACGCTTCGGGTGAAGATGTGTATGTGATCTCAGCGGCTAACGCCTGCGAAAAGCACGATGTAAGAAACACCATGCAGCTACTGGACTACACTATCAACGGCAATACACTTAACATTGTAGTTCCGGGAAGTTTTTTAAACAGGAGCGCTTCGTCATATCCGGTCATTGTAGACCCGCTGGTATCCACCGTAACGATCACAAGCCCGATGAAGGGATCAACGTATAGCGCATCGCTTGCAGCTATGTCGGGATGCCCATATTATAATGCGGCAACCACCCCCGCGAACAGTACACTAACGGACATTCGTTACTCGTTCGTTTATGTTACGAATAGCGGCGGATGGCTATCAGACGGCGCAATTGATTTCTATATAACCGGCGGATGCAGAAGCCCGATACCTCCTACCGGCTTTGGTGGACTGTACTGGACCTGTAATTTACCCCCATATGGCCCGGGCACCTGCACAGCAGACGGATCTGCCTATTACACATTCTTCAGCGATTTTGCAAGTTGTATCCCCGCACCGCAGTGCGCGCCACACGACCTGGGCATCACAATGTATTTTTACGAAATATTCGCAACCAAGGCGCAATGTGGTCCGAAGTATATAAACTCCGGCTCTGACCTGGTCATAACCGTATATGGTCGCACGGTAGAATTTGTTTCGGCGACTCCAACTCCCGCGTCCATATGCCGTGGAGCGTCATCGTCACTCGCAGGAGTTGGCCAGTATGGGGTTCCGCCTTATACCTATTCATGGAGCCCCGGTTCATTGCCCGGCACTTCAGTTGTTGTCTCTCCTACCGTAACGACGACATATAATCTTACGATCACTGATATCTGCGGCGTTACCGCCACCGGCAGTACCACGGTTTCAGTCACCCCCATCGGTCCGATAGGCGGCACAACAAGCTTATGTGTTGGCGCCAGCGCTGCGCTAACGGATATAGCCGGCAGCGGCAATACATGGACCAGCAGCACACCTGGCGTTGCCACCATCACAAGCCCCGGAGGTGTTGTTACCGCAGTGTCAGCAGGCACTACGACCCTTACCATTTCAAACAGCGTTACCGGTTGTTCTGCTACGAGCGTACTTACAGTAAATCCGGCGCCGAATGCCGGGACAATAACCGGAACTGCCGTAACCTGTGTGGGAGCAAGCACCGCGTTGACGGATGCTGCATCCGGAGGTGTGTGGAGCAGCGCAACCCCTTCTGTGGGCACCGTAAGCAGCACAGGTGTTGTTACCGGATCAGCCGCCGGTACGACAACAATATCTTACACGATAACAAACAGTTGCGGCACGTCGACCGCAATCCGGGTGGCTACCGTAAATCCACTACCAGACGCGGGGACAATATCCGGCGCCACAACCATCTGCCCAACGACGACAACGACACTAAGTAACGGAATAGCGGGCGGAACATGGAGCAGTACCCTGCCGGGCATTGCAACAATTGGCACAAGTGGCCTTGTAACGGGAGTGGTAATTGGAACCACAACAATATCATACACGGTTACCAACAGTTGCGGAACTGCCGCCGCAACTACAGTAGTAACAGTAAATGGATCGGCTACCGCCGGAACAATATCCGGCACGCTGACGGTGTGTGTTTCAGCAACAACATCTCTCAGCGATGGCGTTTCGGGAGGTGCATGGAGCAGCACCGCGACCGGAGTGGCTACTGTGAGCGCAACCGGGGTCGTAACTGGCGTATCAGCCGGCACAGCAACAATATCATATCTTATCTCTAACAGCTGCGGAACAGCAGCGGCTACAGCAGTAGTTACCGTCAACGCACTGCCGACTGCGGGTACTATAACCGGCACAGCAGTGGTTTGTGCAGGTGCTAATACTTCGCTGACTAATGCAACCGGTGGAGGTGCATGGAGCAGCACTAGTCCTGCGGTTGGCTCGGTAAGCGCTTCGGGTGTGGTAACTGGCTTATCTGCCGGAACTACAACAATATCATATACAGTAAGCAATAGCTGCGGAACTGCAGCAGCTACACAGGTAGCAACGGTTAATCCTCTGCCAGATGCGGGTACAATAACCGGAACAGCTATAGTGTGTGTGGGTGCTAATACTTCACTGACTAATGCGACCAGCGGAGGTGCATGGAGCAGCACC
>CANJQU010000171.1 GCA_947476485.1 Chitinophagaceae bacterium
AAACCTCACCGGATTTGCATAGCAATACTCATAAGCAGAGCAGGTAAGCTCTGTAAACTGCATCTCCTGCGTTCGCCCGGGTGAGCCATGGATGTGGTTGTAGTATTCGCTGTATATGGGGTCTACTGCACACCATCGGGTGAGCCAGGGGGCGTAGTACCGTGCGCCCATGTAGTAGAGGCCGGTCTCCTCATCCCGCTCCTTGTTCGCATAGCGGTAACGCTTGGCAATAGCGCTTATACTGGAGCTGGTAGCCTGGTAGGCTGTTGTGCCATAGGGGTGGTATTCCTCATAGCTCAGTATGTTGCCATTGCCATTAAGCTCCAGCGCCGCTGTGCCTATATGGTTGCTGTATACAAACCGCTTCAGCGAGGCAGGCGAACTGTCGCTGCCATGCGTACGTGTTTCCACCATAGCTCTGCGCTCGGTATCGTCGCTTACATGCACCGTAGTGCGCTCTAATGTCAAAGAACTGCTTACGAATTTACGGTATATCTCTAAGTTTCCAAAGTATATGCGCTCCTCAACGTTGGTACCGTTGTCTGCGAAGTGCAGAGACTGGGACCGTAAAGTATAGTCAACTTCAGTGCCCTGATGCCGCGGAGTCCTAAAAGGCAGAGACTCTGCAGGGGGTAGTCGGGGCAAATACGCGAATGAGCACAGTGCCCAGCGCGAGCCAACCACCCCAGTCCAGTCGCAAGCGACAAGACGTCCCGTCCTAAAAACAGGAGTGGAGGTGTTACGTCGCCTCCTAATCTCTTTTAAAGAATTCGCTTGCCGCATAGGTTTCGGCATGGCAAACTGTTTTTTCGCCACTATTTACCAGTGGTCAAATGAGGATGTATTGTCGACGTTTAATTTGTCTAAATTTGAGATCAGGCTATGGAGGATATCATGCTTTATATTATGGCGGCGGGCTATGGGGCGGCGGGCATCATGCATTTTGTGGTGCCGAAGACTTATTTGAAAATAATGCCCCCGTGGGTGCCGAGGCCGCTACTGATGGTGCAAGTGAGCGGTGTGCTGGAGATATTGTTTGCCGTATTGCTGTTACCGATCGGTACACGGCATATTGCAGCATGGCTGATAATCGCCTTGCTTATTGCTATATTCCCGGCAAACATACAGATGGCCATTAACTTCAGCGCACGGCGCAACAGATATTTTTGGCTGGCAATAGCACGGCTGCCACTGCAAGCGGTACTGGTATGGTGGGCATGGTTGTACACAAGAGGGATTTGAAAAAGGTCAGCAGATATAACTACCGGCGATCATACTCCAAATCAGCAGCCTGGTTTGGCAGGCTTTGTGTCTACGCAGCCTGATTTGAACATGACCGGCATGATGAGGTCCATGATGCCGGCATCCGGGTGCATCTGCAGCCTGTCGCGGAAGGAATATACCTGTACTTTTATTTCTGACTGCGTCAGGTTCTGCAAGTATTTGCCTGCAATTTCATTCGTTTGCTGCTGACCGTTGATGAACAGCATATTCAGCTTCTTTTCAACGACAAACCCCTTGCTCTCATCGACCATCCGGTCTGCGATCAAACGCTGCACGAGTTGATTTGCCTCCTGTGAGTAGATGTCTGCGGGCGCTTGTTCGACGGGCGGCTTAGGTGAAGCTGCGACCGCTTTTGCCGGCTTGTCTTTTTTGGTTTTTGCAAATGATGCGACAGGTGTAGTTATTGAGCAAATAATAGCTGCGATGAAGCATATGGCAGTGGCCATCTTTTTAAGGCTGATCGGTAGGTTTTTCATTTCAAATTAGTTTTAACTGGTTAAATGAATGGGTTGAAAGCCAAGCTCCAATTCAAGATCAGCAGCCGGGCTTTTTAGCGTTGTAATCTACGCAACCAGATGCTGCCTGGACAGGGACCAGGAGCTCGATCATAGTAGCATCAGGATGCATCTTCATTCTTTCACTGAAAGAGAAGACACGGATCTTTATTTCGGCCTGCTTTATATTCTCCAGGTATTTTCCGGCAATTTCGTTCGATTGCTGCCTGCCGTTGATGAGTAGCCTATTGTCGTACTTTTCGACGACGAAGCCATCGGACTCACTGATGAAGTGATCATTAATGAGCCGCTGCACCAGTTGACTTATTTCCTGCTGCTCTGCACTGACCGGCGCGGTTGTTTCAGGTGCCGGCATTGCAGTGGCTACAGGTTTCTGCTTTTTTGTATTTGCAAAAGGAGATAGCCACGCAATGGAACACGTAATGGCGGCAACAATAAAGATGGCAGCTATCATGCGACTATAGCTGAAGGGGTTCTTCTGCGTTTCCATGATGCGCCGGATGCGGCTGAACAGATGTCCCGGCCGGCCAGATGCTGCGATGGTAAAAGAAGAGACCGCAGGGGCGCCGGATGCAACGGCTGCGAGGGCAGTGGCGTAAAAGAGCGGCTCATTCGTGTGTTCGAGGACAAGGTCATCGCAGCAATGCTCTCTTTCGCGGCGGGTAACCGAAGAAATCAGCCAGACAAAAGGATTGAAGAAGAGGATGGTCTCTGCAACAGTCTGCAGCATATTGACAAGGTAATCATAGCGTTTAATATGAGCCAACTCATGCAGCAGGATGGTTTCGAGCTGCTCTGTGCTTAGTTGCGCCATAGCTGCGGCGGGCATCAGTATAACAGGTTTAATGAAGCCGATAACCATAGGCACCCGGGCTTTTGCTGAGATGAATAGTTGTACGCTACCCTGGAACTGCAGCCTGCTTTTTAATGAAACCAACAAATCACCGATGGCGGCTTCAGGAGGTGTGATCCCGGATGCGCGCAGTGAAAATACCTGGAGCATTCCTGCTGACAACCTTACCAGCATAAGCGCAAGACCAACCAGATAAAAGGCCGATAACCAAGGGAGTATTGGTTTCAGTGTGGCCATTATTGAATAATAAATGCTGCGATCTTCCGGCCCGTGAATTGTCAATATGGATCGCTGAGCGTCTATGTGCTGCCCAGCGGCTACAAGCAAGTCGTTGGTCAACGTTAAAGAATGGAACTGCTGCCACCAGGTAGTTACAAACCAAGCCAGTAAGATGGTGAGGGCAGAAAGCGATAGGTGATATTTTACATTGGCCCTGATGGACGGCACCAGTTTCAAGACGAGCCATAATGAAGCGAAAACCATGAAGCCCTGAGCCAAGGAGTAAATGAGCGCCCAAGAGAGTGATTGGATCCAGATAGTCATTGTTTCTAATTTTTAGAATGAATAATAATTGTTTCGTTCACTACATTGAAAACCTATTTTTTCTTTTTTCCTTCAAGGTATTCTCTTATCAATTCCAGTTCTGCTTTGCTAGATCGGTGATTACCCAGAGCCTGCATAACGAGCTGCGCCGCCGATCCATTGAACATTGTTTCGATCATTCGCTGCAGCATTTGTCCCTGCGCCTGTGCCTGGTCGACGGCGGCGGTGTAGACATGTATCTTGCTGGATCCATCCCTGCTTACCAATTGCTTTTTGAGCATGATCTGCATGAGCTTGAGCGTGGTGGTATAACCGGCGTCTTTGGTGAGTGATAATTTTTCGTGAACCTCTTTTACAGTAGAAGGTCCCTGAGCCCAGAGAATGTTGAGTATCTCCAGTTCGGATTCGGTTGCTTTAATTGGTGTTTGTTTCTGCATGTACGATTATGTTCGTAATCAAATGTACGACAACTTTCGTAATTGCAAAATAAATCTTTAGCCTTTAGGGAATCATTAAGAAAGAGGGTGGGGCACAAAGCTGCGTTGACTTATCGAGAGACAATGCAGCGTATAGTGTATATGACCGGGCGGCATACAGCGCAAAAAAATGCAGCGTATACGTTTTACTTTATAATTTCGCGAAAAACGTAGCTTATGATCACTTCAGTGGTTCCCAAATTGCCATTTACAGATAAGCAACTGACGATGGATTTCTATGTGAGGCAACTGGGTTTCGAACTGGTTTCTGATTACGGAGATTATTTTATAGTGCGCCTGGAAGGAGCGGAGCTGCATTTTTTTTCCTATCCGGAACTGATACCGGGCAAGTCTGATTTTATGATCTATCTGCGTGTAGATAAGAACCTTGAAGCGCTATACGAAAAGTGCAAAAAGAATGATCCTCCGTTTGAGCGACTTGGCAGGCTGGAGCTAAAGCCCTGGGGACAAAAGGAGTTTCCGCTGATCGATCCTAATGGAACATTATTGACATTCGGGGAGGCAATGAAGTGAGGGGATATGGAATTACATATCTCCCAGTTCCTTAAATGTATTTCCCTGCCGGATATCGCCGGTTTCGTATCCCTTCTTAAACCAATACATGCGCTGCTGAGAGGTGCCGTGGGTAAATGCATCGGGTACGATGGTACCCTGGGCCTGTTTCTGAAGACGGTCATCGCCAATTGCGTTGGCGGCATTTAACGCTGCTTCTATGTCGCCCGGATCTATGACCTGTTCAGTTTTCTGCAGATAGTGGGCCCAAATACCCGCATAAAAATCGGCCTGCAGCTCCATCATCACGGACAGGCGGTTTGCTTCCCTTTTGCTTGCGCCGCTGAGCATGCGCTCATACTTATCGGTGGTGCCCAGCAGGCGCTGCACATGGTGACCCACTTCATGAGCAATAACATAGGCATTGGCAAAATCGCCGGGCGCCTGAAACCTATTGCTCAGCTCATTGAAGAACGACTTGTCGAGATATACTTTTTCATCAGCAGGGCAATAAAAAGGCCCTGTGGCGGCACTTGCTGATCCGCATGCAGAGCTGACCGACCGTTCGAAAATGTGCAGCACGGGTTTTTGATATTCCCTGCCCATGTCTTTGAATACTCCTGTCCATACATCTTCGGTCTCAGCCAGTATGACTGCAACAAAATGATCTGTATGGTCTTGCTGGTCGGCAGTCTTTTTGTAAGTAGCCTCGGCGGGCTGTGACTGAACGTCCTGCAGCAACTGGGATGGATTGCCGCCGAGCAGGTATACAATGATGCCTATGATCAATGTGCCGATGCCACCACCTATTAATTTGCCGCTACCGCCACCGCTGCCGTATTCTACATTGCTGCTTTCTCTTCCGCCGAACCAACGCATAAGTATTCTGTTTTATTAAGCAAACATATTAAAACAATTATGCCAAACAAGTATTTACTGTCATTTTAGACAATAGGTTTAGTGGTTGGTGGCATCAATAATATTGAGTTGTACGCCAGCAGCACCGTAGTATGCAGCATGGCAGCTACCGCGCTTATTTTTTTCGGAGCAAATAAGTATGTGCGGTAATTTGCTAAAACATGACCGCCGTCATGTTTTTAGATGACGTGCATCACTTCATACGGACGAGACCAGAGCGACTTTTGCAGTGCGAAGGCGTAGCTGCCCGATGTGTGGTGCTTGGTCGTGCCTGGAAGACGGCGGCTACTAACCTTCGCGTTTTTTTTGCCAGTAGCATTTGGCATTTGTTGCCGGATTGCAGGCAGGTTCGCAGAGTTGAGTTGTAATGGACTGAAAGCAAATAAATGTGCCGGAGCTCCAGAGGGATATTTGTTGATTGAAGGGTGAGCGGGGAAAGCGGGAAAAATGAGAGCGAATAGGTTGGGCCGCACTATGCTCCCGCTCTATTCGCTCTTATTTTTTGTGCCCCAGACTGACATTTCTTCGAACCAGATAGGGATTTATTTTATGAGTTTTATCAATCTTGTGCGATGCTTTTGAAAAGAAAATAGAACTGAAAGTTGCAGAACTTCTGATTTTACTCCTGTTTTAACACCTTAATATCCCTTATTAAATTTTGAATGCTATTTGGGTCTAGTCCGTTGTAAATGCCCCGAAGATGTCGCTGCTTGTCAATGAGGATAAAATTCTCGGTATGAAGAAAGATATCATTACTATTATTTATTCCTTCATCTTCTTCTACAAAGTAAAATTTACGTCCCAGATCATAAATTTCATTTTTGTCTCCAGTTAATAGTTTCCATCTTCTAAAATCTACTTTTTTATCTATGGCATATTGCTTTAAAACAGGTGCACTATCCTTGGCCGGCGTTACACTATGAGATAACAACAAAATTTCGTCATCATTAATAAATGCTCTTTGAATATCAGACATGCTATTTGTCATTTTCGGGCAAATACCCGGGCAAGTAGTAAAGAAAAAATCAGCAACGCAAATTTTTCCTTCTAGGTCTTTTTCTGTGAAAGTTTGATTTTCCTGGTTAATGAGTTTGAATGATCTTATCTGGTGAAATGTCTTGTTGTTTGGAGTCTCCCATTTAGGTGTAAAGTCTGGGGTGTCGTAATACGGAAGTCGTTTTTTTTTGTTTACACAAGACACCAATATGAAAAAGAAAAGAATAGGCAAGTAGTACTTCATTTTAGTTTTTCATTCTTTAAGGTGTAGCATAAGTTAGATTTTTGAAGCCCGTATCTCTCACCGTCTTTTACTTCATAATTAATATATAGCTTTCCATTTTCACGCCACGCTCTTTGCATACCATTTTCCTGGTCATTGGTAAAATTTAAAGCATAATAAGGATTTCCTTGTTCATACCATTGTCTTTGTAAGCCTTGCCGTTTATCATTGATATAGGCGAAATCAAATTTTAAATTTCCATTGTCCCAAAATCCAAAATGTCTGCCATAAGCTAGTCCATTTTTATAACTACGTTCATCTCTTGTTTTTCCATTTTCAAAAAATGTTTTAGTTACCCCATCTTGCAGCCCTTGATAATAAGAAGCAAAACTTTTTAAACTGCCCTTACTATAAACTTCTTTTATGAATCCCGAAAAGGGTAGACCACCAACGT
>CANJQU010000172.1 GCA_947476485.1 Chitinophagaceae bacterium
GTCTTTTGCTTCCAGCCTCCAGCGCACAGCAAACACCTGGTTTTCCACTTTTTGCTGATTATCACTATATACGGTGTAGTCGTCGGCAAAGAAACCTACGCGAGGATCGAACAGACGTTTGTGCATGGGCACCCTGGGCAGCAGGACAAACGAATTGTTCAGCTCTACGGTAACAGCTCCGGTGGCAAAGGCAGCCGGCAGTGTGGTGGAAGGGAACGAGCCGGGTGAAGGGGCAAACGAAGGGGTTGAATTGAAGGTCCTCACTACCCTTACCTCCGTATTGATGGGATATGTGCGTATGCTCTCCACATATGACCTGTCTGATATCTGCGAGGAAAAATTGAGCCGCTTCTTAGCAAACTCGCTCATGCTTATGGGCTGATTGTCTCCTTTGAAAAAGTCGCTGACATCTATTACCACGGAGGTTGAATCCTTGCCCAGGGCCTTTACATCAAACGCAAATGCAATGGGATTTAAGTTGGAGTTAGTGACCGCTTTGTAAATATCATTGGCGGAGTCGGCCTTGCTGATCACGGTAACTACCCGCAGGAACACCTTATTATCCGGACCTTTTTCCCATATTATCGTCTGGTCGTTCACCATTTCGCCGGAGTATACTCCCCCTCCCCCCGCTGTCTTGCTATAGCGTGTGGTAACGATCATTTCCCGGCCCATGAGCGAGTCCGGAATTTCAAAGAACCATTTATCGTCCACCTTGTGCACGGTAAACAGTCCATGGCGCGTAACAGCCTTGTCTGTTATTACCTTATTAAAAGCTTTGGGTCCTTTTTTGGACGCGCTATCTGTCTTTGGCGGAGGAGGTGGTCCGTCACCGCGTTTTTTATGTTTATGTTTTGCAGCTGCCGCCAGTGTGAGGCACAATAATGCCGGCACGATCACATATTTTTTCATATTGGTCCTGATTGAGGGATACAATGTAGGAAAGGTATTTTGGATATTGCTAATAATGTTGAAAAATCCCCTGAAAATTGCCCTTTGAACTACGGATCAAAATTCAGATAATTTTAAAATTGCGCATTTTCTGTTCTAAATATTTTTGCACAGGTTTTGGTTGATAATCAATCATTTATTGTTTGAGAATTGCGCTATTACCTGATTGTGTGCAATTCTCTGAGTGGCTTTCCCTCATTGTTGGTGTATCTCGCCCCTGCAGGGCTGCGGTCGTCTATGCCTATTGTATCCCAGGGCTTCACCCTGGGCTAATATATTTCGCCCCTGCAGGGCTATCTATATTCCGTAATACAGGGGCATCATAGTAATAGTAACCATAGTATTTCAGGGCGTCGTCCTTGACTGATGGTTTTCCCCTTTTTGAGGCAGTCCACTTTCCTTTACAGAAGAGATTATCGATCGTACTAACAAAATCGGGTTAGTCCTTAATTAATCAACCCTAGGCCGCGGCTTTGGTGCGGGCGAGCAGACGGCGCTGCGCCCGGTTGAGGTGGATCCCGGGTTTGGGAATAGGTTTTGATGATGGTTTTGGAACTGTTGTTTTGAATGCTATGGCTTCGGGAGTTGGCGCTTCGGCAGGATTTTCATTCCAGTATGCGAGGTCTTCGAGATCGAGCAAGGCTTCCTGGTCTTGTGCTTCTTTTGTGGGTACCAGTTGGTCGCCGCCTGGCTTAGCAGGGGTGAATTGCTTGGATTGGGCGTTGGCGCGGGAAGCGACGTAGCCGTCTATGAATGGCTTAATGAGGTCTGCGGCTTCGGGGCTCTGATCATTTACAAACTCCATGAAGTGTGTGCCCATCTCAAGGGTTTCGTTGAGGGTGGCGCGACTCTTCAGCTTATTGATGGTGAGCATTAGTTTGTAGAGGGCGTTGACTTCCTGGTAGGTTGGCGCTTTGTCTCGACGCTCTTCAGACAAGATATCTTCCTGCATTTTGGCCATAATGAAGTAACAGTTCTGAGCGATCATCGATGGCATACTTGCTGCGCTCTTTTTGATGGTGTCCCACTGGTTGTCGTGGGCCCAGTAGTGGATGGTGCGGCGGCTGATGCCGAGCATGGATGCGATCTCTGTTTTGCTGAGGTCTGTCTGGAAGTACAGGTTCTGTGCCTGTTGGAGTTGTTCTTGTTTCATGTGCTTTAGTTTTTTGCGGGGAACAAAAGTAAGGCAGTGTAAATTGATGATACTCACAAAACGGATACTAAGAATGGCTGGAATGCTGTGTGGCAGCAGTTTTCATGGATTTTAAAATTGTGGGTATCTTTTATTTTTTAAAGTAACAGAGGTATTTTGCCGACAAGGATGTGCCCGCGGGTTAAATTGAAATCAAATTATTTTTTAAAATGCTGAGCGGAGCATTTGTCATGGTGAGCCCAAGCCTGTCCTGAGCGATAGCCGAAGGGCCGAACCATGACTGTTCAAAACTATTCAGAAGTTCCATCAAGCCTGCTACGTTTTTTGAAAGCCTGATCAACTCATCAAAATTTTCATTGATCAGCGCCTCTTTCTTTTTCCGTGTCCAGCCTTTTATCTGTTTTTCTCTAAGTATGGCATCATCTACATACGGGTATTGAAGACAATACTTCAATACCAAAGGCCTACGGGAAAAAGTATAACAAGCCTGGATAAGCCCTTGGTTGTGCTCTTCAAGTCGTTTTTCCATATTGTTAGTCATGCCGGTATAGTAGGAGCCATCCGAACAAAGAAGTATGTAGACAAAATATGAATGGCGGACTTTCATGTGACCTAAGGTAGTTATCAGTCACGACTATGCAAAAGCATAACACATAGCGGGTCATCGTTCGGCCTCTGGTGTGGCGATGTTAGCTGAAATTCGCTGATGCGGCTGAGAGCAACCCTCAGCTGGTCATGGTTCGGCCCTTCGTCTATCGCTCAGGACAGGCTTAGGCTCACCGAGAATACTATTCGGCTTTTCGGGTCGCGTAATACAAGCTAGCGTTCCTTGATTAGGATCATCGCAACCCTCAACAGGTCATGGTTCGGCGGGTCTCACCATGACAATGCTACTATTGAGCTTTCTTACACCTCATCCTACTCCTTCATAAACTTCCTCACCACATTATCATCGACCTTTACAAAGTACATACCCGCAGGAAAAGAAGCAACATCCACATTTATCAGGTTATTAAATCGGCAATAAAATACTTATTCCCTTTATCGATGCGAGACGAGATTATTGATCTATAAGTACATAATAAATAAAAAAATCAGTATAAATACTGATTTTTAATAACCCTCGATTATGAATGTCTATTACTGAAAAGCATTCAAACCCGTCACATCCATACCCGTAATGAGCAGATGAATATCATGTGTACCCTCGTAGGTAACTACAGACTCCAGGTTCATCATGTGGCGCATAATGCTGAACTCGCCGGTGATGCCCATGCCGCCCAGTATCTGGCGGGCTTCGCGGCTTACCTTCAGGGCTATGTCGCAGCTATTACGTTTCGCCATTGATATCTGTGCCGGTGTAGCACGGTCTTCATTGCGCAGCACTCCCAGGCGCCAGTTCAGCAGTTGGCTTTTGGTGATCTCTGTGATCATCTCGGCCAGTTTCTTCTGGGTAAGCTGGAAGCCTGCTATCGGCCTGCCAAACTGTACACGCTGCTTTGCATAGCGCAATGCTGTATCATAGCAATCCATAGCACAGCCGAGTGCTCCCCAGGCTATGCCGTAGCGCGCGCTGGAAAGGCAGGTAAGCGGTCCTTTAAGTCCTTTAATAGTTGGGAAGATATTTTCTTTAGGCACCTTCACATTATCAAATACGAGCTCACCTGTAGCGGACGCACGAAGTGACCATTTGCCATGCGTCTCGGGAGTAGTAAAACCTTCCATGCCGCGCTCTACAACCAAGCCGCGGATCTCGCCTGCTTCGTCCTTAGCCCATACTACGGCAATGTCGGCAAATGGCGCATTGGATATCCACATTTTGGAGCCATTGAGTATTACATGGTCTCCTGCATCCTTGAAGTTGGTGAGCATACCAGCAGGGTTGGAACCGTGGTTTGGTTCTGTCAGTCCGAAGCAGCCCATCCATTCACCGGTTGCCAGTTTTGGCAGGTATTTCATCTTCTGCTCCTCGCTGCCGAACTTATATATCGGGAACATTACCAATGACCCCTGTACGGAGGCGGTAGAACGAACACCAGAGTCACCGCGCTCCAGCTCCTGCATCATTATGCCGTAGGAAATGTAGTCGAGCCCTGCCCCGCCATACTTCTGGGGAACAAATGGGCCAAAACAACCCAGGTCGCCCATGCCCTTGATGATCTGGCTGGGGAATGCTGCCCTTTGGGCGTAATCCTCGATGATCGGGGAAATATCCTTCTTTACATAAGCCCTCACCGCGTCTCTTATGAGTTTGTGCTCCTCAGTCAAAAGTTCATCTACCAAGTAATAATCGGGATGCTGATATAAATCCTTTTCCATGTTTTGTTAAAGTTGGGGTGAAAATGTGGCGCAAAGGTAGCATTTTTGGCATATTGGTATAATTTTGCAGCGCATTAATACGTTAGTGAAAGCTTAAGGTTTTAAGATTATAGGGGTATAGGAAATTAACATAACCGCTAAGAATGTTTGCCACAGGGCGTCTTGTAGCAATTGACCGGCAAAACGGCAAATCTGCCACTTGGATTAATAAAAAGTGGAACGTATTTTGCGTGGATGTATGTACAGGTATTTTGAGAGAATATACTAAATTTCCAGCAATACCTGGCTTAAATAACAGTATTTAAAATAAAGTTTTTTCTATGAGGCAATTAAAAATTGCTACCCAGATCACGAATCGCGATTCACAGGCCGTTGAAAAATATTTGCAGGAGATCAGCAAAATTTCAATGATAACGCCTGAGGAAGAGACTACCCTCGCCCAGAAGATACACATGGGCGACCAGCGTGCGCTGGAGAAGTTAGTTAAATCGAATCTCCGTTTCGTGGTTTCTGTGGCTAAACAGTACCAGCACCAGGGCTTATCGCTCAGTGACCTTATCAACGAGGGCAACCTCGGGCTGATAAAGGCAGCACAGCGGTTTGATGAAACCAAGGGCTTTAAATTCATTTCTTATGCCGTTTGGTGGATCCGCCAGTCGATACTGCAGGCGCTTGCCGAGCAGGGTCGTCTTGTGCGCCTGCCTCAGAATAAAATAGGTACTTATAACAAGGCTAATAAAGCGTTCATTGCATTTGAGCAGGAAAACGAACGTGAGCCCTCGACTGAAGAACTGGCGGACATACTGGATATGAGCGAAACGGAAGTGACGAACATATTCACCAGTAATACCCGTCACACATCGCTTGATGCACCAGTGCACGAAGCAGAAGATGTGGCCATGGGCGACCTTCTCCCCGGCAGCAGCGATACCGATGATGACGTAATGAAGGACTCTCTGCGCAACGAGATACGCCGGATACTGAAATCACTGAGCCAGCGCGAGGCTGAGATACTTGCAGCCTATTTCGGACTGGAAGGCGACCAGGGGCCAAGCATTGAAGAGATAGGCGAGAAATACGACCTTACCAAGGAGCGCATACGCCAGATCAAGGAGCGCGCCATCAAGCGTCTGCAGAAAGCACGTTATAGCAATGCATTGAAGGTATACTTAGGTTAAAGAAGTTAATTAGTTAAAAGGAGTGGTTCGCCACTCCTTTTTTTATGCCCCATTCATTAAAATTATCTATTTATACATATATTTACGTACGCGGTGAAATATACGTATCTTTGTAAAAAGTGAACAAATGACAACCAAACTGACATTGAGCATAGAGAAGGTCATCATCGAAAAGGCTAAAATTCTGTCGTCAAAAAGAGGCAAAAGCATCAGTAAAATTGTGGAAGAATATCTGGATTCCATTACCGCTAAAGAGGATGAGTCTGTTGTTGAAAAATACAGTGGTTCATTAAAAAAAATGGTGCCTGCTGATATGGACTGGAAAGAAGTTAAAGCCAACTACTTAAAGAATAAATATGGCGTATAAATTATTTATAGACACGAATGTATACCTTGATTTTTTAATGGAACGCGGCAGTGACTGGAAACATGCGAAAGCAATATTCAAACTCGCAGAAAGCAACTCCATACAGGTACTTACGTCTTCATCTTCTTTAATAAACCTGATGTATATAATGGGTAGTTACAAACTGGGGAGGCAGGAAATTGTCAATAACACGAATGCTATTCTAAGTTACACCACGATTGTTAATCCTGACAATATTATCTTCGAAGTTGCATTATCTTCTTCGTTCGCTGATCTGGAAGATGCGGTTCAGTATTATACGGCTCTTTCGATAAGCAGTATGAATTACTTCGTTACATCAAATATCAAAGACTACAAAAACGCACTGACCGCGCTTAAAGTAATAACCCCTGCCGATTTTATTCGTGAATACAACGAAAGAGTTTCCTAAAACAAAGTAGCCCCCGATTGCTCAGGGGCTACTAAACTTCATGCTGATATTGTTCTGATCCTCTATTTGCCGTTATTAACTTTCATAGTAGCGCGCCTGTTTTCGCGACGGCCTGCGGCTGTATTGTTATCCGCTGCCGGTGAAGTTTCACCATGGCCAACAGCCTTTAGATTGCGGGGATTGACACCCATTTTGGTAAGCTTGCTTTTTACAGCATTAGCACGCCTTACAGAAAGTGCATTGTTGTACTTTACACTACCCTTGCTATCTGTATA
>CANJQU010000173.1 GCA_947476485.1 Chitinophagaceae bacterium
GACATCCTCACCTGTTTGGATTTTACCCTTCATTATTTCCCCCTTTGACCGTAGCCTGTCAATCGCCGAATTGCGGGCTATATTGATCATCCAGGTATACAACCTGCCCTTTTTAGCATCGTATTGCCCTATATTAGACCATATCTTCACAAAAACATCCTGCAACACATCCTGCGCAGTTTGCTCATCATATACTACTCTGCCGATAATACCATACAGCACAGCGCCATACTGGCGATACAGATAATTGAAACCGTCCCGGCTTTGCTGCCTCAGCAACAGCACCAGTTCTTCTTCATTGTATATGGTGTTCGTTGCCGGCAAATCAGGAAAATATATGATCAGGTCAAAAAGATGCAGGCATAGCTCGAGCCGCCCCCTCGATCAAATATATAAAGTAAAGTGGAAAGCGCAAACCATGCTTACTTCGGGAACAGCATCCGGTAGTCGGTCTTAACCTTGCCGGCGCTTATATCGTCCAGTTTCTTCTTTATCAGCCGCTTCTTAAGCTGCGACAGGTAATCAATAAACAGCTTGCCTTCGATATGATCGTATTCGTGTTGTATCACGCGCGCAGTAATACCGTGAAACTCTTGTTCATGCTCTACAAAATTTTCGTCCATATAGCTTATGCGAACTTTGCTTGTGCGCTGTATGTCTTCGCGTACCTTCGGTATGCTGAGGCAACCTTCGTTGTAAGCCCACATATTGCCGGTCTCTTCTATTTTGCGCGCGTTAATGAAAACCTGCTTGATCGGCTCTTCGTTGGGATATTTTCGCTTATCCTCATCATTAAAATCTTCAACCACCTGTATGGTGTCTACAATAAACAGGCGGATGGGCTTATTGATCTGCGGCGCAGCCAGACCAACACCATTACTATTATAAAGAGAATCCCACATATCCGTCAATAGCTTTTTCAGCTCTGGGTACCCAGGAGTAATATCATCACATACTTTACGCAATATGGGACTGCCATATGCTACAACCGGTAAGATCATGTATCAGCGTCAAATTAAAGTCGGTAAAGTTAATCAGAATTTACTGAATTGCTGATACCTGCACTGTACTGGAATAATTATCAAAGAATTGCTAAATTGGGCTATGGCATTTAATGAAAAACTCGCAGACCGGATACGCGAATCCCTTGCGGATGTACCAAAAGTAGAAGAGAAAAATATGTTCGGCGGCGTGTGTTTTATGGTGGATGGAAAAATGTGCATCGGCGTGGTAAAAGATGAAATGATGTGCCGCATAGACCCGGAACAAGCAGAAACCGCATTAGAAAAAAACGGGTGCCGGCCAATGGATTTTACAGGAAGGCCCATGAAGGGATATGTATACATCTCCGACGACGGGATGAAAAAGAAAAAGGACTTTGACTATTGGGTAGGCTTGTGCCTGGAGTTTAACGCTAAAGCAAAAGCCAGCAAAAAGAAAAAATAGATCATAAGCCAGACACCGGGCACTTCACATCATGATAAAAAAGGAATTTCCAGCCCTCACTTCTACCCTGCTCCGCATACTGCTCCCGCAGTTGCATAGCTCTCTTGCCATCAAAGTCATACTTGGCCACATACTTCATCTTCAGTTGCTTTAACTGCGGAGCCTCATCGCCGCCGAAGAATACCTTATCCTTGCCGTCGTCTATAAGAAATACAATATGCTGGGGACAATGGCCGCCGGAGTGCGTGAATCGAATGTACCCATCAATAAGTCCTGTTGCTCCGTCCAGCCATTTAACCTGGTTTGTTGCAAGCAATGGTTCAATATCTTCGGGATGATAAGACGGATGACCGGTCTTCAGCGCGAAATCGGCCTCCGCACGGTATATACAATAATCGGCATTAGGAAAGGTTGTTTTCACCAGGCCATTATTATCCTTAAACACCAGGCAGCCCGCATGGTCCTTATGCAGGTGCGATAGCAGCACCTTAGTTACGTGCGCAGGTTCATAACCATGTTCGCGCAGGTTGTCGTGTATCTGCAACACACCATCGCTGTTGTTGAAGCCTAAGCCCGTATCCAGCACGATCACATCCTTGTCGGTCACCACAAGAAAAGGCTGCACCTCTACCAGCAACGAACCGGTCGGCCGGTCGGTCAGTTCATCTGTAGCAAGACTAAACGGAACGAACTGCTTGTCATGCCCCACTGTAAACACACCCTCTGATAATGGATATATCATAAAACCCCAACCCCTAAAGGGGCTTTACTAGTGAATAAATTTGCGACTTCATAACATACCTCAACATGATAAAGCAAACAATGAAATGGATCTTCTAAAATATAAAAAACTCGTCAAAGCCAATATTGATTCCCAAGCTGAAGGCATGTCCCCCAGCGAAGCCCCCTTCAGGGGGTTTGGGGGTTCTTACCGTATCAGCACCTGCCGGTCAGCATCCAGCCGCACAAGAATAAAAATAAGTATGCTGAATGACAACAATGAAGACCCGCCATAACTTAAAAACGGCAGGGTAATACCGATCACAGGCGCCAGACCAACGGTCATGGAGATGTTGACCGCAAAGTGGAAAAACAGTATGGACGCCACGCAGTAAGAGTAAACACGCGTGAAAGCAGACCGTTGCCGCTCACCTATAAATATGATACGCAACATCAGCGACAGGTATAGTATGATCAGAATGGCGCTACCCACAAACCCGAATTGCTCACCTATTGCACAGAAGATAAAGTCCGTATTCTGCTCCGGCACAAACTGATTTTTGGTGGATGTTCCGTTCAAAAAGCCTTTACCCCAGAAGCCACCCGAGCCAATAGCTATCTTGGATTGAAGCACATTGTACTCAGAAGCATTGCCTTTTTTTTCCTCTCCTGCAACTATCCTTTTATTATACTCATCCGGCACTTCCTTGCCTATGGTCGAGTAGATACGATCTATCTGGTGCGCCTGCAAAACATGCTTGAATACGAACGGGACCGCTACCTGGGAAAATAAAATACAAAAAAGCCATATACCAACCAGCAGCAGTCGCGGCTCCCAACGGCGCTTCAGGGCGGTGCGCATCAGCCAGGCAACCAGCGCGGCAAGCAGGGTAAGCACTACAAACAAGACCTTACGGTCAACAAGCAATGTCGTCAGCACGAGGGCTACTCCCGAAAACCCAACCACCAGCACGGTATTTGGAAGCCCCTCGCGATACATAACAAGGAAAAAGCAGAAATACACCAGCGCCAGCCCGGTCTCCTTCTGTAATAGTATAAAAACAGCAGGAGTCATGGCCAGCGCAACACCAACCAGCCGGTGCTTCAATGTCTTGAAATTGGTTTCAGGAAGTGACAGGAATTTTGCAAGCGCCATCGCTGTAAATATCTTAGCCACCTCGCCGGGTTGAAAACGAAAACTACCCACCCCCAGCCACGATCGCGACCCCTTTACATCTACACCGGCAAAGATGGTAATGATCAGTATCGCAACACCGATAGTATACGCAAGAAATGCAAATGATGAAAAGAACTTACTATCTGTGAGCATGATCATCATACCTATCACAAGAGAATAACCAAACCATATCAACTGCTTCATGTAGCTCTTGTTCATCATAAAGAGGGACAGGTCCGTGGTACGATGCTCCACCGAAAAAACGGCAAGTATCCCCACGATCACAAGCGACACATAAAGCATCAGCACTATGCCATCGATCCGGTAGAACAACGATTTTCTTAATGAGCTCATACGTTAATTTGACAATTCAATTATTTGAAAATTTGGAAATTGGCCTGCATTTTTCTTTCTGATAGTATTGATCTCATAAGTGTATTTTCAAATCACCACATTTTCAAATTTCCAAATTACTTATTTCTTCTTCTTTAGTTTTTGATTTAGCCACCTTTCCAGCATATCTGCCGAATTAGCGTTCCTCGTGCTATCTGCGATTCTCTTTCTTTCCATCCTCGCGCGGTATACCTCTGCATCGCGCAACCTCAAAACAGAGTCAATGGTATATACGTATTTGTTGATCAGGTGCGCATTGATCATTTTATCCTCCATTACCCTGCGCTTCACCGATACGCTGTCTTTCAGGTATTTCTCTATCAGCAGGCTCGCAATAGGCGCCGCCCAGGTAGCGCCAAAACCCGCATTCTCTATCGCCACCGCTATTGCTATCTGCGGATTATTCCTCGGTGCAAATGCCACAAACATGGAGTGGTTCTCCATCTTTATCACAACACCATTAACTATCGCCTTATTCTCGGCGGTACCTGTTTTTGCACATATCGTCACGCCATCCAGCTTTGCACCTATAGCGGTACCACTTTCCACCACATCCTGCATGGCCTGCTGCACAACGCTGAAAGTGGTATCGGGTATATTCAGCACCGTATGCTTCTCTTTATATTTTTTCAGCAGGCTGTCGTCAGGATTTTTGCCTATAGCTTTTACAAAGTGCGGTGTATAGTAGTAACCCTTGTTGGCGATCATGCACATGCCATTGGCCATTTGCAGCGGCGTACACGATAGCTCGCCCTGCCCCATCCCCACGAATAATATAGTACAGGAATTCCATGAGAACCGGTAGCGGTCATTATAATACGCAGAATCAGGCACACGGCCTGTTCCTTCAAATGGAATATCCACGCCGGTCTGGCGCCCAAACCCTATGGCGTAAAGGTAGTCATGCCACACCTGCAGCCCGGCTCTCACACTTTTGAATTTAGAATAGTCTACACTAAGCCTGAAAACATGGCAGAAATAAGAATTGCAGGAGTGTGCCAGCGCCAGCCTGAAATTACCGGCATGCCCTGCGTCCTTGTGCTCACACTTAATTGGTCGCCCGCAATAGTTATAACTTCCGTAACACGCAAGTCCGAAATTCGGGCTGATCGCTCCCGTGGCCAGTGCCACAAGCCCCGTCATGGGCTTAATAGTGGACCCTGGCTGGTAGGTAGCCTGTGTGGCCCGGTTGAACAATGGCCGAGTTGCCTTGCGGTAGAGCATGGCGTAGTTCTTCGCCCTGTCCCGGCCACGCAGCAGGTTAGGATCGTAAGTGGGACTGCTCACCATCGTCAGTATGCCGCCGGTCTGGGGATCTATAGCAACCACACTGCCGATCTTGTTTTGCATCAGCTTCTCTGCATAAGACTGCAGGTCCGCATCAAGGTACAGATCAAGCTGCCTGCCGGATACTTCCTGGCTGTCCAGCGTGCCCCCGCGATACGGATCGCGCGGACGATTGAATTTATCTCTTTCAAGATAGTGCACACCACGCTGGCCGCGCAATACCTCTTCATATTGCAGTTCAAGGCCGCTAAAACCCGTATAGTCGCCCTGGCGGTAGCTTGCATATCTTGGCCTTTTCAGCATCTCCGGCGATACTTCGCCTATATAGCCCAGCACAATACCGGCGCTCGCATTTTCATACGACCTGATATTACGCTCCACCAGCTCAAACCCCGGGAACATGTAGATATTCTCCTGGAAACGCGCCGTTTGCTCGGGGCTCAACTGCTCCATAAAAGAGCTCTGGCGCACATCAATGTTTCGCGTAAGCACCCGGTCCAGTATCTTTATGTAAGTAGCCCTGTCAATATCCAGCACCGCGCAGAACTGGGCAGTATCAAAGGTCTTAGGCACATTATGCGGTGTCACCATCAGGTCATAAATGGTGGTATTTGACAGCATCACCTTGCCCTTCCTGTCCAGTATCGCACCGCGCGGCGGGTAAACGACCTTTTTATAAATGGCAATGTCGTTGGCAAGTATCTTGTATTTCGACTCGAAGTTCTGGAGAAAAAAAAGCCGTAGCAATATTATAGACGCGATGCCTATAAATATAAAGCTAATGACGTATTGGCGCGGGTTTTGCGCAGCAGACATACCTGTTTCTCCTGTTATTTAAATCGTTTCGCAAACCTACCATAAAAACATGTGCCGAAGGCAGGGAAAATCATCGGAAAACAAGCGTATTTATACAGTATAGTGGATAAATAGGCGATAAAAAATGTTTGTTTATGTTGATCTCCATAATTACCTTTGCAGCCCCTCGCTTCGGCGCGGTTGGGTTAGTCCGATTGTGTAACGGTAGCACCACAGTTTTTGGTACTGTTTGTCTAGGTTCGAATCCTGGTCGGACTACCCAGTTGGACAGGTCTCCTTTTTTGGAGACCTGTCCTTTTTCTAACCCGCTGAAAGCCGCTTCTGGCTTGCTTATTATCCGAACAGCCTCGTTAATTGCCGGGGTTCGATAAGTTCTATTTTCGTAAACCAACTTTTCAGGGTACATCGAACTTATAATACGTTGCTTCGTAGAAAGTGAGGCAGTTTGATAATAGACAGGCAGTGTTCTAAGCCCCTTTGTTACTGTGTTTATGTAGTTTATTAGGTTATCATCTACTAATTTCAATTCCTGCTTCCTTTTGAGCAGCTTCTCAATTTCCGGCTCATACAGGTTCTTTATATCCCTGTAATCAGCAGGAGTGATCTCCTCGTCAGACATTCTTCGCAATGCACTGGTTATTCTCGCTCTATTCTTATCTATTGCATCGTC
>CANJQU010000174.1 GCA_947476485.1 Chitinophagaceae bacterium
CATAAACACGAAGCCGTCAGCAAGTGTTTTCAGCACATAATCCTTTTTAAGGGTCGAGTCTAACTCCCGGCTCGCCACGCTCCAGTCGCCACCCACCAGTATAAGGATGTGTTTGTGCGCTTTGCCTGCGGCCGCTATGGCAGTGTTTAGCTCTTCTTTGGCATTGGCTTTCGGGTCAAAAATATATTTTACCGGATGTATATTATGTTCCTGTGAAAAACTTATTTTTGATGCCGGGAGCATAAACAACAATAAAAACATAAAGTGTTTCATGCCTCAAAATTAATCCGTTTTTTAATTAACAACACGGCATTGATGAAACGACCGGGCCTGGAAGTTCCATCTGGCAGCTAAAAAACAAATTTCAGATGAAAAAGGCGACTTATTCTATTGTTTTCGTTCTTGTAGGTATGCTAAGCTTATTTTCCTGCAAAAAAGATTATCACTGCGCCTGTACCTACAATAATTTAGTTGTTTACAACGTCGACCTCGGCAACCAGACCGAAAAGAACGCGCGAAATACCTGCAGCAACTTCGATACCACCATTCGTGGCGAAGTGTGGACTTGCACTATTTATTAATCGCTGATCATTAAGCAGATAACGCTTTTTTGGGTTTCACGCGTTTTTTTATAACCCGCAATCAATAAAATTAATAGGGGTAGGTACATTCATTTACTGCCATATAGATACCTTTGCTTAGGATATTCAACGTTCCTAAACCTAATTCAGGCAGTAAGTTTATGTTGTACCACTTCCGTTTCGCACCTGTTTTCCTGTGCTGCTTTTTACTTGTATCGCTTGATATTTGCGCGCAGCAGCATGATAGGGTATATGCGAATGGCAGATACTCGGCCGGACTAATACCGGGTCTCGTTAGTGGCAATGAGACGGGTATCGATTCAAATACTACTGTTCTTTCACTGGCAGATTGCATAAGGTTCGCGTTAAAGAATCAACCCGCGCTCAACCAGGCGCTCATCGATGAATCTATTGCAAGGACCAATAACGCGATTGCATTATCTGGTTGGCTGCCGCAAGTGAACGGAACAGCTACTTACCAGCACTATTTCCAGCGGCCCACTGCTTTTTCTACGTTCAGCGGTGTCCTGACCCCGGTATTGACAGGCGTTTACAATTACTCTATCCCTTCAGTTACTGCCAGTCAGACTTTGTTCAGCACAGATGTTTTATTGGCAGCTAAGTCAGCTAAATTAAATACCCTTGGTGCAAAACAGGCGGTGGTAAGCGCTAAGATCAACCTGGTGTCAGGAGTTAGCAAAGCGTTTTATGACCTGTTGCTTTCCATAGAGCAGATAAGCGTGTATAAGGAAGACACAGCGCGACTGCGCAAGAACCAGGCCGATGCCTACAACCGTTATAAAAGCGGCATCGTGGATAAGGTAGACTACAAGCAGGCTACTATTTCGCTCAATAATGCGCTCTCGCAGTTAAGAAATGCCACGGAAGCGGTGCAGGCAAAGTATGCTGTGCTGAAGCAGTTGATGGGTTTTACTTACGGCAGCAGGTTCACCGTGCATTTCGATACAACACAGATGATGCAGGAGATATACATCGATACTAATGCCCGCCTGGAGTTTGAGAAAAGGATAGAATACCAGGCGCTGCAAACCGCCAAAAGAATGCAGCGTGAAACTACGCTTTACTACCAGTTAGGGTTTTTGCCATCACTGTCGGCATATTACAGCTACAGCCATGAATTTGAGAACAACCGCTTCTCGGACTTGTATTCCAGGGCTTATCCATATTCGCTCTTCGGTCTTCAACTGAATATACCCATATTTACCGGTTTCAGGCGTGTGGGGAATATGCACAAAGCAAAACTGCAGGAGCAGCGCACTGACTGGGATGAAGTGAACCTGCGGCTGGCTATCTATACACAGTATAGCCAGGCCATGGCAGGGTACAAGAGCAATTTGTACTATCTGCGCCAGCAGGGTGAGAATGTGGAGATGGCGCGTGAGGTGTACAACATAGTAAAGCTGCAGTACAGGGAAGGTGTAAAAGCCTACCTGGATGTGATCATAGCAGAGTCGGACCTGCAGACGTCTGAGATAAATTATTTGAACGCGCTCTTCCAGGTAATAGAAAGCAAGATAGACCTGGAGAAAGCAATGGGGGATATCCCTACCGAGATTTAACTGGGAACGTTGTGCACGTTCCGCAAAAAGCATTACCATGAACAGGTCTTTTCTGAAGATCATTACCATAGCTGCCATCAGCATTATTTTGTTCTCCTGCGGGGAAACAAAAAAGGTTGCTCCCAACCCGGCGGGTATGCCGGTGCCGGTAAATGTGTATGAGGCACATGCCGGGAAGGCCGTTTACTTCGAGAAATTTCCCGGCACAGTAACTGCGTTGATGCAGGTAGACATACATCCGGTGGTGGAAGGCTATGTTACCGGCATATACTTCAAAGAAGGGGACCATGTAACAAAAGGACAGAAGCTTTATTCCATAGATGATAGTAAGTACCAGGCTAGTTATAATTCAGCGCAGGTAAATGTGAAAGTAGCTGCGTCAAACATGGAGCAGGCTAAGAAAGATGCCGACCGATATATATACTTGAATGAACATGACGCAGTGGCAAAGCAGATACTCGACCATGCAATGACCACCTTGCAGAACGCAAAGGACCAGCTTACTGCAGCAAAGCAGGATCTTGCAAAGACGCAGACCGATCTTGGATACGCTACCATTAAAGCGCCATTTGATGGCACTATTGGTATATCACAGGTGAAAGTAGGCAACACAGTAAGCGTTGGGCAGACGGTGCTGAACACCATTTCGTCCGACAACCCGATGGCAGTGGATTTTGTGGTGAATGAAAAACAGATACCCCGTTTCCTGAAACTCAAACAGAACCCGCCGGCTGATGCTGATTCTGTCTTTACACTTTTGCTGCCCGACAACACCCTTTATCCCGGCGTGGGGCAGATTTCTTTTATAGACCGTGGTGTCAACCCGCTGACCGGTACTATTACGGTTAGGCTTGTTTTTCAAAACACCTCCTCCTTGTTGAGAGCGGGAATGAGCAGTATAGTGCGCGTGCGCAATTCAGATACTGCCGCACAGATGCTTGTGCCCAGTAAGGCCATTGTAGAGCAGATGGGCGAGTATTTTATGTACGTAGCGAAGGATACAGTGATTGAAGCTGCCGAAGGTGCAGGCAAAAATAAGGACACTCAGCCGCAGGGGGCATCATTGCGTGCGCTGCAGCGCAAAGTAACACTGGGACAAACTATTGCCGACCAGGTTATTGTTTTATCAGGTATTTCAGAGGGCGATAAAGTAATAGTAGATGGAGTGCAAAAGCTCCATTCGGGTTCGTTGATAGTGATGCCGCATTAAGTTGAAAGCCAGAAGCTGGAACCGGAAATTGGTTATAACCCATGGCTCGGATGAACTTAAAGGTTTTGACTTTTAACCTTTAACTTAAAAAAAATGATTGCCAATACATTCATAAAAAGGCCGGTTACGGCGATAGTTATCTCCATAGTGCTGGTGCTTGTGGGGGCTATCTGCATCATGAACCTGTCTGTAGGGCAATACCCCGAGATAACTCCGCCTGTAGTGCAGGTCACCGGTCAGTTCACCGGGGCTGATGCGCTCACCGTAGAGCAAACCATGGCCACGCCTGTGGAAACACAGATAAACGGCTCGCCGGGCATGGAGTACCTGCAAAGCAACAGTACAGGAAACGGCCAGCTAACGATAAATGCCACCTTCAACATAGGCACAAACATAAACGTAGCCACACTCGATGTGCAGAACAGGGTAAGCATCGCCACTCCCCAGTTGCCGGATGTTGTGAAACGACTGGGCCTGGTGGTGAGAAAAAAGAACCCGAGCATATTATTGCTTGTGGCGCTCTATTCACCAAACGGCACGCACAATGTACAGTTCGTAGATAACTATACTAACATATTTGTGAAAGATGCCCTCATGCGTGTACAAGGGGTAGGTGATGTTATTTCACGCACTGATGATTTTAGTATGCGCGTATGGCTCAGGCCGGACAAGATGGCATCATACGGCCTTACTGCTACAGATGTGAACGCAGCAATTGCCGAGCAGAATGTGCAGGTGGCTGCAGGGTCAGTAGGTGTGCCGCCGCAGCAGAATGTACAGGCGTTCGAATATAGTCTCCTCGTAAATGGTCGTTTATTCTCTACCGCCGATTTTGAGAAGATCGTGGTAAAGACCATCCCGGCCACAGGTGCGCTGGTGTATCTGCGCGATGTGGCACGTCTTGAGCTTGGTAAGTTTTCCTATTCCAGCAATTCATTTGTGGATGGCAAGCGCGCATCCTACTTGCTGGTTTACCAGGCGCCCGGCAGCAATGCCCTTGCCACTGCCGATGCCATCACCAGCCGGCTGGACGAGCTGAAGAAGTCTTTCCCCGTTGATATCGCGTATGGCATTCCGTTCGAATCAATAACCGTGGTCAAGGTATCTATGCACGAAGTGCTGATAACTTTGCTGGAGGCATTGGGGCTTGTGGCAATAGTAGTGTTCCTGTTCCTGCAAAACTGGCGCGCCACGCTTATTCCTGTGTTAGCCATACCTGTTTCCATCATCGGCACATTCATCTTTTTCATCCCCATGGGCTTTACCATCAACACACTCACCATGTTTGGTTTTGTGCTGGCCATAGGTATTGTTGTAGACGATGCGATCATAGTGGTGGAGGCCGTACAGCACTACATGGACGAGAAGCAGATGACCGCTAAAGAGGCGGCATATCATGCTATGCGGGATATTTCGGGCCCTGTTATTGCGATCGCGCTTATTCTTGCTTCTGTATTTGTTCCGGTTGGTTTCGTTCCGGGTATAGTGGGCAGGCTATACCAGCAGTTTGCTATTACCATAGCCATTTCTGTTATCATATCGGCATTCGTAGCATTGTCTCTTACCCCTGCATTGTGTACACTGTTGTTAAAGCCCGGCCACGTTAATAAAGATGCAAAGGGCATCAATAAGCTGTTCTTCAGGTTCAACGCATGGTTTGATAAAATGACTGCCGGCTATACCAGCGGTGTGAAGCATTGTATCCGTGCTTCTAAGTTTGTGGTCATTATCCTGGTGTGTATTTGCATAGGCACTGTCCTGTTATTTAAAAATAAGCCGACAGGCTTCATCCCCTCTGAAGATGATGGGCGCATGTTTATTACCTACGAATTGCCGGAAGCGTCATCAACTACCCGCTCGCTCGAGGTGCTGAACAAGATAATGAAGGCAGTGGGCGAAACGCCCGGCGTAGCTCATTACGCCGCGCTAGGTGGGCTGAATGTGGTTACCTTCTCTTCCAAATCAAATGGGGGCACCATCTTCTGCCAGCTAAAACCATGGGACGAGCGGCTGAAGACAGAAGAGCAGGTGCCGGGTATCGTCGATGTGCTGAAGAAAAATATTGCGGCAGCAGGTGTGAAGCAGGCAAATGTTGTAGTGATACCACCACCGCCTATACCCGGCCTCGGACAAACTGCTGGCTTCAGTATACAGATACAGCAGCGGCAGACCACAGACAATGTGCAGGCCTTCGAGAAAGTGGTAAAGGACTTCGTTGCCGAAGCAAACAAAAATCCGGTTATTAGCAGCGCATTCAGTTTCTACGGTGCACACACGCCCAGCTACAGCATCACAGTAGACCGTGAAAAGAGTAAGCGCCTTGGTGTGTCGATATCAGACGTGTTCAGTACCATACAAACTTACATGGGCAGCTTCTATGTGAACGATGTAACGCTCTATAATCGCAACTTCCATGTGGTGGTGCAGGCAGACACCAGTTTCCGCACCATGATATCAGACATGGACAAATACTATGTGCGCAACCAGGCAGGGCAAATGATTCCGCTCGGCACGCTCATCAGTTACAAACCAATAGAGACAGCTCCCCTTATTTCCCATTTCAATATCTTCCGCTCTGCCGAGGTGAATGGTTCGCCAAAGGCGGGTCATAGCAGCGGAGAGGCGCTGGCGGCCCTTAAACAGATAGCGGAGACCACTTTGCCGCAGGGCTACGGCTATGAGTTCTCAGGTCTTAGCTATGAGGAAGTTCAGGCAGGTAGTAAGACCGTTTATATCTTCCTGCTTTCCATAGTCTTTGTCTTCCTGTTTCTCGCTGCGCTCTACGAAAGCTGGGCAGTGCCGTTCTCGGTGCTGCTGGCAGTGCCCATCGGTGCATTCGGCGCCATACTAACGCTTACATTGGTGCCAAGCCTCACCAACAACGTTTATGCACAGATAGGCCTTATCACCCTCATAGGCCTAGCTGCGAAGAATGCGATCCTGATAGTAGAATTTGCCAAAGAGCGCGTAGATGCAGGGGATGATATTATCCAGTCTACACTCGATGCCGTAAGGCTTCGGCTCCGTCCTATTATCATGACCTCGCTTGCATTCATTCTTGGCGTAATGCCGTTGGTGCTGGCTGAGGGCGCTGGCGCCGTAGCCCGCCGTACCATAGGCTTCACGGTA
>CANJQU010000175.1 GCA_947476485.1 Chitinophagaceae bacterium
GAACCCGAAACTGAGATTATGAACGTACAGATAAGAATACTACAGCCTACGGCACTATGGAACCATTTCGCAAACCTGAATGCCATACCCCGTCCATCTAAGAAAGAAGAGAGAATAAGGGCTTTTATGAAGGCGTTTGGCGAAGGGCTGAAGCTGGAGACAACAGAAGATGAAGTAGGTAATGTGATCATCAGGAAGCCGGCTACTGCCGGTATGGAAGACCGCCAGCCAATAGTGCTGCAGAGTCACCTGGATATGGTGCACCAGAAAAACAGTGATACTACTTTCGACTTTGAAACACAGGGTATAGAGATGGTTGTGGATGGCGACTGGGTGCGCGCAAACGGTACTACGCTGGGCGCAGACAATGGGATTGGCGTTGCCTCCATTATGGCGCTCCTGTCATCTACCGATATTCCGCATCCTGCACTGGAAGCGCTGTTTACCATAGATGAGGAAACCGGCATGACAGGTGCACTGGCGCTGAAGGGCGGCCTGCTGAACGGCAAAATATTGCTGAACCTGGACACGGAAGCAGATAATGAACTTACGATAGGTTGTGCAGGTGGTATAGACGTTACTGCCACAGGCAGCTACAAGACCATGAAGCCAACGGGCGATGCAGCGTTTACTATTGCAGTAAAGGGGCTGACCGGAGGTCACTCGGGTGGGGATATCCACCTGGGCAGGGCCAATGCCAATAAAATAATGAACCGCATACTGCTGCGCCTTACTAAGGAACATGATGTAAGCATAGCGAGCATAAACGGCGGCAGCCTGCGCAATGCCATTCCGCGTGAGTCGGTAGCTGTGATCGTGACCGATACGGAGGATGTGGCTAAGGTGCAGGATGCAGTTGCTGAGCTGGCAGGTATGCTAAAGGACGAATACCGGGTGACCGACCCTAAGCTGGTGATAACAATGGATGCGGCACAACTGCCGGCACAGGTGATGGTGGGCGGTTTTCAGTTGAAGCTGCTGAATGCAGTTTATGCCTGCGCGAATGGTATCTACCGCATGAGCCCGGAGATAAGCGGGCTGGTGCAAAGCTCTAATAACCTGGCGCGTGTGCTGGTAGCAGATGGCGCTTACAGCGTGCAGTGCCTTACGAGGAGCTCGGTGGATTCGGAGAAATTTGACCTCGCCGCGGCTATCACAAGCGCGTTCGAGCTTATGGATGCGGAAGTTACCTATACCGGCGGATACCCGGGCTGGGCGCCACGGTCAGATGCGCCTATTGTGCAACTGATGTCGAACTTATACAAAGAGATGTTCCTGGAGCAGGCACACGTAAATGCGGTGCATGCCGGGCTGGAGTGCGGTATACTGGGCACTAACTACCCGGACATGCAGATGATCTCTTTCGGCCCCAATATAAATGGCGCTCACTCGCCGGATGAGTGTGTGCAGATATCCTCGGTGCAGAAGTTCTGGTCGTTTTTGCTGGAGACACTGCAGCGGACGCCAAAGGCTTAGCCAGTGCGTGGAAATTTAATCGCAAACATTCGCAAAGGTTTACGCTAAGACTGCAAAGTGGTTCGTATTATTTCTCAAGGATAAGACCTTCAAGATTTAGAATAAATGAGGTACATTATATTCTTCTTTTTTGTTTTCCTTGCGCAAACTGTGCTTGCGGGTGATGATGCGTATGAACAGTTGTTTGGCGGCAGGGTAGATGATGTGATGGTTACGGCCTATCAGTCGAAGGCGGTATTTAATACAGTGCCGGGGCCACGTGGCCGTGCGCGGCAGTATAAAAAGATCAAGCTTGTATTCAGCGCACCGGGCTGGTCGTCTGTCTTTTGGGTGAAAATGCCTTACAAGCAATTCAAAGCAGACGAATATGAAGGCTACTATGAGTTCACGTATGATACTTCATTTGACGGGCATTATTATTTCAGGGTAAATGTGGCAACAACAACGTGGGCATTCTATCGCATAGATTTCCAGCAGGTCACCCCAAAGAAAGTGGCGTTGTATAACATTGCCTACCATGAGCATGAGAGTGCGGGCTCATTTTTTTCCTGCTTTACAAAGGAGCAAAAATACCTGGACCTGACGTTGCCGCTATGGACCAATGACAGCTACAGCGAGAACTGGGTGGACTGTAACCCCGAGAACCTGGTGCTTAGCGCGGGCAAGAGCCCCGGCAACTCAAATAAGCTATGGGTGCATCCCGGCGATGAATATGGACAGGGCGCATCGGCATTTGTAGAGTTCCCTGGAACGATAACCTGCATACAGGCGGGCTATAATAATGGCGGGCTTTCTTACCGCAACGCAAAGAATGAAACGTTCTATGTGACGATGGACTACCGGGGCGGCAGCATGTGCATAGATAGCGTGGTGCGGGAGAAAACAGGCGAAGGGGTAGGGCCATACCTCCTCCTCAAACCGGGCGGAACCTATAAGATACCACCCCTCAGATAAAAGGGTTTGCCTGGAACAGGGTGTTATTTATCCCTCTTTACCACGGTGCCGAGCAAGGTGAGCTTAATGGCCGATCCTTTCACGTCATTGAACGTGAGCAGTCTTAATTTTTTCAACTCGGAGAGCAGGGGCATAATGCTCTCGGGGCTAACGGATAGTTCGCCAGCCAGTTCATTAGTGTTTACCGTGGGCCTGGGCTGTATCTCACGGGCGCTTATTTCTTTTATTTTCCTGAAAACTACGTTTTCTGTGGGCATGCTGACTGATAATGTTTCCACTGCTATGTTGAATTAAAATGATTTATATGATACCCCTGCTTAGTTTGTTGAGCAGGGTCACGTATGCGGCCTTAGCCCCTTCAGGCAAGGCCTGTATTACTTCGGGTTGTATGTGCGGGTAGGACCGGTCGTCTTTCCATTCTATCCCACCATCCCACTGTTTTTGCAGCTCAGGCGATGTTTGTTTCATGATCCTGTGAAAAGACGCATTGAATTTACTCTTGAGCTCTGATGTTATGACCATATATGTGTTGGGATAAAAGATGAGAACGTTTGTTAAAGGTAGGTCATTTATACTGCTTTATTTTTATTTCTTTTTTAATGCGAGTAGGAAGGATTGTTTTTAAGCTTTAAAAATATTTTATTTTTTTGTAAAATAAATTTCGTAGCTTTGCACTTTATAATTCTTTAAAAACAGAAAAAATGCAAGAAGGTACAGTAAAGTTTTTTAACGGAACCAAAGGATTTGGTTTCATCAGCCCATCAAATGGCGGCGAAGATGTTTTTGTTCACGTTTCAGGTCTTCATGACGAGATCCGCGAAAATGACAAAGTTTCATTTGAAGTTCAAAATGGTAAAAAAGGTTTAAATGCTGTTAACGTAAAAGTTATCTAAGCTTATTAAATATTTCATCATTGCAAAGCCCCTGTTTGGGGGCTTTGTTTTTTTAACCAATGTTTATTTCCGAACGCCCGCCGGGGATAATATCTAATACCAGGGCAGCCCGCAGGGCCATTAAGTACAGCACTAAATATAGTCTATGAGCGAAACATTTGCCAAGAAGGAAAAGGAAAAGAAGAAAGCGAAAGAAAAGCGTGATAAAGCCCAGAAAATGCAGGAGCGGAAGGAATCTAACACCAAGGGAAAAAGCCTTGAAGATATGATGGCCTACCTGGATGAGAACGGTAACATCACATCTACACCGCCAGATCCACGCAAAAGAAGGGAGATCAACCTGGAGGACATTCAGCTTGGCGCCGCAAAGGTGGAACCTGAGAATGCAATAAGGGAAGGTATTGTATCATTCTTTAATGATGACAAAGGTTATGGTTTCATCACTGACAACCAGAGCCGTGAGAATGTATTTGTACACGCCAATCAACTGGCACAGCCGGTGAAAGAAAGGGACAAAGTGACTTTTGAAAGAGAAAGAACACCCAAGGGCATCAGCGCTATAAGGGTGAAGAAGGTAGGTTAAGAAACAGTAATTCTACTTCACACACAGAAATACGGTATACATAAACGCAGGGCTTTATCGGTCCTGCGTTTTATATTTCGGACTTTGTGCAGTTAATTAACCCGGCAGGAAATAATTTATGCCGGTTCCAGCACCCTAAACTTCTCGGCATGCATGATGTCGGTATATGCCAGGTCGATGAACAATGACGTTGCCATGTTCTTGCTGTTGTTCACCTCGTTGAAGAGCGGGGTGTAGTTGTTTTTCTCCTTAAGAGAGAGGAGGCTGAACTTCCGTAGCTGTAGCCAGATGGGAAAGTGTTTCTCATCTACACAACAGTTTATCGTCTGCACATTTTCTGCTACCTCAATGGAATAGCTCAATCTTATCGGAACAACTGTTTCGCCGGGATAAGAAATGGTAATTAAATTGGCCATGGTATTTGCTGTTAAAAGAAGTTAAACTAAAAACAAACTTTACGATTTAGGAACAACCTCTGTTCGGAAAAGCGTATTTTAAGAAACAAAGAAACCCGCCGGAAGTGCAGCAACAGCCACAATAGCAAGCAAATGTCTGAGATAGATAATTGCGGAAATATAGAACCTCACTAAATCCTTTCAGGACTAACTGGTGCGGGTGAAATGAAAATTGAACAGATACGCGACCTCTACGGTTGTTATAAAGTTAATCATTTATTTGTTAAGAAGGACAGAATATTGTAAATAACCCTGCGATGGCCTGAGCGTATCAGGTCATTTTAAACCAACCCCTGCGAATGTGCATACTTTATCAGTCCCACAATATTGGTTGAATTCGTTTTTCGGAAAAGGTTTTTGCGGTGTGTCTCCACTGTCCGCTCGCTGATGAAGAGCTGCTCTGCGATCTCCCTGCTGCTCATTTCATTTACCAGTAGTTTCAGCACTTCCATTTCTCTTTCCGTAAGCTGCTTATTATTATCCGGGAACATCTTCTTCAGCAATATGGCGTTTATCTCGGGGCTCCAGAACTGGCCGCCTTCCATTATTACGTTTATCGCTGTTGCCAGTTCATTGTGTGTGTATTTCTTTAGAATGTAGCTGTCCACACCGCTCCGCAATACATCCTGAACTATAGACGGCTCATCGTGCATGCTCAGCATAATGATCTTTATTTCCGGGTGATTTTTTTTTATGTTGCGCGCAAGTGTGCAGCCATCCATTTCTTTCATTGAATAGTCTGAGATCACTACATCGACCATGTTGCCGGCGATCATTTCCAGCGCTTCGTGGCCACTGGTAGTTTTGCCGATGATATTGAACTGTGGCACCTGTGACAATAAAGATGCGATACCGTCAAGCACTATTGCATGGTCATCGACCAGCAGGATATTTATTTGCTTTAAATTATCTTTATCGGTTTGCATGTGCTTTGAAATGGTGTGGGTTCGATCTACTAAAAATAAGAATTACCTTGCTAATACCCAAGGGTTATAGGGTTAATAATAGTTGATGTGCATATTGTTTATTTTTAACTGAGATGTTGAGAAGACTATTTTGTTTGTTTATCGTTTTGTTCCTGTTGCAGACCGCAACGGGGCAGGTTGTACACAGGGCATTGGATGAATTACTCTCTGCTGTGCAGCGGACTTATGACACGAATTCCGATTCGCTGGAATACTATGCGACAAAAGCTACCGAACTCGCTAAAAAACAGGGAAATACCGATGCAGAAATCAAGGCGCAGAGGTTGCTGGCGATAAAGTATTATCTCAACGGGCAATCGGATAAGGCGGTGAAGCTTTTGCTTGATGTGGCGAGGCGCGCGGAGCAACACCCGGTTTCCCTCGAATCTGCGTCTCTGGACTATGCAATAGCGCAGGTATACGATCAGAACAAGTACAGCGCCATCTGCAAACAGTACCTGAGAAACGGGTTGGGCATAGCTTTGAAATTTAACGATGATGAATTGCTGGCAGACGGTTATAACCGGTTGGGTGTGATGTTCGAGCGAAAAGAGATGTATGATTCTGCGCTGTATTTCTACAAACAGTCGTTGCATTATAATGATAAGGGGAAGGCTAAACTAGGTAAGGCATACAGCCTCGAAAATATAGCTGGTATATATGCAAAGAGGAATCAACCGGCGAAGGCGCTTGTGTTTCAGAAAGAGGCGCTGATGTATAAAATGCAGGAAGGCAAACAGATAGACCTTGCGTTGGCTTATATCAACATCGCAGAAACATACGACAGCCTGAAACAGTTTGACAGTACGATCAGCTATATTCAGAAGACTTTGGCTATTTCTACAGCAATCGACTTTAAAGATCTTACCAAGTACACTTACCAATTTTTGTCGGACATATACGAACGTCACGGGAATTATGGACTTGCGCTGGGTTATCATAAAAAGTATACGGCACTCAATGATTCAATTTATAACGATACAAAGGCCAAGCAACTTGCTGAGTTAAATACAAAATATGAGACCGAGAAAAAGGAAGAGCAGATCAAAGGGCTGAACCAGCAAACGACTATCCAAAAGCTGCAACTTAAGCAAAGGAACATTGTATTGTTCGTCATTATTGTCTTGTTCCTCGC
>CANJQU010000176.1 GCA_947476485.1 Chitinophagaceae bacterium
ATGGAGATCGGTAAAGGCCATTATTCTTGTCAGCGTTTTTTTGATGGTAAAATAGATGATATCGGGGTATGGGATCGTGCCCTTGCTGAAAGTGAATTGTATGGACTGTATTTAGGCCCTCCTATTGCGGCAGGCGATAGTTTTTTGGCCTACTCAAAAGACATTTGTTCTGGTCAAAAGTTCACCATCCTGCAACCAAATTATTCATCTTCTTTGCATGTTGTAACGTCCTTTGGAGATGGAACAAACCAGAATGATACTTTTGCATCATCTGGCATTTCCGTGTTTAACCATAACTATCCCAACACTGGTATTTATACAGTAAAACACGTTTTGTACAGGGGTGTTACCGCGGTAGATTCCGTAAGTTATAGTTGTTCTTATCAAACATGTACGGTTCTGCCGGTGAGGCTTTATCACGATGCTGATGCAAATTGTGTTTTTGGCGCAACAGAAGTTTCCATATACCAGCCTTCGGTAATTGAGATAGATTCCAGCGGAATTGTTCTGGACACAGTTTCCGTAACAAGCGGATTAGATTATTATGCCTATGGCCCGGCTGGGAGTATTTATTCTTTTAAACTATTGTCTACCATACAGGGGCTTACCATTTCCTGTCCGGGCTCGGGGATATTGGCAGATACGGTAGGAAGTGGGTTGACTACAAAATACTTCGGGTTCTCATGCAGTACTGACCCCGGGTATGATCTGCAGCTGTTCACGTCGTTCCGTGCCGGGCATCACCATATGGGTGGGTTGATACTTGCGTCGAATACCCGGTGTACTCCACCGGCAGCAACAGTGACTATGCATTTGAATCCGAAATTCAATTCAATGTTTTCATCAATACCTGCAGCCAGTTCGATGTCGGGGAATGTTGTAACATGGGATATAAATACCTTGTCATCGGTTATTTCGTCTCCATTTTTGATCTATCCTGAAATGGAGGGATCTGCGTCAATTGGCGACACCGTGATGACATCCTTTATCATCGATCCCATTTCCGGTGACGCAAATTCGTCCGATAATATTGTAATTCGCGTGGATACGGTAAAATCAGGTTATGACCCAAATGATATTGTGGCCGAGCCGAGCTGTCTCACACCAGGAACTACGAAACTTACGTATGTGATACATTTTGAGAATACAGGAAACGATACCGCATTTAATATCTATATACTGGATACACTTTCGGCTAGCCTCAACCCCTCTACGTTACGTGTCCTGGCGGCTTCTGCCGCAATGAATACTTCTATTATTGAAGCGGGCGGACACACGATAGCAAAATTTGATTTCCCTCATATCAATTTGTTGGACAGTTCCCATCATGGCTTGTGCGAAGGTATGGTGGTGTATTCAATTGAAGTAAAAAATGGCCTTGCAGACGGTACAGTTATTCCCTCAAGGGCGGGTATTTATTTTGATGACAATCAGGTCGTGCTTACCAATACAGCGGAAAGCACGGTTGGATGCCCTGTAGCATCAGTTGCTGAAGTTGGTATAAAACCATTCATTGGAATTGCCCCTAACCCTGCCACAAACCAAATCACCATTTCCCAATCAACCAATATCCCGAACGGAGCCGATGTCCAATTCAGCCAGTTCACTATAACCAACAGCATAGGCCAGGAGATAATGCAGCAGTCTTTGACTGGACTTCAAACCAAAGTAAACGTCAGCAAACTGGTTCCTGGTCTGTACTATATAACCTTCAGAGGAAAAAACGGGATAAAGACAGAGAAATTCATCAGAATGTAGACGTGGTTAAGAAACCAAAAAAAGCGGGGAAATAGGCCCGCTTTTCTAAAATCCGTAAGTGCTAACAGTTTAATGATGCTGACATGCATGCTCCGCCTTAGTAACCTTGTACAAAAACTTCTGCATGTCCCAGGCTGAGGTGGGGCAGCGCTCGGCACACAAACCGCAATGCAGGCAAACATCCTCGTCCTTTACCATTACTCTTGTTGTAGGTAATGTGTTGGAAACATAAAGGTCCTGCGTAAGATTGGTAGCATTGACTTTAAGATGCGCACGCAGATCCGGCTCTTCTTCATTTACCGTGAATGTAATGCAGGAGGTTGGGCATATATCCATACATGCATCGCACTCTATGCATTTGCTTTCTGTAAACACAGTTTGAATATCGCAGTTGAGGCAGCGCTCTGCTTCTTTAAAGCCGGTAGGCAGATCGAAGCCAAGCTCTACTTCTTTTTTACGGTTGGTGAGTGTCAATGCCTTATCGGCATGAGGAACAGCATAACGGAGATCAGTAACAACTTCACTATCGTAGCTCCATTCGTGTATCCCCATCTTCTGGCTGATAAGGTTTACATATGGAGCAGGGCGCTGGGTCATATCTTCCCCCATACAGCCCATGTGGATCGATACGGCAGCCTGGTGCCCATGTGCCACCGCAGTGATCACATTCTTAGGGCCAAAGGCGGCATCGCCACCAAAGAACACCCTTTTATTGGATGATACAAAAGTTACGGGATCAACAACCGGCATATCCCATTTGTCGAAGTCTATACCCAGGTCGCGTTCTATCCATGGAAAACTGTTCTCCTGGCCAATGGCTACCAGTACATCATCGGCTTCGTAGAATACATCTGCTTCGCCGGTTGGTACCAGCTTTCTCTTGCCGTTCTCGTCCTTTATGGCATGTACCTTTTCGAAGGTCATGCCTTTTAATTTTCCATCTTCTATCACGAACGATTTTGGTACGTGATTGTCGATGATCGGAATGTCCTCATGTATTGCATCTTCTTTCTCCCAAGGGGATGCTTTCATTTCGGCGAAGGGGCTGCGCACGATAACTTTCACCTGGTCACCACCCAGCCTGCGCGCTGTGCGGCAGCAATCCATGGCGGTATTACCACCTCCAAGAACGATCACTTTTTTTCCGATCTTAGCCGTATGCTCAAAGGCGACATTTGCCAGCCAGTTGATACCAATATGTATGTTTGCTGCACCTTCCTTTCTGCCGGCCATGTCAGGCAGGTCGCGACCCTTTGGCGCGCCTGAGCCTACGAATACCGCATCGTAGTCCGTTGCCAGCAGTTCTTTAAGGCTGGAAACATAATGATTGAAGTGGCGGTGTATACCGAGGTCAAGAATGTAATTCACCTCTTCATCAAGCACAGATTCAGGTAGCCGGAAAGAAGGTATCTGGCTGCGCATAAACCCGCCACCAGACCGCTGCTCATCATAAAGATGTATCTCGTATCCCAGCGGAGCCAGGTCTCGTGCAACAGTGAGGGATGCGGGACCGCCGCCAACAAGCGCGATCTTTTTGCCATTGGGCGCAAATGGCCCCTGGGGCATAAACTGCTTTACATCACCTTTATTATCTGCAGCAACACGTTTGAGGCGACAGATGGCAACAGGCTCTTCCTCTACGCGCCCGCGGCGGCATGCAGGCTCGCAGGGGCGATCGCATGTGCGGCCAAGGATGCCGGGGAAGACGTTTGATTCCCAGTTGACAATGTATGCTTCAGAATATTTGCCCTGTGCAATAAGCCTTATGTACTCGGGCACAGGTGTATGTGCGGGACAGGCATACTGACAGTCTACTACTTTGTGAAAATACTCCGGGTCCTTAATATCAGTTGGTTTCAAGTTGAAAGTTTTCTTTTGTTAGAAAATGAGCGTGATAAAACTTTACTAATGCTGAAATTATTACCGGAGACCCACAAGAAAGATCAATATACCCCGGCGCGGCAGAAACGATGGTAAAAAATACCACTAATGTTCCTTTCTTAAAAATACTCAACTTTTTGAAATGCCAAAATATTTTTATTTACTGTAATTAAATGACAGGAAAAATGCAGGTGCAAAATTATGAGCATCATAATCTTAGTTAAAAATCCGGCCCTGAAAGCCGCTATCGTACCGTCAAATGCCATGCTTCAGGCGTTTAGGCTGCATTCGAATTTACTATTTCTACACCCACACATTCACACACTTCGCCCCAATTATTGTTAATGAAAACCGCCGAATTGTTAATATTGTGTTGTTGTACAGCGATTTTTGTTTGTACGATCTCTCACCACTCTATTACCATGAAATACGATCTGAATTGCAAATTATTTTGCTTAAAACGATAGTCATGGGGTACAGAACATTTGTTTCGATGAAGGTTGCTTTGATTGGTACTGGTGAAACAGCAGAATCATATGCAAAGCGCTTTTTGCACGCCGGCCATACAGTGTTAATGGCCTGGCTGGACGGCGACCCAACAGGCATAAGCCCGGAACTTGCGGCGTATAACAACCTGCAAGTGTGCAGCATAGAAGAAGCTGCATGGTCTGGAGATCTCATAATTATAGCAACACCTTCCAGGCAGGTGCGTGAAGTTTCATATTGGCTGGGAGACGTGAGGCGCAAAGTAGTAATTGATGCAACCTCCAACGTTCATATCGGCAATGAAGAGCCCGTGAAAACAGTTTGTGCGATCAAAGCCATTACCGGTGCTGTGCACATCGTAAAAGTTTTCAGCACATTGGGTTATGAAAGAATGCTTAGGCCCATTTTCGGTCACGAAGATGTTCAACTTATCATGGTTGGCGAGAGTAAAAAAGCAAAAGAGATACTGAAGATATTAGCTATCAATCTTGGTGTTGAGAAGTTCTACGACATGGGCTCAGGTGAAGCCATTCCGCTTTTCAACGAGATGACAACAGGATGGCGCAAACTTGCACAGGAGCGCTCCAAAAACCAGGCTGATGCGGCCTATCAGAATTTGAAGTTGTAAGTTATGCTAGGCAGAATAGGCAGTATATATACCTGGTAGACTTTTATCGTTATCCCTTTCGTTACAGACCCCTGGTTGTCCACATACAGGAAGTATGGGTTGTGCCTGTTGTAAAGATTGTAAACCGAGAACGTCCAGCTTCCTTCCCATTTGCGCGGCTTTGAACGTTGTGGCGTATACGTGGCAGCAATGTCAAGTCGATGATAAGCAGGCAGGCGGTAAGCATTGACTTTACTGAATTGCTGCTGAATGGTGCCATCAATAAAATAGTAGGATGTAGGCAGGGTAATAGCATTACCTGAGCCATACACGAATACGCTTGAGAATACCCATTTCTTGCTGTGAGAATAGGTTCCCACCAGCGATATATCATGCCTGCGGTCATACTTTGCAGGGAAAGAGTTGCCGCTGTTCAGGTCTGCGAATTTCTGGTAGGTCCACGCCAGGGTGTAGCCAACCCATCCGGTGAATTTTCCTTTTGTTTTATTAATAAAGAACTCGGCGCCATAAGCGGTGCCCGTGCCGAACACATAAGATCGCTCAGGGTCCTGAGTAGTATTTGGTGTGTAACCTTCCTTATACTGCACCTGGTTTCTCATGTCTTTGTAATAAACTTCGATGGACGTCTCCACCATATTATCCTTAAAGTTGTGGAAATAACCTGCGGAGTACTGCCATGCTACTTGTGGTTTCACAATGTAAGTGCTGGGCACCCATACATCGGTGGGGAGTGTGCTGCCATTATTGGTTACGAGGTCTATGTACTGGTAGGTTTTCGCTATGCTTGTTTTTAACGAGGAATTTTCGTTGAGGGTAAAACGCATATTAAACCGCGGTTCCCAGCCACCGTAAGATTTCACCAGTTGGCCGGGGCTGTACTTAGTACTGTCTGTGGCCTTACTGTTTGCATCATAAGTGTAGGCTGTATAAGGCCCCACCTGGCCAAACCACGAATAGCGGATGCCAACATTTATTTTCCACCATTTAGTGGGCTCAAAATCATCGAGCACATAGACGCCGGCTTCGTGCGCATATTTTATGAATGCATTATTCGGGTCCAGCTTTATGCTGTCGGCCTCTCCTGATATCTGGTTAGGAATAAACTTGTGATGGATATATCCGATGCCAGCTTTGAAATGGTGGTTGAAATTCGAATAAAAATCAAGGTCGCTCTTGGCATTATAGTCTGTTATCCCTGAAGCTAATTTTATGCCGAAAGTATTAGCCCTGAAATTAGATGCGAAATTATAGTTGTTATAAACGAGTGTAGTGTTTACGAAAAGCTTGTCGCTGAACTGGTGGTTCCAGCGTGCAGTGGCGGTCTTATTACCCCACGGTATGTCTGCCTTAAAAGTGCCGGTTGGATTTTGGAACTTGAATTTATCCAGGCCCATGTAGCCACTCAGGTATACACGATCTTTTTCGCCCAGCCGATAGTTTGCTTTTAAATTAAGATCGTAAAAATAATAGCCTATGTCCTTCAGCTTGCTGGAAAATGGCCTGGCAAGTGCATCAATATAAGTGCGGCGTGCGGCAAACATAAATGAACCTTTGTTCTTCTTGATCGGGCCTTCTAATGTAAGCCGGGATGCAATTATGCC
>CANJQU010000177.1 GCA_947476485.1 Chitinophagaceae bacterium
AAATCTCATGCATCCTAAAATCCTTTCATCCTAAAAATCTTAGTACAGAAACCGAAAAACCAAAATCTCATGCATCCTAAAATCCTTTCATCTTAAAAATCTTAGTACAGAAACCGAAAAACCAAAATCTCATGCATCCCAAAATCCTTTCATCCTAAAAATCTTAGTACAGAAACCGAAAAACCGAAGTCTCATGCATCCTAAAATCCTTTCATCCTGAAAATCTTAGTTCAGGCAAGTGGGTAATTATGGGAAATGTAAATAACCATTAATATCAGCCACCACAAAGGATTTCGCAAGATTGCTATGCCTCATTTGTGAGTACTTTTTTTGCGAGACATGGGGCATTGAACAAAAAAGAAGTGTACTGCCAACAACATTATAAACCGAAAAACTGGAGTCTCATGCATCCTAAAATCCTTTCATCCTGAAAATCTTAGTACAGAAACCGAAAAACCAAAATCTCATGTATCCTAAAATCCTTTCATCCTAAAAATCTTAGTTCAGAAACCGAAAAACCAAAATCTCATGCATCCTAAAATCCTTTCATCCTAAAAATCTTAGTTCATTTGCAGTTTCTCACTTTTGGATATATCTTTGCACATGGCAATAAAATCTAAGTTTTACGGCGAAGGACTTACGTTTGATGATGTACTCCTTATGCCGGCTTACTCCGAAGTCCTGCCTCGCGAAGTAAGTATCGTTACAAACCTTACCAAAGACATACGTATCAACATCCCTATGGTATCTGCGGCCATGGACACAGTTACCGAGGCGCCGCTGGCAATAGCCTTGTCGCGCGAGGGCGGAATTGGCATCCTGCACAAAAACATGAGCATAGAGCGCCAGGCCGACCAGGTGCGCAAGGTAAAACGCTCTGAGAACGGGCTGATCCTTGACCCGATAACATTGAAACCCGATGCCACAGTAGGCGATGCGCTGAAAATAATGAAGGAGAACAGGATCGGCGGCATACCAATAGTCGATGACAATAATCTGCTTGTAGGTATGCTTACTAACCGCGACCTGCGCTTTGAAAAGGGCATGAAGAAGAAAGTAAGCGAGGTAATGACCAAGGACCGGCTGGTAACAGCACCTGCAGGCACCGATATGCTGAAAGCAGAGCGCATACTGGAGCAATATAAAATAGAGAAACTGCCAATAGTTGATAAAAAGGGTAAGCTGATAGGGCTGATCACTTTCCGTGATACAATACAACTCAAAAGCCACCCCTACTCTGCCAAGGACGGTATGGGCCGCCTTGTGGCAGGCGCTGCGATCGGCATCACTGCCGACATACTCGACCGTGTAGATGCGTTAAAAAATGCTGGTGTGGATGTTATTACGCTTGACAGCGCCCATGGGCATTCAAAAGGTGTGATAGACGCGATAAAGACAGTAAAAAAAGCGTTTAAGAATATCCCGATCATAGCTGGCAACGTAGCCACGGCAGCGGGCGCCAAAGCCCTTGCTGATGCAGGTGCCGATGCTGTGAAAGTAGGCGTAGGCCCGGGTTCTATATGCACCACGCGCGTGGTCACCGGCGCGGGCGCCCCGCAGCTAACCGCAATAATGGAAGCGGCAAGCGCACTGAAAAAGACAGGAATACCCGTAATTGCCGATGGCGGCATCCGCTACACAGGCGACATGGTGAAGGCAATAGCTGCAGGCGCATCCTGTGTGATGGCCGGCTCTATCTTCGCAGGTACTGAGGAAAGCCCTGGAGAAACCATAATATACGAAGGGCGTAAATTCAAATCATACCGTGGCATGGGCTCTGTGGAGGCGATGCAGGAAGGGTCCAAGGACCGTTACTTCCAGGATATGGAAGCCGACATAAAGAAACTGGTACCAGAGGGCATTGTTGGCCGGGTGCCATACAAGGGCTTGCTGAGCGAGGTAGTACAGCAGTTCGTAGGCGGACTGAGGGCTGGTATGGGTTACTGCGGCGCAAAGGATGTGACGGCACTACAGAACGACTCGCAATTTGTACGCATCACCCCCGCAAGCATGGCAGAAAGCCATCCGCATGATGTGGTGATCACAAAGGAAGCGCCTAATTATAGCAGGTAAACGCAACTTAAGCGAAATCGGGATCAACTGAAATACGTAATGAGATACAAAACCGCTTCGGCGGTTTTGCTTTTGTGTTTGGACAGCGAGTAAAAAGTGTGGAAGTATTATCCATTCAGGCTAAACAGGCTATCAACAAACTCTTCCTTGCTGAATATCTGGAGGTCTTCCATGCGCTCTCCAACCCCAATGTACTTTACCGGTATCTTGAACTGGTTAGCTATGGCCAGCACCACCCCACCCTTAGCGGTTCCATCCAGCTTGGTGATAGCTATGGCTGTAACGTTTGTTGCTGCGGTAAAGTGTTTGGCTTGTTCTATTGCGTTCTGGCCGGTGCTGCCATCCAGTACCAGGAGTACTTCATGTGGTGCATCGGGCATTTTCTTTTTTATTACGCGGTGTATCTTGCCAAGCTCATCCATCAGGTAAGCTTTGTTGTGCAGCCGTCCTGCGGTGTCTATGATCACAACATCGGCGCCACGGGCCATACCGCTTTCCACGGCATCAAAGGCCACCGAGCTTGGATCACTCCCCATCTCCTTCTTCACGATCGGCACCCCTACCCGCTCGCTCCAGATGGTAAGCTGGTCCACCGCCGCCGCTCTAAAGGTATCAGCAGCACCCAGCACAACATTCTTGCCTGCCTTCTTAAAATTGTAGGCAAGCTTGCCGATAGTGGTTGTTTTCCCTACCCCGTTTACGCCCACTACAAGTATCACATATGGTTTCTTACCCGCAGGAACATTAAATGTGGTGAATTCACTAGAGGGCGCTTCGGTGAGCATACCCATGATCTCTTCCTGTAGTATGCGGTTGAGTTCAGATGTGCCAAGGTATTTGTCTTTTGCAACACGCGCTTCAATTCGGTCTATTATCGCTACGGTTGTATCTACCCCCACATCAGCAGTCACCAACGCATCTTCTACCTGGTCCAGGACTTCCTCGTCCACCTTATCTTTCCCTGCAATCGCCTTGGTGATCCTCGAAAAAAATCCTTCTTTCGTTTTTTTTAATCCTTCGTCCAGCGCTTCCTTCTGCTCCTGCTGCTCTTTATTGCGTTTAAAGAGTTTATCAAATAAGCCCATTGTGTGTGTTTAGAACGCTGCAAAATTAGTGAAATATAAGCGAAGACCTCTATATACCTATACTATTTTTAAATCGTCGCTTATTATTTCTTGTATGCAGGTATGTGGTGTAAGCCATCTGCAGTACAGACAATTCCGGCAGGTGTATTCTTGAACGCGCCCTTATTGGCTTGCATCAAAAGGATCGAATAGTCCCGCAACTGCTTTTTATATACCTCACCCACGCTGCGTGGGTATTTCTGAAAGATCATAGTTGTAAGCTCCGACAGCAGCATATTTTTAATACCAAACTGGTTCAGGCTGGTAACTTCACTCTCTCCAAGCTCACTGTTAGGTTTTGGGCTCAGGCCCTTTGCCACTGGCATTGCCGGCTCCTTCTCTGCTGTTGTGGCTTTCTTCGCGGCAGTCGGCTGCGGCTCAGTAGCAGCTACCTTTTTAGGCACTGCTGGTTTCGGCTCAGCGGCTGCTACCTTCTTTGCAGCGGCAACAGGCTGCTCCGGCTTTTCCTCAGCTTTTGCAACCTCTGGCTCAGGCTTCCGCGGTGGGGCCGCCTCAGGTGTAGGGGCCGGAGGTGGTGGCGTCTCGGTAGCCGCAGCTATGGCAGGCGGTGTCGTAGTATCCTGGGGAGGTGTGGTAGTAGTTGAAGAGGTAGTGGCGCTATCTGCCATACTAATAAATGGCGTTTCAGCAGGCGCGGCCGGCTGCGAAGTATATAAATAAGCCCCCACAGCTCCGAGGACCAACAAAACGAAAAGTATGATCACGCCTTTCTTTTTATAAAAAGGCGTGCTTGCAGGTTGTTCAAAACGCTCATTACCCTTGTTGGTACTTTCCGCCATAGGCTTCGGCAACGCATCATACTGAACACTTCTAGGTTCAGGGGCAGGTTTGGGCGCGGGCATTGGTTTGGGAATTGGAGCTGGCTGTGGCTTCGGAACCGGTGCTGGCTCCGGCTTAGGTGCAGCTATTGGTTCCTGTTTAGGGGCAGGCGGAGGAGTTGGTTCTGGCTTAGGAACCGGAATGGGTTCTGACTTGGGAGCAGGCGGATTCGGTTCCGGTTTAGCAACTGGTATTGGTTCCTGTATTGGTATCGGCACAGGGATCGGCTCCGGTTTGGGAGCAGGCTGAAAGCTCGGTTCTGGCTTTGGATCAGGCTTTGCAGCAGGCTCCGGAGTTGGTACTGGTACTGGTGTTGGCTCCGTTACCGGCGTAGGCTCAGGATCCGGAATTGGGTTTGCCTTAGGTACTGGTGTGGGCGCTGGTTTTGGAGCAGGGGTGGGTTCCGGCTTAGTAACTGTTGTTGGCGCGGATGTTGGTGCCGCCTTGGGTGCAGGCATACTTTCGTGCTTCGACTCAACAGCCGCTTTGGGCGCTTTCTTCGAATTGCTCTCTAAAAGGCCATCAAGCCGTTCACGCATCTGTTTTGAGTAGTCTACAAGGCGGTTGTATTCCTCCACCATCTTCTGCATCTCCTCATTACTTTGAACGCCCTCGATGGGAGCCATAGGATCCAAAGGTGTCCCCGGTTTTGGGTGTACCGGGGCCTGTTCCATTTGCACGATCCGCTCCGTAGCAGGTAACGGTTTATCCGGCACAACAGGTGCTGGAGGTGGTGTCAATGGCTTTTCATCCCGGTAGCCGGTATAGTCTTCCCAGTTGATGATCTTAATGGCGCCTTTCTTGGTAACATCATGCACCACTTTACTGCTGAAAGTAAAATACAGTGCTTCCGCATCTTTGTAGCTCCTTAGCGCCTCATCAAAAAAACGAATAACCTGGGCTCCGGGGTCGGTGCTCTCTGTGTGAACAAAGAATTTTTTCGCCGGATCTACGCGAGTGCTATAATATGGCGTATTCTCTATCGTCTTTGTCTTGAACTTAATGGACTGGAACTGGACAGGTTCTTTTACAATTAAATTCACCGCCTGCTTTACCTGGATGGTATTATTATGCAGGTTCTGAGGATTATAGATGATGTCGTCGTGCAATTCCCGGAGCAGCTTGTAAACATTGGTAGGATCAACATATACCTGCTGCAATACGATTGCTGAACCGATAAATGTACCATTACGATTGGCATTCATTTCGCGTGCATAGGAATACAAACAAAAAGCAATGGAATATAAACCGTTTACATATTCTCTTTTTACACAAAACAACTCAGTACCCGGAAAGAGCGCGATCTCTTCATTGCTTAGATCCAGGCTCTGACTAAACTCCACATCATGGTTGAATGCCTGCTGAAAACCATAAGGCTGGCCAAAGGTCCCAAATACACCAAGTCCTAGCACATTGTTCATCTTAAATCAGTTTAATCTCTAAAAGTATATTGACTTTTTGATTTTTGCAACAAACACCGCCGGTTAAATACATAAAAGCGGCATCACAGGGTAGATAGCTATTCATAGACCACTTTGGCTGTATATCGCTGTCCTCCTATTTCCATACGCACGAAATAAACCCCTGTTGCATGCTTCAGTGTAGGGAATGTAGTGGTATTGTTCCACTGGCCCGCAGTTACTGATGCCTCATAACTGCTCCTGCCTGATGCGTCAAAAATGTTGATGTGCATTACCGTTCCTGCTTCAGCGTGCCACTGGATCGTGAGGTTTCCGTCAAAATTAGGATTGGGATACAAATTCACGACTGAATTCCCATTGTCCCATTCTATCGTCCTGACCGGTAACACGATGGTAGTTCCGTCCCGCATTACGGCTGTGAGCCGGTAATGCACCGGTACTCCGTTTTGAATGGTCATAGATGGCCGGTCGGTAAAATCATATCGTTGTGCGTAATGGTTCAGCGCGGCTGCATTATGGATCACTGAATAAGTATTATTGGCTACCGCCCGCTCCAGTGTATAATGGTCTGCCATGCCATCAATGTAGGAAATCCAGCTCACCAGCGCCGTCCGGTCCCCAACAGACTGTGCATTCATGGTAATTAGATTGCTTGCAGAATCTGAATTGTCAACTTTACGAACCGGCGAAGTATAGACTGTGCCGCTACCCATCATCGTCCAGCGCAGTCGGTAATAATAAACTGAAGACGATGTGAAATTCACCGGGTCAATGTAAGAATACTGACCGGGAATGTTGTGCAGAGCCGCGGTATCCAGGATGGTCGGGAAGTTAATGCTGTCCACAGAGCGTTGGAGGCTATAAATGCCTACGGCTGTAT
>CANJQU010000178.1 GCA_947476485.1 Chitinophagaceae bacterium
AAGCTATACGCATATATGAAGAAGGGATTGCCGATATGGCCACGATCGACTGGGCGATGACCGAGATAGGCGGCTTCCGGATGGGGCCATTTACGCTCATGGACTATATAGGTCATGATGTGAACTATCTGGTAACGGAGACTGTATTTACTTCGTTTTTTTACGATCCCCGATATAAACCTTCTTTTTCACAAAAGCGGTTGCTTGAGGCGGGTTGGCTTGGCCGCAAGACCGGCAAGGGCTTTTACAACTACGCCGAGGGTGCTGAAATGCCTGCACCCAACAAGGATGCTGTGCTCGGTAAAGAGATATTTGAACGTATACTGGTGATGCTTATCAACGAGGCCGTTGATGCGTTATACCTCAATGTAGCATCAGCAGCCGACCTGGAAACTGCAATGACAAAGGGCGTGAATTACCCTAAGGGGCTCCTGCAATGGTGTGATGAACTGGGTGCCGGTAAATGCCTTGAAAAACTGGACGATCTGTACCATCAGTATCACGAAGACAGGTACCGTGCCAGTATATTATTAAGGAAACAGGCTATTGGAAATAAAAAAATTGTTTAATTTTCCCAAATGAAAAGAATATTACTTCTTGCTTTCCTGTCTTTTTTATCCTTCCCGGGATTTTCACAATCATTTATTGGCGTGTATGGTGGTGGTGGATGTGCCACGGCAAACAATTATGATATAGCACCCACGGGTGGTATTGAACTTTTGTTTCGTGGACACAAGGGTGGTCGTATGTATATTGGCGCTGACCTTTTTTATCAAGGCTATTCCCTATGGGCGGATAACGAGGCCAACTCTGCAAAACATGGTACCGGAACAGCGGGTACTATTGACCGTGTATTGGCCAGTTATGTTTTTCTTGCACCAAAGTTTTCCTATGGCCTTGGCAAAAGCCGGAACGTAAAGATATTTTTTGATGCGGGAGTGGGGTATAATATCAACGGCTTTGATTCCCTTCGCAAATGGGATCACGGCTATTACACGAACGGATATTATACGACGTATAATTCTGGTATAGGTCAATATGACAGCAGCCTCGATAAAACATCAAACATAAATAAGCTGGTTTTCCGCCTTGGGTTTGGAATGACAGAGTATTTACACATGGGAAAACGCTGGTACTTGACTTTTACAGAAGATTTCGGTTTTCTGACTACTAACCTCACCACAACAGGTACCGTATCGGATGGTTCACGCACCGCATTCAGTAGAAATGGGCTGAAACCAGGGTACGTTTCTTTTATGATTGGTTTGTCACACAAATAGATACAATACAATAGGTTAAGTAGAATGAATGGTATGAAAAGAATCACCCTGGTTGCTGTCCTTTCTTTTTTTACCCTAAACTGTTTTTCACAAGGCATGTTTGGCTGCCAGGCAGGCCTTGGGTTTGGCACAGCGTATAAAGCTAAGAAAACCCTTGCTACTGAAGGCTATTACCTGCAGCAGATATTTCCCCGCATCTACATGGGAGGCTCCATTTTTTATCAGCGTTACTCTTTTCAGAACACGATCATTAATGATACCTTCAACCTGCACTACGGTGATATAATCAGCGTGAACCAGAAAAGCGCTTACCTGTTTCTGTGCCCCAAAATCGACATGGGGTTTGGCTTTCATAAATACATTCATGCAAGCATTGCCTTTGGCCCGGGCTTATTCCTTGGCGGTAACCAATACACCAACCAGTTTCAGCCCTTCTGGACCAACACCTCCGGCGTAAATTACGGACGAGATACGATAGCAACTAATACTACTTACAACATTCCTAAGGTCATATACCGGGTAGCTGTCGGAATTTCTGAGCGTATACCTACACACCGCTACTGGAACATAATGCTTTCACAGGAGTTCAGCTACCTGCCGGGCTACATCAGTCACGGCGATCCGAAGATGAGCACCGGCTATTTTTCTTTCCAGGTCGGCATTATGCATAAATACCCCATGAAGTTCGTGGAGTACTAACTTTTGACTACCACTTCCGGTCTCGCGTGACTTACATCCCTGATCGTAACGAATTTTGTATATTTGTATCAATGGTTCGCGAAGCAATATATGATACTATAAAGAAAACGGTACACTCCTTTCTGCCGGATTCCCGTATCCTGTTGTTTGGTTCTCATGCACGGGGCAACTATGATAAGCACAGCGACTATGATCTGCTTGTAATTACACCGACCGCGTTAACTCAAAAGGAAAGATTGAGTTGGAGTAGTAAAACGCACAAAGACATAGTAAAGGCAATTCATGCACCGGTAGACTTGTTGCTTTATAGCGAAACCGAAATAAATGAAAAGCAAGCCTTACCCGGCCACATTGTCCGCACCGCAATAAGGGAGGGTATCGCTATATGACATTGGTGTTGAAAGCTCATGTAGCAGCGTGGATGTTTAAAGTAGAACAAGATATAAATTGATCAGGCAAAAGCACGTTACCGAAAAGCACCTCATTGCAGGTATAATCATCAGCATGTTCTTATGGGGCCTTAGCTGGCCGTCTAATAAGGTGCTTAGTCACTATTGTTCGGTGGTCAACTTCACGGTCTACCGGTATATACTGGTTGTGGCAACAATGATGCTGGTCGTAATGTTTCTCGGCGCCGGTTTCAGTATAAAGAAGAAAGGCATACCTTTTTTCATAGTCTCCGGGTTGCTGCTGGCGCTGTATAGCTATCTTTTCTTTGAAGGGCTTATCAACGGCTCTCCGGGAGCAGGCGGCGTATTGGTTACAACGCTTAATCCCATTATGGCTTACACCATTAACATATTCATCAAGAGAAAGCTGCCAAACGGCAACGAGGCAGTAGGGCTGGTGCTAGGTATTGCCGCCGGCTGTATCCTCCTGCAGTTGTGGGACAGCTCTTCCTCATTGATGCACAGCGGAAACCTCTACTTCCTGCTGGCTGCGCTTACCTGGGCAGTTATGAGCAAGTTCACGGCCCAGGGCGCACGATTTGGCTCATCGATCACCTTCAGCCTGTGGCAATACATGGTGACATTACTGTGCCTGCTGCCGCTTGCCGACTTTGCCGAAATGCGCGCCGCCATTCATATCCGGGAAAGCGCATTCTGGCTGAATTTGTTCTTTGGCTCTGCGATAGTGACCACTATGGCTACCACCATTTACTTTTATACAACTACCCGCCTTGGCGCTGAGAAGGCCAGCAGTTTTATATTCCTTGTTCCGCTGGCAGCGGCCGTTTCATCATGGTTGCTGCTTGGCGAGCAGATACATGCGCATACTGCCGTTGGTGGTGCGCTGGGCATGATAGCCGTGTACTTCATCAATAAGCGAAAGCCGGTGGTCATCGACATTGCAGGCGAATAGGCTGCAGAAATACTTTTCCGGTTCATTTTGCGTTTTATGCATGCTTGTATCATAGGCATGAGGTCTAAATTTTTATTTTTTGCACTGTTAGTTGTTTTCGGTATATCACCTGGCTATGCCCGGGAGGATAGTACCGCTTATGACGATGAGCCACCTTACAGACTATTCGATGGCAGGCTGCTGTTTGGTACCAACTTTAGCCAGCTCAACGGCGATACCTATGGTGGTTATCATAAAGTCGGCCTTAACATGGGCGGCCAGGTATATGTGCACTTTAGCCGGTTATTTGGCGTAAGCCTGGAACTGCTCTACAGTCAGAAGGGTGTGCGCGGCGGAACCGTTAAGGAATCTTACACACTGGGCACCTACTTTGATAAGTACTACCTGAACCTCAACTATGCCGAAGCCGTGCTGATGGCGCATTTCGATACCTATATCTTTGACTATGAAGCCGGGATCTCCTATGCAAGGCTGATACGCTCTGACGAATGGGCCGAAGCAGATGTGCCGGTGGTGATAGATCCTGCGCTGGCATACTTCAACAGCTATGATGTAAACTATGCCGCAGGCATTTCAGGGCGTATCAATGACCACTGGCGTTGTAATATGAGGTATCAATATTCGATAACGCCGGTACGATCATGGGACCGCGTGCTGCCACGATACAGCGATGGCAGCGGCGGCCAGCATAATGAGGCCGTCAGCCTCCGGCTTGTTTATGTATTCTGATAACATCGCAAAGAGAATAATTTTCTATGTTTCATTTAATGTATGTAAAATAGGGTATAGCTTAATAATCAACGGTTAGTATGGCGCCGGCAATATGTGGAATACCGTGATTTCTAAAACCCGAAGCAATATTACTTTAATCACTATTTTCCCTTAAAATTTGTATTTTCCAAAAAATAATTACTATCATTGTATGGTTTTTCTATTTGTACCTTTAACTATTTCAAAATAAATTGCCTTTTATGAAAAGAAAGATGCTACTCTTAACACTTGCGTTACCTGTTGTTTTATGCCAGAATCTGCAAGCCCAGACATCATCGAGGCTTGTGGCTTCGTCTGACTATAGCAGTGACGGCGCTTCATTGAATGTGAACGATTCAACGGCTTACAGCTACTATACAAGCGCAAGAGGCGGGGACCTTAACAATACTTTGAAGTATGACGTATCAACTAACTGGTTATTCCTTGGTGATTCGGCATTCAGCAACAATTATAAGTACCTCCAGACTTTCGACGGAAATAATAACATCTTAACTACTATAGCACAGTCGTGGAACGGTACCAACTGGGTAAACTGGTCTAACATCGTGTATACGTACAACAGCATGGGCAATGTAGCAACCATCACTTACCAGTCATGGGGCGGCACATCGTGGTCTAACATCGGCCAGGATGTATATAGCTACAACACTGCAAACCAGCTTTACCTGGATCAGTACAATGTATGGAACAGCCTTACGACTTCGTTCCTGCCGAGCAACCAGAGGATCTTCTATTATGACGGATCAGGCAGGCTGATACAGGAAGTTGACCAGACTTATAACACTGGTTCTTCTTTGTACGAATATTCTGCTGAGACTTCATACTCATACTCTCTTATTACGAATACCACTACTCACAGCATGTGGGACGGCTCAGCATTTGTTGCCGACAACATGTATACTGAAACTTCTGACAGCTCAGGCGATCTGCTTACACGCCTTTACCAGACTTTCAACGGCAGCGTATGGGTAAACCAGACGTTGAGCGTTTACAGCGGCTTCAGCGGTACGCTTCCAGGTGTACAGATCAACCAGAGCTGGGATACAACCGGCGGTGGTTTCTGGGCTAACAACAGGAAGTACATGTATGCTTACAACGGCTTCGGTCAGATGACATCTTCTATAGCTGAGTCATGGAACCCTGGCGTTGGCTGGCAGTTTGCTTCAGGCGATCCGGCTTCTTTCTACTTCTACGAAACTTATGATCCGTCTTCTACTTCAGTTAAGAATGTTGCCAACAACTTCGGTAGCGTGAACGTTTTCCCGGTACCTGCTCAGAACCTGCTGCATGTAGACCTGAACTGGAACGAAGCACAGTCTGCAACTATCGGCCTGTATGATATGAGCGGCAAGCAGATCAGCAACCTGAACGTACCATTTGGCAGCAAATTCAACGGCTCGATACCTGTTAACAACCTTGCTAACGGCATGTATGTTATCAAGATCAGCGGTACACAAGGACAAATTGTAAAGCAAGTAGTGGTAGCACACTAATCTGATAATATTCTTTTCAGAAAAATGAGCGTCTTAAACGGCGCTCATTTTTTTTGTGTTAAATACTACCTTTACGCTATGGCATCGCACCCGATAGGCATTTTTGATTCCGGCTATGGCGGGCTTACTGTTTTCAGGTCTATAGCGTCGCTGCTGCCGCAGTATGACTATGTGTACCTGGGCGACAATGCGCGCGCGCCCTATGGTAACCGCTCGTTCGACACCGTACACCAATACACGCTGGAATGCGTGGAATGGTTCTTTAAGATGGGGTGCCCGCTTGTAATACTTGCCTGCAACACCGCCTCTGCAAAAGCCCTGCGCACCATACAGCAGCATGATCTGCCACGGATAGGCCCGGATAGGCGTGTGCTGGGCGTGATACGGCCCACGGCCGAAGTAACAGGCACTTATACCAAAACAAATTCGGTGGGTGTGCTTGGCACCAGGGGCACCGTCAGTTCGGGGTCTTATGAGCTGGAGATCAATAAGTTTTTCCCGGAGATAAGGGTACACCAGCTTGCCTGCCCTATGTGGGTGCCGCTGGT
>CANJQU010000179.1 GCA_947476485.1 Chitinophagaceae bacterium
AACATCCATTGCTGTGCCATCTGCTTCGCAAGTGGTAACCGTAACAGGTACTTATTATTTCAGAGCTCAAAGTACAGCAGGCTGTTGGGGGCCACAGGGTAGCGTATCCGTTACCATCAACCCTGTTCCATCTGCTGCGCCAACAAGCAATGGTCCGATATGTGTAGGCGGAACGGTAAACCTTAATGCGGTACCGGGTGCTAATACCAGTGTGTTCACATGGTCAGGCGCAAACTTATCGGCTACGAATATCGCTAACCCGACAGCGACACCAACTATTACCGGCACCTATTCGCTCACGGTATCAGACGGCAGTGGTAATGCCGGCTGTGCGCCAGCGACAATTTATACGGTATCTGTAACAGTTAATGCGACGCCAACAGCGGGTCCAACGAACAATGGCTATATCTGTAATGGCGGAACGGTGACACTTAATGCAAATCCGGGCACGGCAACTACGTTTGCATGGACCGGAGCTAACATCACAGGTTCAACGTCTTCTTCTACTACAACTGCGGCACCTTCTACCACCAGCATCTATACTCTGGTTGTTACAGATGGTACCTCGCAGCCGGGATGCAGCAGCACCTACACCACAAATGTTACTGTGAACGGGGCACCTTCAGCGGCGCCTTCCAATAATGGTTACATCTGTAACGGAGGAAGTGTATTGCTTTCGGCTAACGGAAGCGGCACAACAAGCACATATGCATGGAGCGGGTCGAACATAACCGGAGGCATCACAACAAATACCACTACGGCTACACCTACAACAACCAGTGTTTATTCGGTTATAGTGACTGACGGCAGCACCCAGCCTGGTTGCTCTCTGCAGTTCACGACAACAGTAAGCGTAAATGCTGTTCCGACCGCTGCGCCAACAAACAACGGATATATCTGTAATGGTGGTACAGTGACGCTGAATGCAGGTTCGGGTACGGCAACTACATTCGCATGGAGCGGTGCTAATATCACCGGATCTTCATCATCTTCGGTCACTACTGCAACACCAACATCTACGAGCATTTATACGGTGTTCGTTACAGATGGCAGCAGTCAGTCAGGATGTACCAATCTATATACCACTACAGTGTCAGTAAACGCGACACCGACAGCCGGGCCAACAAATAACGGCTATATCTGTAACGGTGGTACGGTGACACTTAATGCTAATCCTGCAGGTGGCGCCAGCTCATTCGTGTGGAGTGGTGCGGGCCTTGTATCTACTGCAGGAGCCAGCACAACGGCTAATCCAACGGTGACCAGTGTATACACACTTACTGTGTCGGACGGTAGCGCCCAACCAGGTTGCGCACCTGCTACCCAGTACTTAACTACTGTGTCAGTAAATGCTACACCTGTGGCTGCGCCGTCAAATAATGGTTATATCTGCGTAGGCGGAACGGTGCAATTGTTTGCAAATGAGAGCGGCAGTTCCACAACTTTTGCGTGGACTGGTGCCAACATCACGGGATCTGTTTCCACAAATAACACAACCGCTGCACCAACAGCGCTGAGTGTTTATACGATCACAGTATCTGACGGCAGCACACAACCTGGCTGTGTGAAACAATATAATACTACTGTTTCTGTGAACGCAACTCCTACTGCAGCTCCAACCAATGATGGTTATATCTGTAACGGCGGGGTTGTTAATCTTACAGCGAACGGCGCAAACGGAGCCACTACATTTGCATGGACCGGAGCTAATATTACAGGATCTGCTACAGCGGCCAATACTACAGCAACACCTAGCGTGACCGGGACATATACGTTGATGGTAACTGACGGAAGCAGCCAACCCGGTTGCTCACCTTCAACCCAGTACACAACTACTGTGAGCGTGAATGCAACACCGACAGCTTCACCAACAAACGACGGTTATATCTGCAACGGTGGTACGGTAAATCTTGCTGCAAACCCAGCCGGCGGAGCGTCTGTTTTTGTATGGAGCGGTCCGGCCCTTAGCAGCACTTCAGGTGCTAACACAACGGCAACCCCTGTGGGCATAAGTATATATACATTGACAGTAACTGACGGCAGCGGCAGAAGCGGATGTTCCCCTGCTACAATGTATACAACAACAGTTAACGTACACGCGGCACCTACCGCTTCGCCGACAAATGACGGGCCGATATGTGTTGGTGGTACCGTAAATCTTTTTGCTAATCCTTCGGGCGGGGCTACTTCGTTTACCTGGAGTGGTGCAGGTCTTCCGGTAACGAGCGGAGCAACACCAGTTGCGACGCCTACTTTGACGAGCACCTATACTTTGACAGTGTCCGACGGTTCAGGAAAATCAGGCTGCGCTCCGGCTACACAGTACAACACTACGGTTACGGTGAACGGAAAGCCATCTCTTTCCCGTGCATCAAACAATAGTCCCGTTTGTGAGACATTCACATTGAACCTTACAGCAAATGATCCGGTCAATGTTGCCGGTTATTCATGGTCAGGCCCAGTGGCGATAACCAACGCCCTAACCGGAAATGCTAGTGTTCCAAATGCAACAACAGATGCCTCAGGTGTGTATACAGTAGCTGTAAACAACGGCATCGGCTCAGGTTGTTTCGCGGTTTACTTTACTACAGCAACAGTAAATGCTCTACCTAAGGCTTTCAATGTTACCGGTGGTGGTGGCTATTGCGCAAGCGACTCTGGCGTTCATATTGGGCTGTCGAATTCAGAAAGCGGTGTGAACTACCAATTATTTAACGGTGCGACCGGGCTTGGCACATTGCCTGGCACAGGCGCGTCTCTGGACTTCGGTCTACAGACAGTATTGGGTACTTATACAGTACTGGCTACGAATGCTGCCACTTTCTGTACAAATGCTATGAACAGCAGTGCGATCGTAAGCATCAATCCGGTACCGGTTAATACCTACGAAATTGTCAGCGCAGGAACGCATTACTGTTTCGGAGACACTGGCATAATGGTATCTCTTGATGGTTCGGATACCGGCATCAACTATCAGTTGTATCTTGGTTCTTATGCAGTCGGCAGCCCGGTTGCAGGACCTGGAGGCGCTTTTGATTTTGGATTGCAGACCGGAGCAGGTGATTATATGGCGATTGCCACGAATGCACATACCGGTTGCCGCAGCCTCTTGACAGGTTTCATTGCCATAGTAGTTGATTCGTTACCGCGTATGTATTCAGTGACCGGCGGTGGCGGGTATTGCGCAGGTGGTGCCGGCATTGACATAGGCCTTAGTGGTTCTGATACGGGTATTACTTACAATATGTATAATAGTGGTGCATCAGGTAGCCTGGCTAGTGCAGGTACCGGTAGTCCGCTTGATTTTGGTATGCAGACCGCTGCAGGTACTGTAAGCGTGGTAGCCACTAATAACAGCACCGGCTGTCACACCCAGATGGCAGGTACGCCAATAATCAGCATTAATCCTTTACCAGACGTTCATAATGTCACCGGTGGCGGCACTTATTGCGAGGGTACCGGTGGTGTGCCAGTTGGCCTTAACACGTCAGATACAGGAGTTGTCTATTCATTGTATAATGGCGGTTCACTGGTTACTTCAGCAACCGGAACGGGTGGTTCATTGAGCTTTGGTTTACAAACAGCCGCAGGTACTTATACGGTATCGGCTTATCGCACGTTCACAGGTTGTATCATCGGTATGGCGGATAGCGCTGTTATTGTTGAACACCTTGCACCAACGATATATACAGTTACAGGTGGTGGTCCATATTGCTCCAGTGATCCGGGTGTAGCGCTTGGGCTGGGTGGTTCGGATACAGGTGTTACGTATACCTTGTATAACCTTGCTGCTACGGTAACCACATTTGCCGGTTCGGGTGCTTCACTCGCTTTCGGTACTTATCCGGCGGGAAGTTATTCAGTGAGTGCGGCTAATAATATTACCGGTTGCACAAGCGATATGTCTGGTGTACGGGTGATTACGATGAATGCATCGCCTGTTGTGCATAATGTTACCGGTGGTGGCGGTTATTGCGCAGACGGAGCCGGCGTACATGTATTCCTTAACGTTTCTGACACCGGTGTCAACTATCAGTTATACCGCGATGGTGCGTCGATAGGTACTATGGCTGGCACTGGCTTAACCCTCGACTTTGGTTTATTGACCACTCCGGGTACTTATACGGTATCGGCTGTTAATGCGATCTCAGGTTGCGGCAGCGATATGGCAGATAGCGCAGTTGTTTCCATCATCTCTCTTGTAACACCGTCTATTACTGTTTCAACAGGCAGCGGTGATACAACGTGTCTCGGCAGTACACTTACATTCACTGCTACGGCTTCTAACGGAGGCGGAACGCCGGCTTATTCCTGGGACGTGAACGGAACGGTTGTTCCGGCAGCTACCAGCGACACCTATAGCTATGTGCCAGCAAATGGAGATGTTGTTACCGCTACATTGGTCAGCAGCGCTGCATGCGCTACTCCGGCTACAGTATCGGTGACTGATACGATTACAGTGCTTGTTCCACAGGCGGCTGGTGTTACGCTTACCGCCGATCCGGGGACCAATGTATGTTCAAATACCACTGTTACCTATACAGCGATGCCTGTATATGGCGGCGCCAATCCAACTTATGTTTGGAAGAAGAACGGTGTAACCATTACAGGAGCGGGTGGTCCGGTATACAGTTACATACCAGTAGACGGGGACAATATTTCTGTTCACATGACCAGCGATTACCCATGTCTGACAGCAGATACTGCCATTGGTAGTGTCGCCATGCATGTTGGTGTTGAGATAGCACCGGTTGTTGAGATTATTGCAATGCCGGGTACTACGATCCTCGCGGGAGCATTGGATACCTTGATCGCAAGCGTTTCCAGCAGTGGTCCGGTGACTTATCAATGGGTGATCAATAACAGTGCGATATCTGGTGCAACCAATGCTGTGTTTATCAGTTCGTTCAACAATAACGACTCCGTGACATGTGAGGTAACAAGCAGCAACGGATGCGCATTGGCCGGTTTCAATTCGGTTCGGATCACAGTATTGAGCGTAGGTATTAACCCTGTTGTAATAGGGGAGACAAACCTCAGGCTGATACCTAACCCGAATAAGGGTGAATTCTCAATAAGCGGTACCCTGGGCACTGCAATAGACGAGGAGATAACAATGGAAATAACAGATATGCTCGGCCAGGTTATCTATAAAAACAAGGTAATCGTACGCAACGGTGTTATGGAAGAAAAGATAATACTGGGTAATACCTTGGCTAATGGTATGTATATTATGAATGTGAACGCAGGTGGCGGACATAAAGTGTTCCACTTTGTAGTAGAGCAGTAGTGGAAATATTCATATTTGATCAAAAAAGCGGGAGGTAACACTTCCGCTTTTTTGTTATGTAAAATCGAGCTTTTCGGTATGAAATTTGCTCGTTGTTTACTTCCAAACAAGGCCCGCTATAAATTGAATAATACAAATAACAGATAATTTTTTTGCGCAGATGATTTTTTGTAGTTACTTTTACCTGTATTTGCAATGTCAAAGATGTAATATTGTTATGTGATTTAGTGATATTTACCCCGGAAAACAGAATATTAACCCCAACAAACAAGAATTTACTAATCAAAATACCGTCTATGCACAAATTTACCTTCCCGAAAACACAACAAGCTAAATTATCATTCAAAGAAAGTACCGGTTCAGGTGGTCGAAATTATTTTATTAGTATGGGAAAGTGTTTTAAAATACTTAGCCTGGTATTGTTGCTGTCATTTTTATCAAATGATTCCTATGGTATTTCCACGTATTATTACCCGTCTCCGTCGACTATAAGCGCGCCCACGGGAGGAGCCACAACAGTTTGCCAGGGAACAACGAATGCGGCATTTTCTGCTACAGTAACCTCATGCGGCACCGGTACCGGGCTGTTTTTCCCAAATAACTGGACGGCACGATGGTATTTTAACGGAGCGATCGTGTATACGAGCGCCTCAACTACTGCTGATGCTAC
>CANJQU010000180.1 GCA_947476485.1 Chitinophagaceae bacterium
GGTAAGCAGGACTATGTCAATTTGCGCCACGTCAACAGGCAATTTGCCCCAGTTTAGCAATCGCAATTCTTTAAGCCCTTGAAATAAGCCGCAATCAACAAGTATCCGCTTACTTTCGGTTTGAATGAGAAATTTCGACCCGGTAACCGTACCCGCTGCTCCCAGAAATTGAATTGTTACTTTTGGTGCATTCGTTATCTTTTGTGTATTCACAGTCATAAATTATCAATTTATTTATACCAACGTTGTCCCGGTTCCGTTCAAATGCTTACAAAGCTGCCTTGCTTCCTGCATTACAGTTTCAATTCTAGCTGGGCTTATTCGCATTTGTTCCAACAAAAACTGATTATTACTGAGTTCAAGGCAGAGCACGATCTTTTTTGCAAGCAATATTTTTTTCTCGTGCTTGGTCAACGATGTCAGGCAAGTAATTGGGTAAAGTCCTAACGTGTCTATCATGTCTTTTAAGCTGCCTTTTGCAGGATAATCCCAACCTATTAATTTTAACCCCGCACAAATTCCATATTGAATGGCATCGTCAGAAAATCTTGTGTTGGTTACCACCCATCCCTGGTAAGAAATGGATTTGTTTATTGAGGATCTCAGCCACTGGGCTTCGACATCCTTAAATCTGGAATGTATGTATAGTGGTATCTTTACGTCGCAAATTGTCCCGGGTAAATTATGGTATTTACATTCGATCATTAGCTGCAAATGATCTACAGTCGCGATTACATCTACCTCGTGCTGCACACATTGACCCTGCACAAATTCACCAACTTTAACCTTATATCCCTGGTAACGAAGAATTTCACCAACATATTTTTCGAATGGGAAGCCTGACGGGCCAAGCTCCATAATGGCATGTTTTAAATTATATTTTGCTGCAAGGGGACGTGAACTTCCTCGAAGCAGCTTATATGCCATTTTGTAAATGTTCTTTGTCGAGATACCCGGATATAACTTGTCTGAAACTTCCGCAACGACATTGTCTATTTGCTCATTCGTGGCACCTGAATGATGTAATGAATTTCGAAGTTTGCTTTCTGAAAATTTCGCAGCTTCGCCGGATGCTTTGACTATTAAAAGTTCTTGTCTCATTATATTGGGCGTGTAGTTTATTTACTGAATTATGCTATTAAGTTGAACAATCGTTCCAGTAAATGATGGATTTAATAAGTTGATGTAATATAGTGTTTTGTTCTAACTCATCGTTCTATTTGGGGTAATCTGAGAATTGTTTTAATGATTGTTCAAAAGTACCGGTATGATCAGATTTGTATATGATCATTATCATAAAAAAGGCTAACCCTCGTCAATAGCTGTTAATATGAGAAAATAGACTTTTACTATGAAAATATTATACAATGAACCAACAAAATGCACCGCTTGAACTACCACCCAGGCCACATAGTCCGGAAGTAAAACCTGCACCGCCTGAAAGACCCGCAGAAGCACCAAAGCCTGAAATTACGCCGGACAATGACCCTGCTCCATCGAAAAGCCCGTTAGAAGTTCCGCCAGAAAAGAAAAACAACTAAAGAATATGATCGCTAAGCGATTTTCATACCCATTTTCTTAAAGCATGTTGTTTGAATAAGTAGAAGCATCGTAAAACAATAATTTCAAACAAATATTATGAGCAAGCTACTTTATCTTATACTAGTAATTCTTGTCATTGCTATTCACATTCGTCTATTTTCAATTTTCTAGCCGGCAATAATGATTGTCAATTAAGGATCAAATTGATGATCACTAAAAAAGGAATCGACTTGGCCGCAATTTTGATCACAATCATTTTAGAATGTCTCACCCGATCTTATGCGGCATTTCATATGTTACGGTATCTGAAGAAAGTTGCCACAGTGCCTTTTTATTGCCCTACTAAAATAAAGGACTCGCATTTCTTTCGGAAATGAATTGATAACTATGCACTGCCCATAGCTAGGATACGCTCTGAATTCATAAAAATATAAAGAATACACAATTGTTATAATTATTTAATAATATGCAAATGCATAAGTTAAGCGATTAATTTTCTCCGGAACACAGTTCGTTTTAATACGATGTGTAAAAAAATTATTTTTACAATTACGCTCAGTTTATCCCCGTTTTATAAGCTAAATGGCAACTGCAAGGCCGATAAATGACGTATGTGCATTAAAATCATTAAAATTAGCTTAACAAAAAATATAGTTAAAATTTCACTTGAATCGCTAGTTTTATTCTTCAGTTAATATTTACGCGATAAATAGGGTGCGGGTTGATCAAATATCCCTGTTTGAATGTTTGCAAAAATACATGTTAGGAAAGCAGTAAATGTGCGGGTAGTCAGCATTCTACCAACCGGCAAGAGTTTTTAAAGAAATAGTATAGCATACTAAGTCAGGAATAAAACCGAATAGCCATCTAGCAGTAATTCTAAGTACAGTCAATCAACATTTTTAAATTTTCAAAAACTCCCCCGTTTTATGAAAAATGTAGCCAGGATCAATTCCGGAACCGCGACCTCTTCTGCAGTAACGAAAACGCAGTCGATCATCGCAGGATGTCAAACGTATTTATGCAATCAGAGATCCCGGTTTATGATAACCGGCTTATTGCTGTTGTTGCTGACCTTTGGCGGCGGCATTGCTAAATCGCAGGTGTGTACGCCATATTTTTATTATGGCTGCACCTCCTATGATACCTATACCGGAATTATTTCGCTTACAGGGGAATCCGGATCGTCGATAGCAGACGCAAGTACCTGCTATCCGAATACAACGGACGGATATTACGATGAATATGCCAGTACATCTGTTACGATGCGCGCCGGTAGCAGTTATACTGCTACGCTCAATGGCGGAGGTTATTACTACTACTATACATCGGCCCAGATATGGATAGATCTTAATGACAACGACGTTTTTGAATCCTCCGAATCTGTTGGCGGTATTACTTATTTCGGCTATTACACAGGAACGGCATCTATCTCAATTCCGCCCTCTGCGACTGTTGGTACCCATAGGATGAGGGTGTTGAATGATATGTTTGGTTACACTTATCCTTCCCTTGATCCCTGTGGTAACGATTACTACGGAGATGCAAAAGATTACAAGGTGGTCATTGTTCCGCCGCCTCCGGTTGCATCAGCATCACCTGCATCGCATGATTTCGGCAACATTCCGCTTAGTGCTACTTCTACTGAACAGACTTCATCACTCAGTGCATCTTACCTTACTCCATCATCAGGTACATTTACCGTTACTGCTCCTGCCAACTACCAGGTATCAAGCGATGGTTCCACATGGGTTAGTTCTTATACCATATCCTATTCCGGAAGTGCCATGTCGTCTACGCTTCATATCAGATTTTTAGCGCCGGGCTCAACAGGTACTTACGCAGGTAATGTGTCGGTTAACGGCGGGGGGATCGCATCTCCAATTCTTGTACCCGTTACAGGCAATGCAGCAACAGCATGTACCGGTACACCGGTTGCAGGAACAACTTTGGCCGCTCCTTCAGCAGGTACGAGTGCCACTACATTTTCTTTAAGCTTAGAGGGTACCTCTATCGGACTGAACTTTACCTACCAGTGGCAGTCATCGCCTGATGGTTCGAGCTGGTCAAACGTAGGAGGCGCAACCAACTCAACATACTCTTTTTCCGGTCTGGCTTCCAGCACATACTATCATTGTATCGTTACCTGCACAAACTCGGGGTTGTCCGGAACATCCAGCCCGCTGTTATTGTCGGTTTATTGTACCCCTTATTTTTACTACGGCTGCTCATCATATGATACGTATACAGGCATTGTATCTCTTTCAGGGGAGGCAGGCACTTCAATTGCAGACGTAAGCACTTGCTCTCCGAATACTACAGACGGCTATTATGATGAATATGATATCACATCTGTTTCAATGAAAGGAGGAAACTCTTATGCTGCGACGATCAATGGCGGCTCTTATTATTACTTCTTTACTTCTTGCCAGATATGGATAGATTTTAACGACAATGGTGTTTTTGAATCAACAGAAACTGTTGGGGGTATAGGTACTTTCAGTTATTACACCGATGTAGCGACTATTGCTATACCGCTGACAGCAACACCCGGCGTGCACAGGATGAGGGTGCTCAATGATATGTTCGGCGCTACTTACCCAGGGCTCGATCCATGTGGTAACGATTACTACGGAGATGCAAAGGATTACCAGGTGACCATAGTGCCACCACCACCATCCGTTGCCGCTACTCCAGGTTCAATTATTTTTCCTCCTACTACCACCGGTACTTCTTCGGCTGCCATTCCAACCAGCCTGAGCGGTGCATTCCTGGTTCCTGCTGCTGGCACGTTCACTGTAACTGCGCCTGCTAACTTCCAGGTATCCAGCGATGGTATCACATGGGTTACATCATATACCATAGCCTATTCAGGTAGCACTTTACCTTCGACTACCATATATGTTCAATTTAATCCAACGGCTTCAACGTCATACAGCGGCGACCTTACTGTCGATGGCGGTGGCATAGCAACTACGTACACCATTCCACTTAGTGGTATTGGCGCTCCCATTTGTTCCGGCACCCCGACCGCAGGCTCTGCGGATGTGTCTCCCACTTCTGGCGGTGGTTTTACCCCGTTTACATTGAGTGTAACAGGGTATTCTGTTGCCGGTGGCATACAGTTCCAGTGGCAGTCGTCACCTGACGGCACTACCTGGACGAATATCAGCGGAGCTACACTTAGCGTTTATAATTTCACGGGAATTTCATTTGATGAGAACTACCGCTGTATTGTAACCTGTCCGGCTTCTGGGTTGTCATCTACTACCGGCAGTGTTATGGCCACTTTTGCACCTACACCCGGATGCACGCCAACCTCCGCTTCCTGGAATGCTGAATCATCTTTCTATGCACTTTACGGTGCCTCCGGTTTTTCAGTTACCGGTTACAGCGGTTCAACATTAAACGATGTGTCTATTCAATATGAAATAGATGGCAGCACTGGTTATGGTGCGGCATATGGCATTTATGCTCCCGTAGATATGATGCAGAATAACAGTTATTCAGGCTCAGTAGACTGGTATTTCACAGCCAACCATCAATTTGCACAGGTTTGGATAGATTTTGATAATGACGGCACGTTTGCTCCTTCTGAAGAAGTAACGCCTGTTAGCGGGTACAGTGGTTCTACCATTAGCCCGACTGCGCTTACGCTTACTATCCCCCCAACAGCGTCACTAGGTATACACCTTATGCGTATGAGGGCAATATGGGAGCAAAACAGTACTGATATTGGTGGTCCGCCAGCCCATACCGATCCATGTCTTGTTAATTATGGCGGTGTGGACCCTCGCTACTGGAGCGGAACTGCCACGGATTATTATGCTAATATCCTCCCTGCACCTCCGGCTGTTGTTGCGGTACCTGCGTCTATCACTTTTCCTCCTACAACAACCGGCACTTCCTCAGCAGCAATACCAACCAGCCTGACAGGTTCATACCTGGTTCCTTCATCAGGTACATTTACTGTTACCGCACCTGCTAACTTCCAGGTGTCCAGCGATGGCACTACATGGGTAAGTTCTTATACAATACCGTACTCAGGCGGCGCATTGGCTGCTACTACTATATATGTACAGTTCAATCCTACGGCTTCGATCAGCTACAGCGGTGACGTTACCGTAGATGGCGGTGGGTTAGCATCTGTTTACAATATTCCGGTTAGCGGTATTGGCGCTCCGTTATGCACTGGTACGCCTGTTGCCGGTACTGCCAGCGTTTCACCTTCATCGGGCTCAGCGTCTACTCCGTTTACATTGAGTGTTACCGGCTATACTGTCAGCGGTGGTCTTGGTTTCCAGTGGCAGTCATCTCCTGATGGCACCACCTGGACAAAC
>CANJQU010000181.1 GCA_947476485.1 Chitinophagaceae bacterium
GTTCGGCATGCACCCGCGTGATTTTTATACATTGGTGCGGCTGGATCCGGGCTTCCAGATGATCTTTGGGAAAGATGATGTGCTACAGGTGCCTGCCGACGCAGATGCCATAAGCCAGATGTTTGAGCAGATAGAAATGGGAAGTGCGGTTAAACTGAAAAAATTCCTGGCTGAAGGTAGATACAAATATGAGGTTGGTATGCAGGAACTGGTATACAAGCCAGCATTTTCCTGGCTGGAATTTGCCAACCGAAGGGTGGTTATGGGTGCGGCAAAATTGCAGTTACTGACATCGATGCGGGCACATGTAAGGCGATATTTCAAGGATGAACGGTTAGTAGCGCTACTGGAATTCCCGGTATTATTTCTTGGCGCAACGGCGCGACAAATCCCTGCTTTATATAGCCTGATGAACTATGCCGCATTATCGCAAGGTACGTGGTATCCTATGGGTGGCATGGGAGAAACTATAAAGGCCATGAACAACCTTGGGCGTTCGCTGGGTGTTGAGGTTGTTACGGATTGCGATGTGCGCCGGATCAATATCAGGGGTGGCCGATCGGTGAGCATTGGTACGGAGAAGGGAGAGTTTTATTCCGATGGGATCATAGCCACCGGAGACTATCATCACACAGAGCAGCAACTGCTTGATGAGTCCTACAGAAACTACAACGCCACTTACTGGGAGAAGAGAACCCTGGCGCCATCCTGCCTCATTTTTTATGTTGGGGTAAACAAGAAGCTGAAGAAACTGATCCATCACAACCTGTTTTTTGATACATGTCTTGAAAAGCATGCGTCGCAAATTTACACTGTGCCTGAGTGGCCGACAGACCCACTGTTCTACGTTTGCTGCCCCTCGAAAACAGATAGTGCGGTAGCCCCGGTTGGCATGGAAAATCTGTTCATTCTGATGCCCATAGCGCCCGGGCTTGAAGATACTGCCGAAACGAGAGAGCGCTATTTTCTAGTGATGATAAGCAGAATGGAAAAACTGTGTGATGAAAGCATTCTGCCACATGTTGTGTATAAGAAGAGTTACTGTGTCAGGGATTTTGTAAACGACTATCATGCTTACAAGGGCAATGCTTACGGCCTTGCAAATACACTTAGGCAAACAGCGGTCTTAAAACCGACATTAAGGAACAAAAAAGTAAAGAACCTGTTTTACGCGGGGCAACTCACCGTGCCCGGACCAGGCATGCCCCCGGCGATAATTTCCGGTCAGATAGCAGCAACTCAATTATCAAAGTATCTAAATGAAAACCGATGAAGCAATTATTTGACAATGTGTCCTACGGTTGCAGCAAAATAACAACGAGGACATACAGCACCAGTTTTTCGTTAGGAATCCGTTTTTTAGACAAGCGGTTCCATGATCCGATCTATGCTATCTACGGCTTTGTGCGCCTCGCAGATGAGATCGTTGATTCATTCCATGATTACGATAAGGCCGCATTACTTAGCAACTTCAAAGCCGAGACCAACAAGGCAATTGCCCAGGGTATCAGTACCAACCCCATACTCAACAGTTACCAGCACATTGTAAACAAGTACAACATTGAAGCGGAGCTGATTGATGGGTTCTTTGCGAGTATGGAGGCTGACCTGCGGCAGACCAGCCACACCGAGGCGTCCTATGATCAGTACATCTTTGGGTCGGCAGCGGTTGTGGGGCTTATGTGCTTGCGGGTATTCACCGAGAACAATGATCTGTTATTTCAGCGGTTGAAAGCGCCGGCAATGAAACTCGGAGCCGCATTTCAGAAAGTGAATTTCCTGCGGGACATGAAGGCGGATTACCAGTTGCTTGGACGAACGTATTTTCCAGGCGTCAATTTTTCCGGTTTCTCGCGTCACGAAAAGGAGAATATACAGGCGGATATAGAATGGGATTTTGAACAGGCATTGGCGGGAATACGCGTGCTGCCTAAATCATCGCGGCGCGGCGTTTACCTGTCCTATTTCTACTATAAAAAACTCTACCTGATGATAAAAAGCCTGCCGGTTGAAAAAGCCCTGAGCGCGCGTATAAGAATTCCAAATCACAAAAAGATAGGCCTGATGTTACAATCAATGATCAGGCACCAATTGAACCTGCTATGAAAATATTTACATTATACAGCGAACAGGAACTGCCAATATCGATCGACGAGGCCTGGAACTTTTTCAGCTCTCCCCGCAACCTGGCAAAGATCACGCCTCCAGATCTTGGATTCGTGATACTGTCGGACCTGGATGAAAGACCGATATACTCTGGTATGCGGATAGAGTATCTTGTAAAACCCTTGCTGGGCATCCCGTTAAAATGGGTGACCGAAATAGACAAGGTTAATGCGCCTTTTGTCTTTACAGACAAACAACTGAAGGGCCCGTATGCGCTCTGGGAGCATACCCACTTTTTCACGGAAATAGCCGGTGGCGTACGGATGCGTGACGAGGTGAAATACAGCTTACCTTTGGGCCGGCTGGGCATCCTGGCACATTCCCTTTTAGTGCGCAGGAAATTAAAGGCGATATTCAATTTCAGAGAGCGGGTACTGAAACAATTATTTGGTCAAAAGCAAAATCAATAAAATGTGGCTGGTTAATATTCTCATCGTCTTATGCTCTTTTCTCTCAATGGAAGCAGTAGCATGGCTTACGCATAAATACGTGATGCATGGCTTGCTATGGATACTTCATGAGGACCATCACAGGAAAAACCCCACTTCGTTCTTTGAGAAGAATGATTATTTCTTCCTCATTTTCGCGTTGCCCGGCATTGTATGCCTTGCTTTGGGGATATACACTGATCTGCATGCACTTTTGTACGTCGGCAGTGGGATCACGTTATATGGTTTTGCCTACTTTATGGTACATGACGTTTTTATCCACCAGCGTTTTAAAATTTTCCGCAACGCAGATAATGTCTACTTCAAAGCGATACGGAGGGCACATAAAATGCACCATAAGCACCTGGATAAGGAAGATGGTGAGTGCTTTGGAATGTTATTTGTTCCGTTAAGGTATTTCAGGGATGCTGCAAAGCCGCACAGGAATGCAAACAAAAACACTGTAGATGCCTGATAAATACATTTACCTGATCATTGACCTGGCCTGTATCAGTATCCCATTTGCATTTTCCTTTCATCCCAGGCTGGGCTTCCGGAAGCAATGGAAGTACTTTTTCCCGGCATGTTTGGGGACTGCTATCGTCTTCCTGGTGTGGGATTATTTTTTTGTACGCGGAAATGTGTGGAGCTTTAATTCCAGGTACATTACCGGTGTTTACCTGTTTGGTCTTCCGCTGGAGGAATGCCTGTTCTTTATTTGTGTTCCTTACGCATGCATGTTTACCTATCACGCTATTACATTGTTTTTCAAATCGTCCAGGTACATACAGGCTGCGAATTATTTCTCGTGGTGCCTAGTGGCTTTCCTGGTGGTTTCTGGTGTGCTTAATATCGGCAGGCTTTATACTTCGGTTACCTTTTTACTGCTGGCTGTTTTTTTGGTCGTTTTACTTGTAAGAAGAGTCTCCTTTCTGCCTCAATTTTACATGACTTTTGCGATCATACTTGTTCCGTTTTTTGTATCCAATGGCCTGCTCACCGGCACCGGCCTTGCAGAACCTGTAGTGCGCTACAACGATAATTTCAATACCGGGATCAGGTTGCTGACCATCCCGTTTGAGGATACTTTCTATGGAATGCTGCTTATTCTTATGAACGTGACGGGCTTTGTATATTTAGGAGGAAGCGAAGTGGCAGTTCCTGTCGAAGGTAACGCTGTGGCTGATTAGTAAGTAGTTTCCATCCACCTGCTGTCTTTGCCTCCTGAATCAGAGTGCCATCCAGAAGGTGTTAATTTAACCCTCGCACAATTAAATTAGTCTTTATACGTCTTAGGCACCTTCGGATCTGTGATGATAATATAGTCGCCGTTCTTTTTATACTCATCCCACTTTATATTAGGGAATGCTTCGTCACTGCCACAGGATATGATCAGTTCCTTTACCTTGGGGCGGTAGTGTTTCAGTTGCGTCGCTACGGCAAATCCCTCATCGCTGTGAAACCGGCCGTTTACCTGCATCACCTTTTGTCCTTTGTGCTTTTTCAGGTATTGCGAAATTGAATACGCCATTGTGGCATCCCACAATGATTGGGCCATTACAAGATTAAAACTACCCATACCGGGCATTGAAGTTGGAGCGGCTACTTTTTTAGAAGTATCGGTAATGGCTCCCGGCGCATGTTGCGGTAGTCCCGTTAGTTTTTCATAATAATCGCCGCTCGCAGTATCGTATGGTAGTGGTGCAAAATACTCCTGGGATGCCTCAGACAATTCCATCAGTGCCTGCTGGCCTTTTCTTCCGGCAAGATTGGTGTACCGGGTTGGTGCATTGGCACAGATCACGTCCAGTTTTTTTTCTTTTGCGAATTCTACCATCGGCTTATAATCGCGGTAGTTGCTCCATATTCTTGCGTCTTTGTTAAAATGTTTTTCGCGGATCAGGCCTTTCAGGTATTCATTCATTACCGGCTGCACATCGCGGTCAAACATTTCCATAGAAAGCGCCACTTTATCGCTGTATGTTGCATACATCAGTTCAAACATAGTTTTCTCAAGGAAGTGGGTAACGCTGTCGTTATGCTCTTCACCAAAGAAAAGCACATCGCTCGTCGCCATATCGTTTGCTATATCTGCCAGTTTAACTTCCTTACCTAGCTTCACAGAATAAACACGATAATTGGCTTCGGTGAGCTTATCCTGCGCGGAGACAAACAATGGGCACAGCAGAAGAGAAAAGAAAAATTGCTTCATAATTTGCATTTGCGCAAAGGTATGATTTTTAGCTTGTTGCATGTGTTTGTAGCTGCAATGCCGCATCCTCAGCGAATATTTTTTAACAATAATTGTACTTCATTTTCATCCGCAATATGATTTGAGGCGCGTGTTACCAGGGCAGAGCTGTGAAATTCCCGGGCCCCGGTCTCCCTGGCCAGTTGCGCGATGTTTGACGACCGTACACCACCGCCCGGCATGATCATAATGCGGTCTCCGGCCTGTGCAATCAGGTCTGCTATAACACCCGCTCCTTCAAGAGCAGTTTTATTGAGACCAGATGTAAGTATGCGACTACATCCGGCCGTTATCACATCTTCAAGCGCTTCAAATGCATTTTGTGTGGCATCAAATGCTTTGTGACAAGTGACGTTCATAGGGTAGGCCCATGATACAATACGGCTGAGTATCTCCACGTCGATGCGCCCATCAGGCAGCAACACCCCGGTGGCAATGCCCGGACAACCAAGTTCCCGCACTGTGCGTATATCCTTTTTCATGATCTCCAGTTCATCCTCATCATAAACAAAGTTGCCTCCACGTGGCCGTATCATTGGATAAACCGGGATGGACACTTTTTCGAGCGCATATCGCACAAGGCCGTAACTGGGCGTTGTGCCACCCTGTAGCGGATCTACACATAGCTCTATACGCCCTGCGCCAGCCTGAGCGGCTACCAGGCAAGATTGAATGTTGAATGCGCAAACCTCTAATAGCATTATGAAATCTGGATTTTATTTTTTGTTCTCTTCGTAAAAGTATTTCGCGAAAACTACTTCCTCCACATTGCCATTCTTCACAGCATACGAAAATCCTTTCTGCAGCGCATAAGCGCCATATGTGCCATTTTTATTCAGTGCCAGGAAGCCCACCTGCACGTCTTTAGCTTTCTCCGGGTTGCGGGCTATTATACGCTCAACAGCTCTTTTGCAGGCTGCTTCCGGCTCCAGCCCCTGCCGCATCAATTCTACTACCAGGTGAGAGCCAACTATACGTATCACCTCTTCCCCTACGCCCGTGCTCGTTGCGGCTCCTATTTCATTGTCTACGTA
>CANJQU010000182.1 GCA_947476485.1 Chitinophagaceae bacterium
CACCAACCAGACAGTTAATGCTACCATAGCGGAGAACAGCAGCTATACTTATACTTTGCCTGTGCTTGCAAGACCGGGCATATCCTATATTACTGCTGCGCCGGCACATGCGGGCTCCAGCACCATTGCTGCTGACGCTAACGGCAATATCGCTTACCAGTATACACCTGCGAAGAATTTTACGGGGACAGATGTGATCATCATCACAACGCAGGATGAGAAGAACAGTGGCGGTAATCCGCTGAGTAATTATAATCCGGGCGCGGGCCAGGGCGGTCACCACTGCAGCCATCAAGGTGGAGACAATACGATCGTTACCACGATAAATGTAACCGTGACCCATGCTGCAGATGTTGTAGCAAAACCGGTTGCTCAGCAGAAAGCAATTGATCTCTGATCCAGGGCAGGTAGAAATACTAATTTATTGTAATTGATTTAATTCGGTGTATAAAAACGAGACTTTTCTGTTCGGAAAAGTCTCGTTTTTATTTGTCGTTTTCGCTTCGAAACGGGGGGCTTAAATACCAGATCAGCCCTGAGCGATCAGTTCTTCCCAGTATTCAGCAGCGCGACGGGTGTGGGGGATCACGATAGTACCACCAACAATATTTGCTACTGCGAATATTTCGTACATCTCTTCTGTAGTGATGCCCTGTTCGTGGCTTTTGCCAAGGTGATACTTGATGCAGTCATCGCAGCGTAATACCATGCTGGCTACCAGGCCCAGCATTTCCTTGGTGCGGGTTGAGAGTGCGCCTTCTGCATAAGTGTTGGTATCGAGGTTGAATAAGCGGCCGATCACCTTGTTTTGCTTGCCAAGAATTACTTCGTTCATTTTGGCGCGGTAGTCGTTAAATTCCTGTATCTGGCTCATAATTAAGTCGAAATTCAAAAGTGAAAACCCAAAAGTAGCTACTCCGGATGGTTTTTGGAAGTCAAAAATTCAAAAGTGAAAGCCTCAAAGCAGCTAGTCCTGATGGTTTTTGGAAGTCAAAATTCAAAAGTGAAAACCCAAAAGGCAGAGAAGTGAAGCCTAATCTTTTGCACTGGAATCCGGATTTTAGCATTTGGCATTTCTATTTGGTACTTTTACACAAATGGAAAATGGAAAGACAAACCTGAATAAATACATCAGCTCGTCGGGTTTCTGCTCTAGGAGAGAGGCCGACAGGCTGATAGAACAGGCACGAGTAACCGTTAACGGCGAACTGGTATTGCCGGGAGCAAAGGTTGGCGCAGGAGATACCGTAGAGGTTGATGGCGAGCCGATAAAGGTAAAAGCCAAGGCGCGCCCGATATATATAGCGTTCAACAAGCCGGTTGGTGTTACATCTACTACTGATCCGAAAGACAGATCGAACATTATATATTTCATCAATCACCCCAAGCGTATATTCCCGGTAGGCCGGCTGGACAAGGACTCAGATGGGTTGATATTCCTGACCAATGACGGAGATATTGTAAACAAGATATTACGTGCCAGCAACAATCATGAGAAGGAGTATGTGGTGTCAGTGGATAAGGCAGTGACACCGGAATTTGTGAGGCAGATGTCTGGCGGTGTGCCTGTGCTGGGTAAAATCACGAAAAAGTGTTTTGTGCGACAGGAAGGCAGCAGGCGGTTCCGGATCATACTCACTCAAGGAATGAACAGGCAGATCAGGCGCATGTGTGATCACCTGGGCTATGGTGTGGTGTCACTGACACGGGAGCGGATAATGAATGTGGAACTGGATAACCTGGCAGTAGGTAAATGGCGTTATCTCACCCTGCCCGAAATAGAGAAAATGAATGAACTGGTTGCCGAGTCAGATAAGACAGATAGCGAACCTAAAACAAAAGAGAGGGGAGCGGAGCGCGCGACTGTTCAGTATATACCTAAGAAGAAAGGCGGCGCGCCAAAGGAGGGAAAAGGTGAAATGGGCACCAAGACAACTGGTGAAAAAGGTAGCAGAGCAACTGGTGAACCGGGCAAAAAGGTATTTGGTGAAAAAGGTAAAAAGGCAATTGGAGAAAAGGGTAGTAAGGTAGCCGGTGAAAAGGGTAAAAGAGGTACTTATAAGGATTACAGGAATAAAAAGGGTAAGGGATAGGCTTAAGTGCTCTTTATCAGTTCAAGAAATTTCTCTAAACCTTTCTTCTTCTGTTCATCAAGATAAAACTTTATGTTGTCTGTATAGTAGGTGTACAGATCGTAGCAGGGGAAAGGGTTTTCGGCAATCACAGCGTCCAGGTGTTTTAAGCCTTCAGCATTTGCGGCGTTGAAGCGGGTGGTGAAACCGGCCGGCAGCGCCTTATTAGCGACCCATGCTGCGAAAATGAAATCAAGCCCGGTGTATTCTTTCCAGGCTGCTGATAGGTCGTATACATATTCGAAGTTGGTGAGTTGTTTCAATGCCCGGTCGCCAATGATGACGCCCGCATTTGCACCGTTTATGTACTCTATGAAATTTTCGGTGGCAGGTTTGTAAACAACTTTTTTCTTCCAGTGATTTTCTATCAGTAGCTGTGCAAGACGTACTGATGTGCGGGACTGATAATCGAGGTAGACGGTTTCGATCTGTTCCATGGGCACCTGGCTGAAAATGGCTACCGAGACAACATTGCCATCGGTGGCAATGCCGTAATCGCTGACTATGTGAGCGCCGGGGATAGTTGGGATTGCAGCAACGGGCAGCAGGGCCATATCAATGATACCTTCCTGTAGTTTTTTAGCCAAAAGTGCGGGGTAGTCGAGTATGATCTCGATATCACGGATGATGTCACTATGCTCAATGCCATAGAGCAGGGGTTTTGTATTCAGATAACTTACTGCACCTATCTTGATCTTAGAATTCAACGCTCCGTATTTTGCGCGCAAAGATAAGGGTAATAAATTCCAATGGGTAAACCAGATGGCGGCAAGGTTAAACCCATCGCAAACAAAAGCGTCCAATATTCCGGAAAGCATTGTTGCGGTGGTACAGCCACATGCGTGTGTGCGTGGTGAGCGGCGGTGTATTGTGCAATCCGGTGCTGCCGAACCATCCATTTTTATTATATATTCCGTTTGTGAGTGAGATCGGCGGGAAGCGACAAAGTCAGGGACTATTATTAATCCGGATATTTCCGGCGGGGAATGATTTTTTAATTACTTAATGCAATTCATTACTTTGGTGAAAGATTGCGTGCCATCAGCTATGAACTACCCGAGGTTTCTTCTTATTGTTTGTTCATTATTCATCAGTAATGCATTGTTTGCACAGGCAACCGATACGTTATCACCGGTCCCTAAGGCGCCGGCGGCTGATACTGTGAGGAAGCCTGTTATTTCTCCAAAGATCGATACAGCGGAGCGCCTACCGGATATTCACCTGGATACCGTGGTTAAAAGCAAGCCTGTATCTGCGCCACCGCAAACAGGCTATGTGATACATGGTAAGGTTGAGGACAAGAACACGGGGGAGGGGATACCATTTGCCGTTGTGTTATTCCCGCACACAAAATCAGGCACTACTGCAGACCTTGATGGTAACTTTATTTTCAAGGCAGACAAACTACCCTCTGATACGCTGCATATCGAAGCGCTTGGCTACAAACCGGTGAATAAAATCCTGAAGAAGAACCAGCGTGAATTTAACTTCATATTCGACCTGGAGCGCTCTGCCAGTGAGCTTACCGAATACGTTTTTCATGCGGGTGAAGATCCTGCAGTTGTGCTTATGCGGCGCATCATAGCAAGGAAGCCATATAACAATCCAGATAAGGCGGAGAACTATAGGTATGAGGCCTACAACAGGCTGGAGGCTGACCTGCAACGGATGACGAAGGCGCAGTTCATGAAGTTTCCGATACTTAAAAGCTATAGTTTTATTTTCGATGATCTTGATACCTCATCGGAGGAGAAGCCATACCTGCCGTTGTATATGACAGAGTCTATCTCTGATTATTACTTCAGGGCCCATCCTAAAAAACAGCGTGAGATCATCAAGGGTAGTATGGCCAAGGGTATCGACAATCCTAACATAAATAAGTACCTGGGCGCTTTGTATCAGAATGTAAATGTGTACCGCAATTACATCCCGGTGTTCGACAAAAAATTTATCAGCCCGATCAGTAATGATGGCCTGTTTCATTACAAATACAGCATCAAGGATACAGAGAGCGCCTATGGGCACAACATTATACTGGTACAGTTCACACCGAGGCGAGCGAGTGAAAATTGTTTTACCGGCGACTTCTGGGTAGTCGATTCGATATTTGCTATTGAGCGCATGAGCATGGATGTATCGAAAATGGCAAACATAAACTGGGTGGAGCGGGTGAGCCTCTACCAGGAGTTTGCGCCCGTAGATACCTTTTGGTTCCCGATCAAGGATAAGTTCATTGCAACATTCAGTGCATACAATTCAAAGAGGCTGCCCGGAATGATCGGGCGAAAGACAACCACCTATCACAAGGTCGCCATCAATAAGCCGACAATAGACAGCGCCCTTGATAACCCTGACTGGAAGGAAGACGTTGTAGCTCCAGACAGCACAAGGAAAAAGACAGCAGAATGGTGGGCGCAAAACAGACCGGATTCGCTTTCCAAAAACGAGAAGAAGATCATTAAGATGGTGGACACGATCAACAGCATGCCGATCACTGCCCACTATAAAAAAGTCATTACTTTTCTTGCCAGCGGTGTGCAGGATATAGGTCCGCTGCAACTGGGCCCGTATTTTTATATTTACAGTCGTAACCCGGTGGAAGGGAACCGTTTCCGGCTGTCGCTGGGCTCGCCGCGGTCTATAAAGAATGCACATGTGACGGGCTTCGTAGCTTATGGCGACAGGGACAATCGGTTCAAGTATGGCTTTACCGGGCTGTGGCTGCTGCAACGGCATCCGCGAATGTATGTATATGGGTACTATGTACACGATATAAACCAGGCCACTAATTATTATGACCAGGTGGGGTCTGATAATATATTCAGCGCCTTGTTCCGCAAGCCGGGCATACCCTGGAAACTTGCCTTTTCAGAAGATCAGCGATTAGAATTCTATAAGCAGTATTTCGGCGGGTTCAGTAACAAGCTCGTATTGAAGCACAGCAAGTTCAGCCCATATGCGCCACTACCGGACGTAAGTATATTTAAAGATATTAAAGGGGATTCTTCTAAAAGTGCGATCAGCAGTGAAGTTGGCGTTGAACTTAGATATGCGTACAAAGAAAAGTATATAGAAGGGCAATACCTGCGTGTGAATGTAGGCAGCAAGTATCCAATTGTATCCCTGGAAGTAAATGCAGGGATCAAGAATGTGTTCAGCAGCGCGTATCAATACCAAAAGGCGAGATTGTCTGTAACGGAGCGTATCAATATTCCACCCCTGGGGCATTTGTACTACAATGTGTTTGCCGGTAAGTATTTCGGGACGCTGCCATATCCATTGCTCGAAATTCACCCGGGCAATGAATATCTCTACTATAACAAGTATGCGTTTCAGATGATGAATACTTATGAGTTCATCAGCGACCAGTATGCAGGGTTTAATATTGAGCATAATATAGGTGGCGGTGTTTTTAATTATATACCATTGCTGAAGAAGATGAAGTTCCGGCAGTTCTGGACGGCCAAGGGTGTGATCGGATCGCTGAGCAAAGAGAATACAGCGCTCAACATAAACAAGGGGTTCCCGTTCCGCACATTGCGTGGGGATCCCTACCTTGAGATAGGTACCGGGGTTTCCAACATTTTTCAAATATTCCGCATTGACTTTGACTGGCGCGTGGCACCTGCGCCCAGGCCGGATGAGAATAAGCTGAAGTACTTTGGGATATTCGGTAGCGTTCAGTTCCAGTTTTAGGGCG
>CANJQU010000183.1 GCA_947476485.1 Chitinophagaceae bacterium
CAATAATAAAAAGCAATGCGAAGAGCCACAGGTGCATCCAGTTGATCTTCTTTGGCTTTTGCTTGGGTGTAGGGATACGGTTATTACTGAAGTTACTGATCGTGCCGGAGATCACCATGAGCATCGGGAATACCCACGGCGACCGGACGAATAGGGTTACGATAAGGCTACCCACCATTATTGCCGCCGTGGCTACGTATTTTATGCTTGTGAGCATCATCTTCGCCGCCGCAAAGAATACAAACCCCACCGACATGGGAATGATGAACTTGAATAAATTGAGCGGGATCATTTTATTGCCCTGCTGCGCCTCATTACTAAAATAATATATAAGAAAGGAGAAAGCCCCCATCAGCAAGGCAGCAGGAAAAACCCAAAGCAGCAATGTAAGAATGGCCAGCGGCACCCCTCCCCGCTTCAAGGCTATCAGCATAACGGTTTGCGTAGAAGACGGTCCCGGCAACATCATGCAAAAGGAATTGTACTCCAGCAGTTCATCCTCGGTAATATCTTTTCTTTTCTGCACAAACGTCTTCACCATCATCCCCATATGCCCCTGCGGCCCTCCGAAAGCCGTAAAGGAATAAAGGAATACCGCCTTCAAAAATGGTACGTGCCGGAGCAGCATCTGCGGGTGAATTTGGAATGAAGATAAAGTTCCAACAAGCAAATTCCAAATTCCGGAAGTTAGTTGGTCCCAATAGCACAATTAGTATATCGTGCTTAACCTATAACTCATTAACCTTTTACCCGTTTAACCTTTTACCTTTTCAAACAATTTAACTATCTTGCAGCGCAAATTCACGATCATGAATCATCTCTTACTCAGCGCATTCTACGATAACGTTAACAAAAATATCGGCCCAACCCTTATGTGGGTGTTTTTCCTGCTCATGATCATTGAGCTGCTTTACGTTATGGCTAAATATCTCAACTCTAACGACTCGCCAAAGTCTTGAGCGAAAAAAAAATAAATATTGCCGACATCCGGCAGGAGTACAAACTTTCCGCGCTCGACGAATTAACGGCCGGTCAGGACCCGATTTTATTTTTCAGAAGGTGGTTTTCTGAGGCAGAAAATGCACAGATCACCGATGTAAACGCGATGACGCTGGCAACAGCCGATGCGAACGGCATACCGCACGCCCGTATTGTACTACTTAAGGGCCTGGAAAATTCCGAATTCATTTTCTTTACAAACTACAGTAGTTTCAAAGGACGGGAGATAAGCGAAAATCCATTTGCTGCCCTTGTCTTCTTCTGGAAAGAGCTGGAAAGGCAGGTGCGTATTGAAGGAAAGATAGAAAAGGTTTCAGCAACAGAAAGCGATACTTATTTTAACTCACGCCCTGTGGGTAGCCGGATAGGAGCCTGGGCCTCGCCCCAAAGCCAGGAGATAACAGACAGGAATATCCTCGATGCTAACTACGCCCGGTACGAGCATGAATTTTCCGACATTGAGATGCCACGCCCACCGCACTGGGGAGGCTACAAGATCATACCAAACTATATAGAATTCTGGCAGGGCCGCGCCAGCCGCATGCACGACCGCATCACCTTCAGGAAGAATGACGCTGGAGATTGGAGAAGGGCAAGGTTAGCACCTTAATACCTCGCACCCTTATCTCTTATCAACTTATCAACCTGTCACTTACTACCCCAGTTTCTCCTCAAGTTCCATAATAACCTCAAAGGACTTATCATATTCCTTGTTCAGGGCTGCGAGTTTAGCGCTATGCTGGCGGTATTGCTCATCCACTTTCAGGAACTCCTGCTGGTTCTTATAAAAATCCGGATCACCGAGTTTTGCTTCAAGTGCAGCAACGTCCTGTTTCAACTTGTTAATATCTTCTTCCAGCTTTGCAAACAGCTTCTGCTGCTTCTGGTATTCTTTCTTTAGCGCATTAAGCTGGTCATTGCTGATATTTTCTTTCGGCTTTTCTTCCTTCTTTGGTGCTGGTGCAGCCTTTGCAGGCGGTAATGCTGCGGCTTGTTCACGTTTCAGCTTGTCCTGCCGCCATACAGCCCATTCATCATAAGGACCGTTGAATTCATTGATCTTGCCATCCTCGATGTTCCATATCTTATTAGCAGTCCTGCTGATAAAATAACGATCATGCGATACGATGATAAGCGTACCGGTATACTTGTTGAGCGCCTCTATCAGCATCTCCACAGACTGCATATCCAGGTGGTTGGTAGGCTCATCCAGCAGCAGGAAGTTGCCCTTGGCTGCAATAACCTTTGCCAGTGCTACCCTCGCCTTCTCTCCACCCGACAATACTTTTATCTTCTTAAACACATCATCTCCGCTAAACAGGAAGCAACCCAGCAACTGTCGCAGCTCCAGTTCATTCTTGCCGCTGCCGCACAGTTTCATTTCCTCCAGCACCTCATGCTCCACGGTCAACGCTTCAAGCTGATGCTGTGCATAAAAGCTTTCTTCTACATTGTGGCCCCATTTGCGGTCGCCCTCGTATGATTCCTGGCCGGTGATGATGCGCAGCAACGTAGACTTACCCTTACCATTCGCACCTATCAGCGCTATCTTGTCGCCACGCAGTATTTCTGCGCTTGCATTGTCCAGGATGGTAAGATCTCCGTAGCGCTTGCTGACGTCTTTAAGTTCACATATTATCTTGCCGGGTTGTGTGCCTACAGAGAAGTTAATATTCATTGTGGGCATGGAGCTGTCTGGCGCTTCTATCACGTCCAGCTTATCCAGCCTTTTAATAGCGCTCTGTGCGGCGGCGGCCTTGGTTGCCTTTGCACGGAAACGCTCAATAAACCGCTCCTGCTGTTTTATATAATCCTGCTGATTCTCAAAAGCTCTTTGCTGCAGCACCATACGCTCCTCCTTCTCCTTCTGGAAGAAGGTGTAGTTACCGCTGTACTGGTGCAGGTCGCGCTGCCATACTTCCACTATCTTGGTCACCATCCGGTCCAGGAAATAACGGTCATGCGACACGATCACTACACTACCGGGATAACTGATCAGGTAACGTTCCAGCCACTCAATAGATGGCAGGTCAAGGTGGTTGGTAGGCTCATCGAGTAGCAGCAGCTCAGGCTGCTGAAGCATCATTTTAGCCAGCAGCACACGCATACGCCACCCACCGCTGAACTGGTCATAGGGGCGTTGCAGGTCGGCAGTAGAAAAACCAAGCCCTTCCAATACCTCCGCAGTACGATGCTCCATCTCATAGCCACCGGCCACTTCAAAATCATGCAGGGCATGGCTATAATCATCCAGCAGGTCCGCATCTTCAGGTGCGGCCTCCAGTTCTTTCAGTATCTTTTCAAGCTTCTTTTCTACCTCGTGTGCCTTTTCAAAGGCTTGCATGCCTACTTTAAGTATGGAATCATTAGTGGAAAAACTAAGCAGGTCCTGGTTAAAGAAACCAAGAGATACGTCCTTGGGTTTATTGATAGTCCCGCTTTCAACGCTATAAGCGCCCGTCATTAACCGTAACAGGGTAGATTTACCCGCGCCATTGCTGCCTACAAGCCCTATCCGCTCACCTGTTCCTATCTGCCAGCTTGCATCTTCGAGTATCGCCCTCGCACCGAATGAAAATGTAATATTTTGTAATGAGATCAACATAAGTGCGCAAAGGTAAGGCAAAACCGAAAAGGGAAAAGCTAAAAATGTATCGTAACCAATACTTAATGATCACTTTAGAGAATCCAGCAGTGAGTGCCAGTAATTAATCGAATCAAGAGATCCGCTGAGCAAACCAAAAGCGTGGATCATTTTTACTGTTTTCTCCTGGTCCAGGAAGTAGACAACTGGAAAAGCATTCGCCATCCCTTTGCTTCTTATATATTTCTCCGGCAGGGAAACCAGCTTGATTTTGTGTTCTGATATCTTCGCTGTGTTCAGTTCTTCGCTTATCGTGGCAGAGTCGTCGAACGTCAGGTAAACAAAATTGTAACCGCTGTATTTCTTCTCCAGCGACAATTCAGCATATAGAGGCATTTCTTGCCTGCACGGAGGACAACCGTAAAAGCCAAGATAAATAATTGCCGGCCCCTGCGCCTTATTCAGATCAAAATAGCCGCCGTTCACGCACTTCCATTCTTCAATAGGGGCAAACATATCGCCGATCTTTCTTTTATAAAAGATTTTCCATTGCTTCATTGCAGCCGCCACGTCCATTTTAGCAGACTTTTCCTGTGCCGAGAGTGAATTACCAATAGAGGTTAACACGACGAAACTCACCAGAACCAGCCTACTGTACTTTCTGTCGTTAACCATTAAGCATATCGTTTTGCAATATTGTAAATATAGAAGCAATAATTTAAACAAAAAATACAGCTGTTGTTTCCCATTTCATTCCCCTACTTTTGCAAAGAAATTTCTACTCATGAAACTCGTATATATAGCTCTGACAGTCAGCCTGCTGGCAATTGTTAGCTGCAACAGCAATACCGGAAACGCTGGCAGCAACACTTCTGATACAACAAACGCTCAGCAAAAAGTTGCAGCAGCGCCAATCCAAAGCAAGCTGAACGATACCGGAACACAATTCCTGATGGCGGTGTTCACCAGGTATTATGATCTCAAGAACGCCCTCGTTGCTACTAAGGCCGATAATGCCGGTACGGCAGCAACAGCGCTTGAGACGGTCACCGACAGCTTCCGCACCTATATTCAAAAGGATGCCGCCGGAGCTGCTTTGAAACCATACCTGGACACTATCGTTACCCAAAGCAAGGTAGCTGCATCCTTCAAAGATGAGACATGCGAAAAACAACGCCTTGCTTTTGGGCCGCTTTCCAGCGCTATGTATGGTTTGCTGAAAGCAGCCGATCTGAAAAATGCGCACGTATACCAGGAGTATTGCCCGATGGCATTTAACGATAAAGGCGCGCACTGGCTTAGCGATGACAGTGATATTAAGAACCCGTACTTCGGCAAGAAAATGCTGGAATGCGGCGAGGTGACCGATGTATTAAGATAAAAACTGGTAACAGCTTTCGACATTAGACTTACTACTTTAGACTTTAGACCAATTATGAACATCAGCCGTAGTTTCTTTATTTTCTTATTCATTCTTTCCATTCCTACCGCCCTGTTTTCCCAAAAAGTATCACTTAGCGGTTATATGCGCGATGCCCAGACGGGGGAGTCGATCATTGCCGGCACTATTTATCTCAAGGAGGCCGACCTGGCGGTTCAAACCAATACCTATGGTTTCTATTCTGCATCGGTGAAGCCGGGTGTTTATACGGTTACATATTCTTATGTGGGCTACACGGCCATCACACAGACATTTAACCTGATAGCCAACAAAGCGTTCAACGCAGAAATGCAGAGCTCCACAAACCTGAAGGAAGTGGAGATCACTGCCGGGCGCAGAGACGAAAATGTAAGAAGTGCCGAAATGGGAACGGTAACATTATCTATGGCACAGATCAAAACACTGCCGGTACTTTTTGGCGAGGTAGATCTTTTAAAGAGCCTGCAACTGCTCCCGGGCGTGCAATCTGCCGGCGAGGGCAACTCCGGCTTTTATGTACGCGGCGGTGGGCCAGACCAAAACCTTGTGCTGCTTGATGATGCACCGATATACAATACCGGTCACCTCTTCGGCTTCTTTTCTGTTTTCAATTCGGATGCGATAAAAGATGTAACACTTATAAAAGGCGGGGCGCCTGCTAATTACGGCGGCAGGCTTTCTTCCGTTGTAGACGTATCTATGAAAGAAGGGAATATGAAGGAATACCATGCCGAAGGCGGCATAGGCATA
>CANJQU010000184.1 GCA_947476485.1 Chitinophagaceae bacterium
CAAAATACTTCTTAAGGAAACGGTCGAAGCGTTCGCGGCCTACATTTATTTCTATGAGTTTTAAAAAATGGGAGCCTTTTTCATAGGGTATATCCGTAAGGCCATCATCAGGGTCGCGGCCCTTCAAGTCCAGCTTCAGCCACGTGTCCTTGCTTTTCGCACCTAATGAATTTGCGTTTTCAACCAGGTCCTGGTAACCCAGTTCCCACAACATATCCGAATAGCTGGCGCCAAGCATTTGTTCCATTATTCGCCGCTCAAAATAATCTGTAAACCCTTCATTTAGCCAGAAATCATCCCACGTCGCATTAGTCACCAGATTGCCGCTCCAGCTATGTGCCAGCTCATGGGCGATCAGGCTTACCAGTGAGCGGTCGCCGGCTATAATAGTAGGTGTGCAAAATGTAAGTCGGGGATTTTCCATGCCCCCGATCGGGAAGCCGGAAGGCAGCACCAGCACATCATACCTGCCCCAGCGGTAAGGGCCATACAGTTGTTCTGCATTTGTTACCATTTTGCCCACGTCTTCAAATTCAGCTCTTGCCTTATCTATCATACCAGGCTCAGCAAATACGCCTGTGCGCGCATCAATGCTTTTGAAAGTAACGTCTCCTACAGCCAGTGCCATTAGATATGCAGGTATAGGTATTTCCATTTTGAAATGATACGTGTCGCTGTCATTTTTAGCGAACTGGTTTTCAGCGCTCATCAGCGCCAGCAAGCCTTTGGGGGCTTTTACACGTGCATTGTAACTGAAGCGTATGCCCGGTCCATCCGCACAGGGTATCCAAGACCGTGCGTAGATCGACTCAGACTGTGTATATAAAAAAGGAAACTTCTTATCATGCGTCTGTTCCGCGCTCAACCATTGCAATGCTCGTGCGTCTGTGCCGGTTTTGTATGCGATCATCACCTTGCGGCTGTTGGTGTCGATGGGTATGTGCAATGCACTGCCCAGGAATTGGATCTTCGCGTCCAGTTTAAAAGAAACAGATTTTCCATCTACAAGTACCGTATCGATGGTCAGATCGTAAGTGTCCAGTACCAGCTCACTTACTTTGCACTTATTATTTATCTGCCACAGTGCCGACCCCGATATCTGCCGCTTATCCATATCCACTGCAATATCCAGGTCGAGATGCTGCATATCAATATACGCAGCATTCGAAAGGGTGTGAATATCTCTGAGTACCATCGAGTCTACCATACTGGTTGGATTGTTAGTTGTCCTGGTATTCTTATTTACACATGCACCTGTAGCAATAAAAATGGCAATTAATATAAAAGTAGTTCTTAACATAAATTTCTATGAGCCGGTAAAAATAGCAATTTCACCGTTAGTTGGGATGGGTGAATTATTCCGCAGGCTGTAGGATATTTTCCCAACTTGTGTTGCTATGCTAGCGGCCACCAGCCATAACAAGATTGCGGAAAGAACTGCAAACGCAATTTTCGCCATAGCATATCTATTGAAAAATATGGCCCAACCCTAAGTAAAGGAAATTGGTTCCATATTTTACGTGCCACACCCTGAATTTCTAAAATAAAGATCAGCCTTTGATGAGCCTGAAAGCGTGGTTCCACTGTCCATGTAAAATACCCGGTATGCACCATAGCATGCACAATGGTTCAATCGCCCTGGCGGCCGTATCCTTGCCCATATCGCTGATGTCCCAGCCAAAGTCCAGCAATATATCGTGCACTATCTTTTTAGAGGCATCATTGTTACCACAAATAAACATGGTCGGTTTTTCCTTGAAAGTGGGATCGACCATAAACGCGTTACCAATGCTGTTGAATGCTTTTACAAAATGCACCTCCGGAAATTGCATCTGCAAACGCTCCATAAGCGACTCCTCATTGTTGGTGAAGTATTTCACGACACCATTTTCAGGTGGCGCTGCCTCTATTGGGTTGGTAGTATCTATCACGGTTTTCCATTGCAGGTTTTGAGGGCCTGCCATTTCCACTGCTTCCACTGCCACTGTGCCCTTTACGGCAAGCACCACAGTCTTGCCATATTTTGCAGCATCTTCAAAACTACCTACATGGGCGCGGCTGCCGCCTTTTTCTTTCCAATCACTTAATTTCGATGCATCGCGTGAGCTTAACATCACATCATATCCATGCTTAAGGAATCCATTGCCCAATGTCTTTGCTACAACGCCCGAACCTATAATGCCGATCTTTTTCATAAAATAATTTTGACGAAAATTAGTATAAAAAACGAAGCAAAAAAGAAAAGTTGTATTATTCTTTCTTATAGCGGCATTTTGAACTAATTCTATTCTGCCCGATACTTCAAATTCCGTTGAGTTTTAAGATCAACGAATAGGTTTATAAAAAAAGAGACGTTGCGCTGCAACGTCTCTGTAAAAGATAAAATGTTTGGAATAGTATATTACCCAGCGCGCTACTTAGCTCTTGGGCCTTCTGGTGTAACCCTGTCCATATCCGGCTCCATGTATTTCCATGCAGTCTTGTTAAGGTATACCCTTACACCAATAGTAATGCCATAGTTCATGCTGTTTAGCGAATTCACTTCACTGAGCAATGAATTGTAGGTAACGCCAAGATCCTTGCCACCGGGTCCCTGTATCTTAGCATCGGTAAGCCTTGCAGAGCTATTATTGGTGGGGTTCTTGAAAGACTGGTATGTGAAATAAACACCGCCTCTCAGGTAGATGTTCTTCATCAGCCTGTAGTTAGCGGCGATCTCTGCTGTATAACCAAGAGAACCGGTAGAATACTTAACCATTCCATTGTTTTTGGCTGGGCTTTCATTCAGGCCCACAGAGCCCTTCGCAACGCCTACACTATCCTGGAATCTGAAAAACTGGTTCAGGTCAGGGCTGTTGGGATATTTCTTCAGGAAAGCATTATATCCGGCCTTTGTTACTGGGAAATCTGAACTGTCCGGGATTAAGGAATTATCATAAACCGGGGTGTTTCCTTCAAACTGGTACAACGCTTCATAATCGAAATTTGCATTCGTTTTGTAGGTGCTGCTTGCTTTGATGTTGTAAACAATACCTGCTGCAACAGTAAAGAACAAATTGTCGTTATACATGTATTTGTAGTTGAGCAAAAGAGGTATGCTCGTGGTCCTCATAGTTATACGTTCGCTGATCGCATGGTTGGTAGATATGATCTGCCTGAAATAGCCATCACCCGCCTGGGTGGCTTTCTTGAATTCAACATGGAATGAGTCCATACCCAACCGGCCAAATTGCAAATAAGTATTGATACCTGATGAAACCCCAAACCTTCTCTTCTTATCGAAATAATAACCTAAGTGCGCCTCATACCCTACCGACATACCTTGCTTGAACTTCAGTTTGCCCTGGTAAGCATTATTGATGGCTTCAGTGTAATTGGTAGAAAAGGGGCTTGTTTTTATTCGCTCGCTCATCAGTCCGGCATTGCCGTCAATATCTATGTATAAACTGCGAAAATACTCACTCCTCACCTGTCCGGTAGCACTATAAAAACTTGCCAGAATGATTAAAGATAACAAGGAAAAAATCCGCATAACTATTTACATTTTTTGGGATACTGGTTACTTCATGTTCACACGCTCTTTCAAACAAAATACGCTACCTATTGATATTAATAGAATGTAACAGATTTTATCACAACAGCTCCTGAATTACAACACACAGTAGCAAATTTAGCGAAATAATCTTACTAGTAATGCTATTTCAATAAAAATAAATGGGAATGATCGGCCCTTACGCGCCGGTCATTTTTTGCCAGGCCATCATGCCGCCTGTCAGGTTCACAACATTCGTAAATCCTAGTTGTTCCAGTATCATACACGCCTGTGCGCTTCTGCTCCCCGCCTTGCAGTGGAGTATAAGCTCCTCATTTTTCAGGTCATCTAGTTCTTCAGTCTGCATGCTGGCTATTTTCCCCAGCGGGATAAGCTGCCCACCAATATTGAATTCTGCATACTCGGCAGGCTCACGTACGTCAATAATATGCAGCTTTTCGCCGGCATCTATTCTTTTTTTTAACTCTTCTACCGTTAGGTTTGTCATATAATGAAGTTATAATTAAGACCCGCTTAATATTTCAATTGCAAAATTAGAGCTTAATGAACTTTTGAGGTGCGCCTGACACGCCATCATTCACAATATTCATCAGGTACATTCCGGGTGCAAGCGAAGAAATATCAATGATCTCATCGCTCATGGCTGTGCCTTGTAGCAGACTGTGCCCAAGTATATCCGTGATGCGGTAAACAGACCGCTGTACACCATCCATTTCAAGTCGCAGTTTGTCGGTCGCAGGATTTGGTGTAACGCCCCACTTAGGCTGTTTCAGCCTGACGTCTGATACGTAAGTTCCGGTAACCTGCCTGCCCAGTATGGGCCGCATCATTATTGCCCCGCTGATGAGCGATGGATCCCAGGCATGCAGCACATTGTAATAGGCATGATTGCCTCCTATCCTGTTTACATCAAGCCCGAAATAAAGTGTGTCTGCACCGCTGGCTGCAGGCTGTTGGGTACCTGCGTAAAAGGTGCCTGCAGGGAGCACCACAGGACGATCGAACGTATATACCCAGAAGTGGTTCTGAGAATCAGTATAGGCCGGTATATAAAATTCCTGCGAATCCAGTACTGCATCTGCCCCTGCACCATTTACACCCGCAAGTGCCGAATAAACAAAAATGTTGAAGCTCTTATAAGTGGGCATTGGCGCCTGACGGCCAAAGTATATGGCCATGCCACGCATGGTATCCGGTTGGTTCAGGTGATACTCCACCGCTATTCGGCCATCAAGCGTAGGCGATAAAATGAGAAAATAGCTCTTCTCTGCAGTGCCGTCGTCGTAGGCGAGATAGTTATCAAATACCTGCTTCTTTACAACGGTATCATTGGCCGCTACCCCGCCAAAAGGCGCGGTTAAATTGTATTGGGTCTGGAATTCCACCCTTGTCCTGTCTGGATATACCGGGTAACCACTGGCAACCGAAAACACATCCGTTACCTGTTGTGTCTGGTGAGGAGTAAAAAAATTGGCTCCGGGCGTAGCGCTGGCGGACAAAACAGCGCCACTTGCAAGGTCAGTGACCGAATAGGAATAACTAACGGTCTGGCCGAACGGATTCGAATTCCTGATGCTGTCAGACACATGCGCTGCCACCTCCGCTGTCGGATGTGCCATAAACTGGTCATACGGCATCGAAGTATAGTCATTGAGCAGGAAAGTGGGATCGGAAGTAAATGCGGCGTCTGAGACCAGCGTATCACCAGCACTTCGGTTTTGGTCCAACCTTATGTAGTCCACATTCCACACGGCATCTGCCCAGTAAAGTGCAGCCTTGTTTATGAACCGGAACTGGAAGGCATTATGATAATACAGCGTATCCTGCATAGAGATCATTATCTGCCGGAAAGGTTGAATAGCTGAACCAGCAGTAGCCCATATTTTTACAAAGCCGCCAAACCTGTCCCGGAAATACAACATCAGCGAATCCTGCGGCAGCGGACGAAAGCCATTGCCCTGTGGCTGAAAAAAGAAGCTGAAATACAAGCTGTCCGACTTATGTATAGCGCCAAGGTCAATGGGTTTTGAAGTAAGGCTGTCTGCATACCTGAAGTTGATATTACTGAAACTGTCGTAGGGAAAACCATTACTGTTTAGTGCATCAAATGTGGCCACGCCCCTGCTCACGGGGCCGGAAGCCATTGTATTATTTATATACACCTCGTAATCAACCCATTTATTGG
>CANJQU010000185.1 GCA_947476485.1 Chitinophagaceae bacterium
AACTGGGTGGGGCATAAAGCCTGCACTGAGCTTGCCGAAGTGGGAAATGCAAATAACTATTAATATCAGCCACCACAAAGACTTTTAGGAGATTTCCATGCCCCATTTGTGAATTTCTTTTTATTGGGACATGGGACATTGAACAGTTGACATACTATTTTCGGTAACTACCAACTGCCAACTGGAAACGGCGAACTGAAAACTGCGAACAGGGTGGGGCATAAAGCCTGCACTGAGCTTGCCGAAGTGGGAAATGCAAATAACTATTAATATCAGCTACCACAAAGACTTTTAGGAGATTTCCATGCCCCATTTATGAATTTCCTTTTTATTGGGACATGGGGTATTGAACAGTTGACATACTATTTTCGGTAACTACCAACTGCCAACTGAAAACTGCCAACTGAAAACTGTGAACTGGTGGGGTATAATGAGAAATGTAATTATTCATTAATATTATTTGCTGCAGCGGATTTTGCCATAATATGATCAATGGCTGCTCGAAACTGGCTTAAAGCTGTTTTTGACCAACTAACCGAGCTATTTGCCACTTGTCCAGCTTTTAGACATTTCTATCACTTGTTCATGCGTGTAAAACTCACCCCGGTCTATTTCAGATTCCGAAGCTTCAAGTTCCTTGTTGTATTCTTCTATGCTGATCGCCGGCTTATCAACCGGCTGCAAAAATGACTTAATAACACTTAGCAACGACTTTTTCTGCGAAACATCCAGTCGTTTTATGTATGAATTCAGTTCTTTGTCTATCGTGCTTATCATACTGATCTGCTTTCTACAAATTTACAACTTTCCCTTTATTTAACCATCGGGCTTAACCATTGATACCAATTCTGAAATTACCTTTTACCTTTGCACCCGAACTAATCAATTTTCAATAATCATGGATTTTCGTATCGAAAAAGACACTATGGGCGAGGTGAAGGTGCCCGTGACCGCATACTATGGCGCGCAGACGCAACGCTCGATAGACAATTTCAAAATAGCGCAGGACATAAACAGGATGCCGAAGGAGATCATTAAGGCTTTTGCCTACCTGAAAAAGGCGGCTGCGATCACTAACTGCGAGCTGGGCGCATTGCCGCAGGATAAGAGCGACGCCATTGGAAGGGTGTGTGACGAGATACTGGAAGGGAAGCTGGATAATGAATTTCCGCTGGTGGTGTGGCAGACGGGCTCTGGCACACAGAGCAATATGAATGTGAACGAGGTGATCGCTTACCGCGCACATGTGCTGCATGGCGGTCAACTGACGGATAAAGATAAGTTCCTGGCCCCGAATGATGATGTGAACAAGTCACAGTCATCGAACGATACGTTCCCGACCGCGATGCACATAGCAGCATACAAAATGCTGGTGGACATAACCATACCCGGCATTAAAAAGCTGCGTGATACCCTTGCTGCGAAGTCTAAACAATACATGAATGTGGTGAAGATAGGCCGCACGCATTTTATGGACGCAACACCACTTACTGTGGGGCAGGAGCTGAGCGGCTATGTATCGCAACTGGACCATGGCCTGAGGGCTATTAATAATTCGCTGGCGCACCTTAGCGAGCTGGCGCTGGGCGGCACTGCTGTAGGCACCGGTATCAATACACCAAAGGGATATTCGGTAAAGGTGGCGGAGAACATAGCAAAGCTGACCGGTCTGCCATTTATTACCGCAGAGAATAAGTTTGAAAGCCTGGCCGCTCATGATGCCATCGTAGAGACCCACGGAGCACTGAAAACAGTGGCCGTAAGCCTGATGAAGATAGCGAACGATATCCGTATGCTGAGCTCGGGTCCGCGCGCGGGAATAGGCGAAATGCACATACCTGATAATGAGCCGGGATCATCGATCATGCCGGGCAAGGTGAACCCTACACAGTGCGAGGCGCTGACCATGATAGCGGCACAGGTGATGGGCAATGATGTGGCCATAAGCATAGGCGGCGCTACAGGGCACTTTGAGCTGAACGTCTTCAAGCCGGTGATGATCTACAACTTCCTGCACAGCGCCCGCCTGATAGGTGATGGCTGCGTATCATTCAACGACAAATGCGCGGAAGGGCTGGAGCCGATAGAGGCCAACATTAAGATGCATGTGAACAACTCCCTGATGCTGGTGACGGCGCTGAATACCAAAATAGGCTACTACAAAGCTGCAGAAATAGCCCAGACCGCCCACAAACAGGGCAAGACGCTGAAGCAAACAGCAATAGACCTGGGTTATGTGACCGCTGAGCAGTTTGATGAATGGGTGGACCCGAAGGATATGGTGGGGGAGTTAAGTTGATAAGTGATAAGTTGATAAGTTGATAAGTTGATAAGTTGATAAGTTGATAAGTTGATAAGTTGATAAGTTGATAAGTTGATAAGTTGATAAGTGGGGTTGCTGATGATGCAACCCTGCTTGTTATTTTCTGATGGCGGCCATTAGTTTTTTTGATTGTTTTTTCTTTACTTTGCGCCCATGCGTTATTGCTTTGCACTTATCCTTATGGTGATATTTTCTTTCCAGGTTGTTCCTGTGAAGAAGATAGGCAAGCTTTTATGTAAAACCCAGGGTACAGAAGAAGTTCAGAGTAATGACGAAGGAATGCCTGACGGGTCAGGAAGTACAGATGTTTTTGCCAGCGATATTATCCTGGCCCACCAATCATTTGATGTCAGCACACGCAGCAGTGTGCTGAAAAGTAAAATGGCCGCAGTGCTGCCTGATGCAGACTCCCTGCCGCTCGTAATGGTTACGAAAATCCCATCTCCGCCTCCGGAGTGTTAATCCGTCCAATCTTTATCGTATAGTTATTTCGGGTAGTCTATGCTATGCTTTTGCGCAGGTTTCAAAGCCCGTCATTTACAGCATACTATCCGTTAAAAAGAAAAAAATCCTCCTGAAATTTCGTGTGTGGTTAAATCGGGAGGTAGGGAAAGGGAGCAATGAGTTTTCATTATATCTCTTTCCCTGAAGATAAAAATCCTCCTGTGTTTTTCGTGTGGTTAGACAGGGGAGGTAGGAAAGGGTAGCGATGAGCTCATTTCATCGCATCTCTTTCCTTAAGGCAAAATCCTCCTGAATTTTTCGTGTGTGGTTAAAGAGGGAGGTGGGGAAGGGGAAGATGATCTTTTCATCTGTTCTCTTTCCCCTTTTTTAATTTTATGTGCCTAAATTAGCGGCTCACTTTGCCATAGGAAAGGGAGATAAAAATGAACGGGATCTTAGCGCAGATAGTTGCCATAACGGCATACGGTAACAACTACCTCACCTATGGCCATGTACCGGCTGGCTTTTACCCTGATAACGCTACTTTCCGGTTTTGCAATAAGGTCGATTTCCTGGAATTTCATCAGCCATGGCTGTCTAAGAAGCTAAAGGAAACGGTTGTGGCCCCCGAACCTGGTGAATGGTTCCGGTATTTGAAAAAAGACGGCTGTCAAAGGCTCCGGCTTTGTTTTAAAAGTACCGGGGATCAGGCAATTGCTAAGGAACATAAGCTTGCCGGCATGGCTGGGGGAGGGGGGACATGGTACATCGAAGCGGTTTATAAGAATTACTCAAACCTGTGGTCGAATCGCTGGCAGGTGCATGATCCGAATGCTGCCGACCAAAAGATATGGTCGGTTAATTATGGCAGAACGAGCTGGCGGCAAAAAACGCAAAACCTGCAGATTGCGCAGGACGGAATGAAGGAGCAGCTCGGCAATACCCTCCTGGAGTTAGCGGAGTTTGCCTTTAAGCAAAATCTTGAAAGCTGGGGTAAGCAATTTGAAAGTGCTTTGGGCATACTGGCCAGTGAGCATCCCGAGGAGCAATATTGCCATAAGGACCTGATACCGTTGAATAACTATTCCCTTACGGCAAAGCAAATATTATTTGCAGCAGGCCAGGCATGGGAGTTTGGCGGCATGGGCTCCTGGAATGATCTGCGCGTAAGCAATAAAGAAGACAATGAGCTTTATGATAAGCTATCGGCTCAGCTTTACTACAATATCATAGACGCTGTTATTTGTGCGGTTAATTCGTATTGATCACATTAGATTCTGATAAATAAACCCTGCCGTTCTTTTCAATACGGCGTCTAAAATATCTTAAAGAAATGGATTAAGAATGGTCATTGTGCCCTCGATCTTCAAATTGTTATGCAAATCCTCAGAATATAAAATGGAGCAATTTGCATGATATGCCGTTGCCACAATACAGGCGTCTAAAAAAGAGAGCAGATATTTTGTTTTGAATGCGACGGCTGTTCGTATGACAGTGGCATTTATTTCAAACACGTTTGTGATGTCACAAAGGAACAAGGAGTTTTCATCACATACCACCGGCGAAATTTTCAATTTCCTTGTGCAAGCATTATAAGTTTCAATTATTATCTGCGAGCTGATAACGGGGAACCGGCGTAGCAGATCAAATGCAATTTGCTGCTTTCGTATGTCCGTTCTATCAAAAGCATAGATGCAAATATTGCTGTCCAGAAAAATCTTAGTCATACAGGTCTTCTCTATTCCATTTCTTTATATTCTCAAAATCAACTGCATTTTTTAAATAAAAAGCAATTGCTTGTTCCGCTGTTCTCTTACCAGCCATATTTGTAGCGGCTTCGCCGCCAGAGATATCTTCATTTGAGAAAGCAATTACTTCTACATTTTTGCCGATGAGATTATCAGGCAAATGAAGCACGTAGGTGTTTTGAGTAGGAACGATGATCTCCCGTATCATATTATTGTATTTATGTAAAGATACGAATTTACAAATAAATAAACCCCACCTCCGCCTCTGTTCCAAAAGCCTGCTTTATGCGCTCCGGGTGGGTGTCGGTGAGTATCACTTGTCCGAAACCATCACTGCGGATAATGCGCAGCAGGGCTTCCATACGGTTCTGGTCCAGTTTTTCGAAGATGTCATCGAGGAGCAAGATGGGGAGGTGACCCTGGGATTTGGCGAGGTAGGCATATTGTGCCAGTTTCAGAGCAAACAGAAAGCTTTTTTTCTGGCCTTGCGAGCCGAATTGTTTTAGCTGCAAGTCATTCAGCCTGAAGTCCCAGTCATCCTTGTGTATGCCCCTAAGGGTGCGCTGATAGCGCAGGTCGTGTTGCAGGTTCTGGGCCAGCCATGCGGCGAGTGGTTTTTGTGCCAGGTCGCTGGTGTAGGTGACGACTATTGTTTCCTTTCCGCCGGACAGGCGGTGGTAGAAATCATTAAGCAGGGGCAGGAATTCAGCCAGGAAAGCTTTTCGATGTTCGTAGAGGTAGGCGCCATCAGCACCAAGTTCGGCATCGTAGTATTCCAGTTCGGTTTTATTATCGGAAGGTTTTATGTATTGTATTTTCAGCCATGCGTTGCGCTGCAATAGTATGCGCTGGTAGTGCATGAGTTTTTCGAGGTAGGTTTTGTCTACCTGGCTCAGTATGCCGTCTATCCACTTTCTGCGTAGTTCACTACTGCCGTTTATCAGCTCGGTATCATCGGGCGCTATCATTACTGCAGAATACATGCCAATGTGGTCGGTTACCTTTTCGTATTCTACATCATTGTTATATACCTCTTTTTTGCCGTCCTTCCACTTGCAGCTTATGCTTTCCTGGCGGTCTTTTCGATTAAAGATCCCCGTGACCCGGAAGCCATTGGTGCCGTTCTGGGCGTTGTTTTGCTGGTAGGCGCTGAAATAGCTCTTGGTATAACA
>CANJQU010000186.1 GCA_947476485.1 Chitinophagaceae bacterium
CCTACCGAATTTACAACCGTTACCATTACCCGTAAGTTTTACAAGAATGGTGAAAGTGAATACCGCCTCAATGATGTAAGCTGCCGCCTTAAGGACATACACAATCTCTTCCTCGACACAGGTGTAAGCAATGACTCATACGCCATCATCGAGTTGGGAATGGTGGATGACATCATTAAAGACAAAGATGGCAGCCGCCGCCGCATGCTGGAACAGGCCGCTGGAATATCAATATACAAGACCCGTAAGAAAGAAGCAAAACAAAAGCTCGAGGCTACCGAACAGGATATATCCCGCATCGAGGATCTGCTGTTTGAGATAGGTAATAACCTCCGCACACTGGAAAGCCAGGCAAAGAAAGCCGAGCGTTATTTCTCAATAAAAGGTGAATACAAAGAAGTAAGCATAGAACTTGCCAAAGCTTCGCTGGAGCATTTCAACGAGCAATACAAAACGCTGAACGAGCAACACGATGCAGAGACAGACCGCCGGACACAACTGGAAGCTATCGTAGCGACCGAACAGGCCTCGGTAGAGCAGCAGAAAGTGCAGTTGATAGAAAGAGAACAGGAACTTAGCGGCTTGCAGAAACAATTCAACGATCTCGTGAATCGTCTTCGTCAATTAGAGAGTGACAAAAAACTCGCAGCTCAACGCCTCGAACATCTGAAAGAGCGGGAGAAGACATTGACCGACTTCCTTTCCGGCGCTGGCGGACAATCACAAAAGCTCGAAGAGTCGATCACTTTTTCCGAAAAGCAAATTGCAGAAGAAACAGGAATACTTGAAAAGATAAAGTCTGAGGTGGAAACACTGCGCACAGCAGTGGATGAAAAACGAAAAGCGTTCGATGAAAAGAAGTTGGTACTGGAACAGATGCGTGGAGAATATCAGCAACGCCAGCGCAGCCAATTCGACGCCGAGAAAAAGGTAGCTATTGCAGATACATCAGTAATGAACCTGCAGCGCAGCATGCAACAGGTACAGGACGAAAAGGCGCAGCGCGCAGCACAGATAACCCAACTGAGCGCTGAAAAGAAGACCACGGAGGAACAGCTTGCAACGAAACAGCAGGAACTGCAAAACCTGGTGACTAAGCACGAAGAAGTAAAATCCAAGATATTACAGAGCCAGGAGCAGATGGAAACACTGCGCGCAAAACTGGTAGAGGAAAACCGCAAGCTGGATAGCCGTAGGAACGAACACGACCTGCTGAAATCGCTGGTAGACAGCCTGGAAGGATACCCGGATAGCATCAAGTTCCTGAAGAAGAATAAGGACTGGGACAATAACGCCCCCCTGCTGTCTGATGTATTCGTGGTAAAGAACGAATACCGCACCGCACTTGAAAATGTGCTGGATAACTACCTTAACTATTATATAGTAGCGAACTCAGCCGAGGCTGCAAAAGCAGTATCGTTGCTCGACACAAATAAAAAAGGCAAGGCGAATTTCTTCCTGATAGATCATCTCGGCGCCTACAAGTCAACCGATTCGGAAGCGCCGGAAGGTGCTATACCCGCACTCAGTGTCGTAACAGTAGACGACCAGTATGCCGAACTGGCAAAACATCTGCTGGGCCATGTATACATTACAGACAATGATGCCGATATTACCAAGGTAGAGTTGAAGAATGGTCACGTGCTTGTGGGTAAGAATGGGAAGATGATACGGGGTAAATATACCCTCGGAGGTGGCTCCATTGGTTTGTTTGAAGGGAACAAGATAGGTCGTGCCAAAAACCTGGAGCGCCTGGCGAAGGAAATAGGTGATCTCACAGCGACAACGGCAGAGCTGAAACAATATATCGCTGATACGCAGACATTGATAACAGGCTTCAATAGTGAGTTGAATGATAAGGCGATTGAGCAGACAAGGCAGGAGATAAACCGGCTGAATAACCTGGGCGTGAACCTGGCCAACAAAGTGGAGAATTTTGAGCACCTGAATGTGAATGGCGACAAACGCCTGCAGGAAATACAGGCACAGCTTGACAATACGCACGAAAGTATCAAAGGCACACGTACTGAACTGGAGAAGATAACTTCAGAACTTGGTGTCTTGCAACAAAATATACAGAATGCGGAGGCTGAGTTCCGCACCGTTGAGCAGGCATTTAACGAGGTAACGGCACAGTATAACCAGCAGAATATTGCACACACCCGCCAGCAAAGCAAACTGGATAACTTGAGGCAGGAATTGCAATTCAGGAATAACCAATTGAATGACCTGAAACGCCAGATAGCCACCAATAGCGAGCAGTTGCAGCAAATAAGCACGCAACTTGCTGAGACAGAAAAGCTGCTGCATGCCGGGGACAACGAGTTGTACGAGTTGCTTAGCCGCAAGGAAAATGAGGAGCGCATACTGAATGAGAAAGACCGCGCCTACTATGAGATGCGGAATAATGTCACCGCACAGGAAGGCCAGCTAAACCAGAAACGCCGTGAAAAGGAAAACGCGGAAGCTTTGCTGAATGGCATTAAAGAGAAGCTGAGCACCATGAAGGTGCAGGTAGCCGGCATGAGCGAGCGACTCCAGATTGAATTCAAGGTGGTACTCGATGAAATACTTGATCAGCCAAGAACAGGAGCACTTAGCATTGAAGAGCTGACTGCTGATGCAGAGAAAATGAAGAAGCGCCTGGAGAACATGGGTGAAATAAACCCAACGGCTATTGAAGCCTATACCGAAATGAAAGTGCGTAACGATTTTATCGTAGAGCAGCGCGATGACCTTGTGAACGCGAAGGATTCGTTACTGGCTACTATTGAAGAAGTTGAAAATACTGCCAACACCAAGTTCAGGGAGACATTTGATATGGTCCGCACCAACTTCGTGCAGGTGTTTAAAGCCCTTTTCACAGAAGATGATAGCTGCGACCTGCGCCTCACTGACCCTGAGAATATGGCCGATAGCAACATAGAAATATACGCCCAGCCTAAGGGTAAAAAACCAAGTACGCTTACCCAGTTATCTGGCGGGGAGAAGACGCTCACGTCTACCGCATTCCTCTTTGCGATATACCTCATCAAGCCGGCTCCGTTCTGTATACTGGATGAGGTGGACGCACCGCTGGATGATGCCAACGTAGGCAAGTTCACGCAGATGATCCGCAAGTTCTCAGACAACTCGCAGTTTATCATCGTAACCCACAACAAACAAACGATGGCTGCTGTAGATGTGATCTACGGCGTAACCATGCAGGAAGCAGGTGTTAGTAAGCTGGTGCCGGTGGATTTCAGGAGTCTTAATTAGTGGCGAATTAGGAATTAGTCATTAAGGAATTTGGATTGAGGTGCGGGAAGATTTACGGTCTTTTTTCGTAAATTCGTATTGTAGAAACAAGTTCGTATTTATGGATGCGCAGAATATCAAAACAATCAGAAAAGAAGTGAAAGAATATATTAATCATGCTGACGACCGCATGGTAAGGGCAATACATGCTATGTTGGAAGCTGACCAGGCGGGTGATTGGTGGGAGGAGATCAGCGATGCGCAAAAGGCATCAATAGAAAGAGGCTTGAAAGACATGGAAGACGGCAATACTATTCCTCACGAGGAAATGGTAAAACTCTATAGCAAATGGCTTTCAAAATAATATGGTCTGCCGAATCTAAGCTCACCTATCTCGGCATTATTGACTATCTAAGTAAAGAATGGACCGAAAGAGAAATTAGAAATTTTGTGGAGCGTGTCCACAACAAGTTAGATATTCTAAGCGTACATCCCGAGATTGGGAAAGTACACAAGAAGAGGTATAAAATCCACCAGACTTTAATTCACAAAAAGGTCACTCTGGTTTATCACATCAAACCTCTTAAAAAAGAGGTTCACTTATTATCTTTCTGGGACAATAGACAAGATCCTGCAAAACTTAAGTATTGACGATAAAGATATATGCTTAGGTGTTCTGATAACCATCAATTGCAATCACTTCCATCCTGCATAAAAATACATTGCAAGGCAAAGAGCCAGTGTAATAATCCCAATAATGTAAGGTAATATTTTATCTCTCCGTGCTTCTCTTACCCGCGCTTCTACGTGTTCGTCAATAGCCTGTAGCATATCAACATCTCCATTGGCAATAATAATAAGCCGCTGCTCTATTTCTTCAAGGTGATTGGCATGCAGCCGCTCTGTTGCTTTTATCAGTTCGTTGACGATGATGTTATTGGCTTCCTTATCGGCAGCCTGTTCCAGCACACCCAGGTGGGAATCTGAAAGTATGAGCAGGATATAGGCCTCCAGTGCCTTCTGGCTCATTCGGTGTGTATCCATCTTCGCCAGGCTGGCCGTAAGCTGCCGGCATATATTCACCAGCCAGCCAGGTGTTACAGCCTCTTTATACTGCGTCTTGGCGCCCATGCCCATTAGCCAGCGCTCATCATCATACCTGCGTCTCTTGGTTGAATCAGCCAGGGTCGAATAAGCTTCCTGTATCTCTTTAAAATGTGCCTCCGATAATGAGTTCTCCGGATTTTTATCAGGGTGGTATTTAAACGCCAGGGCACGGTATGCCTTTTTTATTTCAGCTGCAGAGGCGGATGGTGTTACTCCTAATATTTTATAGTAGTCCTTCATCAGCCCTTATTTTGCATCCTTATATTTCCATAAATAAAAACAGGCAAAAGTGCGGTACGGAGCCCATTTCGCCGATATCTGCAGCATTTTTTCTTTCATCCCTTTTTTGTCTGCGGCGTCAAGCTTATAGATTTTCGTCATTGCCTGCTGTATACCCAGGTCGTCTACTGCAAACACATCTTCCCTCCCTAGCGTAAACATCAGCAGCATTTCCACGGTCCAACGTCCTACACCCTTTATCGGGGTAAGAAATTCGATCACCTCTTCATCACTCATTTTATTTATCCGCTTATCATCAGCATTATGTTCAAGCAGGTACTTTGCGACATTCTGCACATAGTTCACCTTGGCGTTAGACAGGCCTATTGCCCGTAGCTTGTCAAACGGAGTATCTATGATCTGCTGCGGCGTAGGCTCTTCGCCCCCATACAGCTCCAGGAAGCGCTTAAAGATAACCTCCGCCACCCTTGTAGATAGCTGCTGGCTCATAATCGATGCACACAGTCGCAGGCATATGTTCTTTCTCTTCTTGAGCTCATAAGGCGTTACCGTCTGCAATATTGGTAGCAGCCTCTTATCCTTAGATAAGTGCTCAATATGCGCAGTATTTGTCTTTGCTGCCATGCGATAAATTTAGGTATTTAACGCAATCGGTAAGCATTTATCTTCCTTTTAAGAATTAACTTTATAGACGGTCTCTATACACCGATTGGAAGACGTTTTTTGAAAATGAATGTATATACACGTAATTTTGTAAATGAAAGTAGTTTTTGCTTTTTGAACCTACCTCTGCAGACGGGTATTTACTTTTGACTTTGAATTATGCATAGGCGAACATTATTAAAGGCAGGTGGTCTCGCGGCCATTGCACAATTTTCAGGTATGTCTACATTATCCGCTCTCGCAGCGCTGGGGAATAAATTGTCCTCTTCCGAAAGAATGCCCGTGATGTTCATAGGTCACGGCAGCCCTATGAATGCAATTGAAGACAACGCATATAGCCAGAGCTGGAAGGCGCTGGGTAAAAAGCTGCATCGTCCGCAAGCCATACTTTCCGTATCGGCAC
>CANJQU010000187.1 GCA_947476485.1 Chitinophagaceae bacterium
CCTCTGATTAACAGTCAGATGCTCTAACCAACTGAGCTAAGGAAGAGTTTGGTTATTTTGGAGTGCAAAAATAAGCAGTTTCTCTTTCAAAGCAAAACTTTTTCTTGCTACGACTAAATATTTTTTGTTCTTAAGCATTGTATGAATTACCGGATCAACGTTACATCCCCTTTCTGAAATCCACCTTTGCCAAAACGGTCAGTGAATGTTACCTCCCAATAGTACGTGCCCATGTCACATTTCTTATTGTTGAAGGTGCCGTCCCAGCCCTCTTCCAGCGAGTTGGAGTTGAACACTCTTTCCCCCCAGCGGTTGAATATCCGGAAGTACCCCAGGCCGCGATACCCTATGGCAATTGGCTTGAAATAATCATTCAATCCATCGCCATTGGGCGTAAAAGCAGTAGGCACTACAAATTCAGAATTACCCACAACCATCACACGCATCGAATCATCGCCGGAACACCCATAGCCACTTACCACATGCACAACATAATTGAAATGACCCGTATCGGCATACGTGCCCAGGGGATTGTAAACAGACGTATCACTCAGGTTTGTAGGCGGCGACCAGGAATACGCTATCCCACCCTGCGCATTGAACAAAATGTTTTCGCCTTTTACGATAATGGTGTCATTGCCGGCAAACGGCTGGAACGTCTCTACTATAAGGTGTCGGATAGCCGTATCCACACAATTCTTAACATTTTTGGAAATGAGGATAACATTGTAGGTACCCCCATAAGTATAGCTATGCACAGGGTTCTGATCTGAAGAAGAAGTACCGTCTCCGAAATTCCATTGCCAGTCGGTGATCGGCTTAATGGTGGCTGTGGATTTGTCTTCGAAGTAGATGGGCGCGCCCGGGCATTGCTGCCCACTGTCTGCGAAGGCCGATAAGAATTTAGGATAAACCTTTACAAATCTATTGATACTGTCCGGGCACGTGGAGCCGGGGTTAACAACCAGTTCCACCGTGAAAGTGCCTGTATCAGGATAGGTAAACGTTGGTTCAAAGTCGGTAGAAAAATCACCTGTTGTGCCTGCCACACCAAAGTCCCAACGATAGGAAAAGCCTCCCGCACTGGTGTTTACAAAGTGTATGGTGTAATCCGTACAGTTAACGATATAAGTGTTGAAGTCTGTGGAGTATTGTGGAATATCCGCTATCACTACTTTTGAGCAATCTGTTACAACGAATTGGAACTCGCGTTTTATGGTATTAATGAGCACACCATGGCGGTATTCATTGCAATATACAGTCACCAGGAAACGTCCTATGCGGTTTGGGGTTCCCGTAATAAGACCGGTATGCGGATCAATATGTATTGCAGGGAAGCCTGTCATAGGTGCCTGTGCCGAATATGGCGGAATGTAAACAACGGTATCATTGAAGTTCGGATAATAGGGCAGCGGCTTAATGTCTGCATCATTAGCGCCTTTTAAAGCGCTGCTAAAACCATAGCTGAGGGAGTCGCCATCAGCATCAGTCGCTGAGTTGTCATAGTATAAGGGATTATTGAGGCAAATGATCTGAGGCGGATAATTGCTGAATACCGCACTGTTATTAAATACAGATGTAGGCGGTATCGTGCAGTAGTAAGTAGAGCCCTGGTTACCGGGGCTGTTAATATTTAATATGCTGGAATTTCTGCAGCATCGCTCGTATGAAACCAGGTAACCATACGGACTGTTTGGCAGCGCATAAACTTTAACAAAGGTCTTCTTCAGCAGGCAGGTTGCAGGTATGTTGCTGACGCAGCTATTACTAAAGTTCACAGGCACTGTCAGGGCAGGGGGTACGAAAAACACATTGGTGTCTATCTGGTACGGACGATGAAGCAGGTCATGAGGATCATTGATAAACAGACCAAAGAAAGCAGGGTTATCCTGGGCGATCGCTTCCGGCTGGCCATTGAGGCAATCCTCATAAATACTCAGGCTCACTTTGTACTTATGATATAACGTACCGGTAACCGAGGATGTGCTGTCGCCCAGATATACATACGTAACCTCGCCGCCTACAATATGAGAACCCATTGCCTGAAAAACAGACATGGTGAAGAGAAATAACAATATGGTGAATAGCCTGCTATTCATTACGACTTAGTTAGGGAGTTATAGCAATATTCAGCAAATGCTTTAATATCAGAAGTAAGGCTTTTGGGCGCCTCAACCATGCTCATATGTCCGCAATCGCGATAAAAAGATACGAAATTAATATCAGATCTATTACATAGCTCTAATATTTTTTTATAAAATATTACATTATCCTCCATTCCAACGATCCATTGCACAGGAAAATCAGCCGTGCGAAGAACGAATGTATGGTCTCTGCGGGCGATCATTGCATTATAAAAATTGATCAGGCTGCTTTCGTCCATTTTCATAGCTTCGTCCACCTGTTGCCTCACGGCTTCCGGGTTGGATCGCTTAAAACTGGTTGTGAATAGATTAGGTACCATTTGACTTATAAACGCATTCTTACCCCCGTTTCGTATCAACTCAATAGATCTTAACCTGATGTTTTTTCGTTCCTCGTCATCTGCCATTGGAACGGAGTGCACGAGCGACAAACCCGCTACCCTGGCCGGGTACAAGCCTGCAAAGGCGAAAGCTACATACCCGCCCATGGAGTGTCCCGCGATAACAGCGGTCTCGATGCTTTCCTTATCCAGTATTGCTAAAACACACTCTGCCATATCTTCCATGCCCGTCTCTCTTTCTAAAACGCTGTTGCCGCTGCCGGGAAAGTCGGGTATGATCAATGTAAACGAACCGCACAATTCATGCCAGATATGCTGCCATAGGGTACCGCTCTCAGGGAAGCCATGCAACAGGACTATCGCCGGGCCTGCACCCATTTTACGATAGCTTATGCTGGAAGAAACGGAAGTACTGATTTCAGGCATTGGAAATTGGGGTATTTATCTTTTTAGTCCTCCTATAAATCGTGCCATAAATGAATACCATTGCCAGCAACAATGGTGCGAACTCGGGTAGCAGCAACCCCTGCACCTTGCATACATGCAATACGAACGAGATAAACACCAGGAAAATGGCCACCAGCGCATACTTGTTTTTACCTTTTAGATTGAAAAAAGCAACGATAATATTGGTAGGCAGGCACCACAAAATATTGAAATTATCCCTGCAACCCTGGTGGTCCGTTGCTAACCACATTACAAGAATGAGGCAGCCCAGCAGCCCGGTGACCAGTAATAGCGAGGTGGTCATGATCTTGCCGAGCAGCCGCAGCTTCTTCACCGTGAGACCTGCTATAGTAAGTATAGCAAGTGTTGAAGTTAACAATAACGCCCAATTCACGCCACCTGGCGATGCCGGGCCGCCGGGCAATATCAATACCGGGGAAGTGGCAATTTTATGCCCGCTTACCGTGCCGCCCCCTACCCCATCGCGCAGATAGTCTGGCAGGAACATGATGTCAGCGTTGGTCATCGGCTTATCGATCCGGCTGCCGAGCAGGATGTTTACACCCAGACGCGTCCAGTAGTCATGATAAAAGTAGATGTTGATTATATCACGGAACGTGATCCGCTTGCCCTGCGGCAGCGCCTGGCCAAAGCGGAACTCCTTACCGAATACCTGTGGTTTCGGGAAAATGTCGCGGATGCGGGTGGCGCAATTATCGAAAAAGAAGTCGTACTTGTAATACTTATTTTCCGGCTCTGCGTTCCAGTAGAGGAAGTCGCAGATATGCTGTTTTTGTTTCCAGTCCAGCAACAATTCCTGTTCCTCAACGCTCCGCTTTGCCTGGATATACTCTTCCATGAATTCATGGAATGACATTACCGAGACACAGTAATTCAGTTTGCCTTTCATGAACTGTATCTCAAAATCGGGCCCGAACTCGAAAGTACCGTAATTGAATACTTCATCAGTATGATGTACCGAGTCAATGACCCTTACTGCGGTATGGCCAAATACCTCCCATACCTGTTCATCCCCAGGCCCGCAAGTAAGCAGGCTGACCCGTAAATGGTCACCAACATGCTGTTCAGCAACCTCGACGGTATCAGTTTGAGCAGTTGCCTGCGCTACGATACACAGTAAAAGCAAAGATATGAGTGTGCGCAACTTTAAAAGCATGGCACAAATTAACGAAAGGCGGCTTTAATAAAGAGCATTGATCAAATATTAACCCCAATTTGATTTATTCAACATCGAGACTGAGGCGGTATTTATCGGCTCCATCTTTGCTGAGCTGCAGTATTACTTTGTCCCTTACCGGCCTGAGTATGTGACCTATATTCAGATCGCCGGGAGGAGAACCCGCCAAAGTAAACTCCACCATACTCACAAAATCCTTTTTCTGAAAACCATATACCGTTTCTTCGGTAAAATCCTTCTTTTCATGGTCTGTGAGACAACCCTGTATATCACTTTCGAGCACTTCGTATTTCTTCTTCAGATCTTCAAGGTCCCCGGATTTTTCAACTACACAATGATAAGAGTCGGTGCTGCTGTGAAAGATCCCGATAGATTGCGCAGGCAGCAGGCTAACCGATGGCTCAAAATAGCTATTTATCGCGCCTTGTTTCTCCTTGTATTTCAAAAACTCAAAACCGGTAACGGAACTTGCAGCTATGTACTTCAATTTATCACAGAAGGACGACTGGTTAGTAATCTTATTTACCCGGTTATTATAGTAAAAAATACTTACCTTGAAATGGCCTGTTTTGCCGGGTTCCTTGCTGGTGAAAACAAAATAATATGGCCCCGATGCAGGCGCTTTGAATGGAAGTTTGATCTTACTGCCAATACTCTTGAACAGCGCCGGGTCGTCCTCTTTTATACCTTCATGGCCGGCAGAGTCACGCACGCCAAGCGCCACAACATAGTCTTTGGATGAGTAGACGATATATGCAACATCTCCAAGCGTCATATTCACAGGCACATACTCATAGCGCCGGTTATCCGTCATTGCGGCTGACTGCTCCGTAATATCTGCCTCCAGGGAGCGATACTGGATAACAGAATCAGTAGACTGCGCATCGGATACAGCATAGCTGAGCAGCATTAAACAGAGATAAAATGAAAACTTCATAAAGCATAATTTAACGGTGAGCGAGTTGCAAAGTACCTGTTGCTTTGACACAGTACAATACCGCATATGCTGTATACGCGAATTCCGGAAAACAGAAAAAAGGCTGCTATGAGATAGCCTTGCAAATGTTTCTCCCATCTGGTATTCGCTACTGTTCGTTTTATCTGGCTGTGTTAGGCTGGTCAATTCTTTTCTGCAGTTTCCAGATATGGTACACCATTGGGCTGCTAATTATTCTGCTCAATATTCTGCCGGTTATACAAACTGACACCTGCGCGATCTATATGTTCTAAAAGGTCTGTGTTGGATATCTGGTGATAGATAGAAAGGTCAAAAAGGTATGGCAGGTTCAGCTCGAATATCTTCTGCGATATTTCATTTACAACCGACAAGTTGAGCTGACTACCCACCAGGCAAATATCAATATCTGATCCCTCACGAAAATTCCC
>CANJQU010000188.1 GCA_947476485.1 Chitinophagaceae bacterium
CGCTTTAGCAATCCCTTGTCGTGCATTATCTGCATAAGCTTTAAAGTGGTGGTGTAGCCCGCGTCTTTGTTCTTTTCAAGTACTTCATGAATCTCGCGCACTGTACTTGGTCCTTTGGTCCAGAGGATATTCAATATCTCGAGTTCGCTATCTGTTGGTTTAATGCTCATTTTATCCTACGAATTAATTCGTACACAAACCTACGAATTAATTCGTAAATAAAAAACGGAGTGGCCGATTTAAATTTTCTTTAACAATTAAAACAAGAATGGAACTAAATGGAAAAGCCCCCCGGATCCGGAGGGCTTTAAAAAAGTATCAAAAATCAGGATTATGCCAGAGCATTAACCCTCTTCACAATGCCGGACTTAACGTTGCCTGCCTTGTTTTTATGAATGATATTGCGCTTAGCCAGCTTATCTATCATAGATATTACTTTGCTAAGGCTTGCCTGTGCTTCTGATTTATTTGTTGTTGCCAGCAGCGTACGGATAGCGTTACGTGTAGTCTTACCGTAGTAACGATTGCGCTCACGGCGTTTCTCACTCTGGCGGACATCTTTTTTGGTTGCTTTATGGTTTGCCATTCAATTCTTTTTTTAAGGACTGCAAAGGTAAAATAAAAAATTAAAAATAAAAAATAAAAAATAAAATAACAGCTTCAGAAATCAGTGTTTCGGGCAAGGCACGAAGACTATTTCAGGCCGGCAAATATCTCTGCAGATTTCTTAGTGAGGGACTCTTTCTTTTGAAGGAAGTTATCCAGCTTATCCTTAGGTATGCGCAGGTTATAGTATGGAGTAGGGTAGGTGCCGTATGTGAACATATCGTAGTCCGAATTCCAGCGGGCAAGCAGCCTTTTATCAATTCCCAGTTGCTCTGCTGTGTACTCCAGGTGCAGTGGCTTGGTGATACGCACGATCGACATATTCTTCAGCTCATCTTCTGTGAACTGCTGTTTTTTCACCACCGTAACTCCCGGTGTTGACGCTGCGGGAGCAACCGGAGCTGCCAGGGAATTAAGATTTGGGGCAACCGCCAGCGGCAATGGCTTGCCATTTGCATCTTTAAGACCGCCCGGCTCTTCTTCCTTGCCAAACTTAAAGTCGACTGGGATGCTGCCGAGGTTAATGAACTTGCTCAGATTTTCAAAAATGCTGGCTGTGGCAATAAACGCAAGTACATGGCCTTGCGTTTCGCGCGGCAGGTATTCCTTGATATCCCAGAAGTTATGGCTGCCCGTGCGCTCAATGGCACGCTGAACCGGCACCGGGCCACTATTATATGCCGCGATCACCAGCAACCAGTCATTCAACTGGCCGTAAAGCAGCTCCAGGTATTTGGTAGCGGCAGTGGTCGATTTATAAAGGTCTGTTCTGTCATCGTGGCGGCGGGATACGCTTAGGCCCAGTCCGCGGGCTGTAGTTTCCATCAGCTGCCATGGCCCCACTGCGCCAGCCCTTGAAACCGCCCTATGGTTCAATGCAGACTCGATAACGGCGAGGTATTTCAGTTCTTTTGGCAGGTTCTTTTTCTCCAGTACATTATCTATTACCGAGAAAGAATGATCGCCGGTGTTCTGCACAGTTCCCAGGGTCTTGTTGTGTAGCTCCAGGTATTTACGAACAAACGCATTTACATATTCATTTTTTTCGCCAAAATATGCTTTTTCACCTGCAAGCGGCACGTGGTTGTAGCCCGCCTTTTTTTCCATTGCACTGGCAATGACCTTAGTTCCTGCCGTGCGTGGTTCAACAACTTTATCTATGGTACTAACTTCTATATTCTTGCTTTCGGCAACCTTAGCTACCGGGGCCTGCTTTTTGGACGCCGGGGGAAGTGGTTTTTGAGGAGCTGTATAAGTTACCGTAGTGGCAGTTTTGCTCTCAGATGCAGAAGGCATATTTACCGCTATGATGCGGCTGGCGGGTCTTATGATCATTCTGCCGGAAGCTGTGATGATCGTGTCCTGGGCCTGTGAATGAAAAGCAGTAAATGTTAATAAAAAAGCTGATAAAATATGTTTGAACTGCATGTTGTATCGTTTTTAGGCAACTTTATAGCATGCATCCCCAGAAGAGGGAAAAGCCTTCAAGTAACAATTAATAAATAGATTATAAGGGTTGCGGTGCCGTGAACTAGGCGTTGCCAGACGGTGTGCTCGATGTATTCTGAGACTGTATCTTTTCCTTTTCTTTCATTCCGGTCTCTATCTCGCTCTTAATTCCGTCCTTAGCATCATTAAACTCACGTATGCCCTTACCAAGGCCTTTCGCCAGCTCAGGTATCTTTTTACCACCAAACAACAGCACAACCACGATCAGCAAATAGATCATGTGGGAACCGGAAAAAAGATCCAACATCATTGGTTTAACAGCTAATAACAACATAATGAGTGTTTTATAAAATTAAGAAATAGCTCCGGATAGGTCGGGGAACAAAGATAACGTTTAAACCTCAAAAACCGAAGCCTTTTTATGCACATACGTCTATTTTAACAATTATATGACTGCCGTTTTCCCTTAAGTTTTGCCTCCGATACGACTTTTGCAGATCGCGGTTTGTCCTTAATTATTGTATTTTGCGCTAATGAAAAGTTGGGTCGTCCTCATACTTCTTACGCTCTCGGCTGCGGTCTCCACTTACCTGTATACAGTTAAGTCTGAAGCGCCCACCGATGCCGATCGTATTAGTAAAGCGCTAAAGGGCATCAGCGGGTATCTTTCTATCGGCTCCCACCTGGTGTTCAGATGTAGCGTTCCTGCTTCCGACCTGTTCCCCGCTTATGTGAGCTATTATTTAACCCCCGTTAAGCTCGTACCCCCGGGTTCCTCCGGCAACGATACGACATTGATGATGTCGCCCGTGACCGCTACCGACAGCACAGAAACCGCAATTATAGCACAGTCAGTGATCATCTGGCAAAACAAAGACGACAAATACAGATACCTGTTAATGCATCACCGATAGCCCATGCAAAGAAACCTACTGAACATCCTATGGTTGCCATTATTGCCGGGTTTTGCGAGCATGGTATACTATATATCGCTGGTGGCTGGCCTGCCTTTCATTGTGCCGGTACTGCTGGTCATAGCCTTTGGGTATTTCAGCTATGTGTGGCTGGGCAGGCACGTTGCTGTTGAAGAGGCTACAAGCTTAACCAAAGCGCACATCGCCTGGTCATACGCGATACTGGTGGCAGGAGTGGTGATCATGACCAACAAAAGCTACTACATAGCGCCTCAATACGGCTATTGGGATTCCTGGACCATCTGGAACTACCATGCCAAATTCCTGCAGCATCCCGAATACCGTAAATACCTGTTCTCGGTGAACCCGGAGATGCACGCCGATTACCCCCTTTACTTGTCTGCCTCCATCGCCTTTCTGCGCAGGCTCACCGGCTGCGACAACTTCGTGGTGCCATACGCCCTTGGTTATTGTATACAGTTGCTGGTGCCGGTGAGCATTTTCCTGGCGCTGCATCGCAAGAGCCTACCCATAGCAGCACTGGTGTTCTTCCTCATAGTCACCGACGACTTCTACCTCGAGCGCGGACTGGGCCAGTATGCCGATGTACCGCTGGCGCTGCTTTTCCTATGTGCATTCATTTGTATAGAAGATGCGCAGAAAAAGCCTGGTGCGGTGCTAATGGCCGCCGCTTTCATTGGCTGCTGCATGTGGGTGAAGAACGAGGGCATCATGCTGGCCGTCATCTTTATTGCCTTTAACATCAAAACCCTTTTTGCAGCAGGGAGATGGAAGTACTTTCTTGCCGGGATCGCATTGCCGCTGCTCACGCTTCTCATCTTTAAAGCAGAGGCTCCGTCTAATGACCTACTGGCGGCAAAGGGTACAAAGGCCATGGATCTTTTATCCGACCCAGACCGCCACCAGATCGTATGGGATTACCTGGCATATAACTTCAATCACTACTACATACCGCTGAAAATTGGCCTTGTGATATATGCCATACTTTGTATTGCCGAAAAAAGGTGGCCGGCCCGGAACTTACTGGCGTTGCTCTGCTGCATGCTAGGCTATTGCATTGTTTACCTGCTCACCCCCAAGAGCATCGACTGGCATGTGCATACATCTATGGACCGGCTGCTGATGCAGCTAATGCCATCCTTCATGTACCTTATGGCCCTGCGTTTCAGCCGGCTGCGCTTTTCGTTGGGAGATGAAGTGAGCAAAATATGAAGTCTTCGCACCGATAAGCCCTGAAAGGGCGAGATATATTAGCGAGGGGTATAGCCCCTCGAACTTGCACGATCAAAGCGTAAAGCCCTGAAAGGGCGTAAAGCCACAACAAGCCTAACTCTTCAGCGACTCATAATAAGCAGCATCTATCCCTGGAAAACCAAGCGACTTCGCTTTCTCCACATCCTGCAGGGCCTTTTTCTTATCTCCTTTTGCGTTATATGCTTTCGACCGCAGATAGTAGGCATCCGCTTTTTCCGGTTTCAGCCCTATCACCCTGTTATAGTCGGGTATGGCGGCATCGGGTTTGTTTTGCAGCATCATGATACGGGCCCGGTTCATGTAGGGTATCACCGCATCGGGGTTCTGCTGAATGGCGATCGCATAGTATTTCAACGAGGAGTCGAGCTTGCCGGTTATATCAAGGAAGTTGGCGTAGTTACTGTATGCCTCGGGGAAATAAGCTTTCAGGCTCAGCGCCTCGCGGAAGCAGTATTCTGCCGAGTCGTACTGGCGCTTGATGCTGTAGATCACCGCCAGGCCCAGGTACACGCTCTCATCCTTGTTCTGCACCTTGTTGGATGTGTGCGCCGCATTTATCTGCATGGCCTGGATGTAAGTCGATTTGGCCGCATCTATCTGGTTCGTGCTCCGCTGCAGCTCGGCCAGGCAAATGATGGGGTTGATATAATCAGGCTTCCTTTCTATAGATGCCATGAAATAGTGCTGGGCTGAGTCTTCATATTTTTTCTGCTCCGCAGGTGTTACAGCAGCTTCATACTTTGAGTAGTATTCCTGCCCCAGGTAGAAATAAGATACCGGGTTGGCCGGGTGCAGCTCTATATCATTCCGCCAGAGGCTCACGGAGTCATACCAGACCTTGCATTGCTCGTTCGTCATATAGCCATACACCATGGAGTAGGCCGCGGTTACCCCGACAAGTATATAACCAGTCTGCCGCTTTGCTCCTTTCTCGAAAAAACCGGACACAAACCAGCCTGCTATCACGAACAGCCCCAGGTAGGGCAGGTAAGTATAGCGGTCAGACATGACGGCGCCGCCCACGGGTATCAGTTGCAGCAGCAGGGCGATATTCACCAGGAAGAAACCGATACCGAAAACAAGTATTTTATTTTTGCGCCCCAGCCAGAACACTACAAACATAAAGCCCAGCACCACCAGGGGA
>CANJQU010000189.1 GCA_947476485.1 Chitinophagaceae bacterium
ACCAGATACAACCTATTGTATGCAGGGTGAGGCCTAAACCACCTGACCTCCAAAAAGATATTTTCCGGCAAAGCCCAAGTCTCTTTCAGTAAAATCAGGCTTTCCCAGAGATATTTTGCCCTTTTTGAAAAAGTTCCGTATGTTTATGGTACATTTTAAAAAATGCGCCTCTTTTTTTTATCCAGCTATTTGAATACCTCCTCCACCTGCAATGTACTCCTGCCTTAATCAAAACAATGCTGGCAACCGATTTGCGATAAAACTTAATTGCTTCTGATCTAACTTCGGGCGTGGAACGAATAAACTTCAATAAAACAGGTCCGATGAAGCGATCAATAATCAGCCTATTTTTAATTTTAGCATCCCTGCATGCCATTGCCAACCCGAAAGATGGCTTTGCAAAGAGTTCAGACGGAGCACAGCTACACTACCGCATCTTCGGATCAGGCAAGCCACTACTCATCATCAACGGCGGACCGGGCATGAACAGCGAGGGCTTTGAAGGCCTGGCTAAGACACTGTCGGCGCAAAACCTTACCATCATCTACGACCAGCGCGGCACAGGCAAGTCAGCACTAGGTACATTGGATTCCACCACGATTACAATGGACCTCATGATCGACGATATTGAAGCATTAAGAAAGCATCTGAACATAGATAAATGGTCGGTGCTTGGTCACTCCTTTGGTGGAATGGTAGCATCTTACTATGCTACAAAACACCCAGAACACATCGCAAAGATTATCCTCTCATCTTCCGGCGGTATAGACCTGGGCCTGCTCAATGAAGTACAAAATGCCATTAGCTCCAAACTGACAAAAACCCAATCGGACTCAGTAGATTACTGGACCGAAAAGATAAATGCCGGCGACACCAGTCATTATGCGCGGCTGCGCCGGGGCATAAACCTGGCTCATGCCTACGTGGTGGATCCGAAATTCATTCCCACAATAGGTGAGCGGCTTACACAGGGTAACGCGGCCATCAACCAGCTCATCTGGGGCGACCTTCAGCGCATCAGCTTCAACTGCGCCACGCAGCTCCATTCATTCACAAAACCCGTTCTCATCATCCAGGGCAAGCAAGATATTGTAAGCAGAGAGATCGCCGAAAAATCGCACAAGGCATTCAGTAACTCAAAGATGGTCTTCATGGACCACTGCATCCACTACGGCTGGCTCGACAATCCGGAGGTTTATTTTCGTGAGGTGAATTCGTTTTTGAAGTAGGTAATTGCTAATTCAACTTAGTGACTTTGTATCGCTCGTCTGAAAAATCTAATTCTGCATAACTTCCTATTATCAGATCTTCGTGGTTCTTCTCAATGGAAATATTGCCTTCAAGTATACCCTTTTTCACCACTTCATTATACGTGAATATGCGGCCTTTTAGTATCGGAAAATTGGCGCAGATAATGGTTACATTATACACATAATAGTTGGAGTCGGCGCCATAAGTAACAATGCTGTCGCACAGTATTTTATCCATTTTTATCGTGCATTGTGTATTCCTAGAATATATTATACTTACATTATCATATTTCGCAACTTTATACCTCGCTCCTCGCTCTTTCGGATTTGTAATCCGAAAACCATCGGTTGGGGATTTGCAATCCCAGTTAAGCCCCTCGCTGGTAGGTAGCACGCGCCAATGGTGATCCAACGGAGCCGCGGAGCAAAAATGTGGGAATCTTCCGCGCCAAAAAACACGCCCAATCCACATGTTGCTATACCTTTGTACCGTAATTGAAGCCTTTCACCAATTTGCATGTTCCGTTATAAATAACCATAAAGACAATGCGTTATCCGAAGCACACATAACGCGAAAACCGTGTGATATTGGTGTGATATTTTTGTGATATTCTACGGCGGTAAATCATTGATTATCAACAATAATCTGTGAAAACTTTTTTTTGACAAAAAATGTGATATTTGGATTGCAACATGATAAATGAAATATATAAATGAAGACAAATTGCTAAAAAAGCATCGACTCAGATCAGGACTATCTAACCAATGAGTAAGGAGATTTCATTTTATTATCATTTTTGTGGTCGTTAATTTTGAGGTTAACGTTATTTCTGTGTGACATACAAAAAGGAAGCCATTTATATGATTTTTCGTATTGCATTGCAAGACCATAGTAACTTCCCCCTGCCACTCTATACATCTATGTACCACAATACAAATTCCACTAAAAATTCCCGTATCTTTGCACTCCCAAAAAAAATGGGGAAATAATTTATTCTTTAACCTCCGGTGCATCATAAATGTACCGTACAAACTGAAGTACGATTTTGGAAGACCAGGTAATCAATCAGGAAAGCGCTGAAGCATCGAATGATGCAAGCGTAGAAAACACTGCAACAGAAACAACCAATGATGCAGCAGAAAACACAACGGTAGCAGAGGCTGCAAACCTCAGCGCTGACGAAGCACACGAAGCGGCACAGCCGGAAGCTGAGGCAGCGCCACAGCCACGTGCACCACGCCGCTACTATGAATCTATCCCGGAAACAACTCACGACGATTTCGACTGGAGCGTAGACAAGCGTAATGTAGCAGCTTACAAGGATGACGACCGTAAGAAGTTTGACTCTCTTTATGGCAATACATTCAAGGCCATCGCAGAATCTGAATTGCTGAGCGGCGCAGTAGTGGGCCTCACCAAGACAGATGCGATCATCAACATCGGTTTTAAATCAGACGGACTGGTATCGCTGAATGAGTTCCGCGATATGCCGGATGTGAAGATAGGCGATGAGATAGAAGTGATGGTGGTAGAAAAAGAAGACAAACATGGCCACCTGCACCTGAGCCGCAAACTGGCACGCGCAGCACGCGCATGGCAGCAAATTGTGGACTTCTACAAAACAGGCGAAGTGGTTACAGGTACTATTACATCTAAAACCAAGGGCGGCCTCATTGTGGACGTTTATGGCCTGGAAACATTCTTGCCAGGTTCCCAGATAGATGTGAAGCCAGTTACCGACTACGATCAGTATGTGGGTAAAACAATGGACTTTAAGGTTGTTAAGATCAACGAAACCATACGTAATGCTGTCGTTTCTCACAAGGCGCTTATCGAAAGCGACATCGAGCAGCAGCGTAGTGTTATCATCGGCCAGCTTGAAAAAGGACAGGTACTGGAAGGTACTGTCAAGAATGTTACCGACTTCGGTGCATTCATCGACCTGGGCGGCGTAGACGGTTTGTTGTATATCACAGACATCAGCTGGGGCCGCGTAACGCACCCAAGCGAAGTGCTGCATAACGGACAGAAACTGAATGTGGTGGTTCTTGACTTCGATGACGAGAAGAAACGCATCAGCCTTGGTCTGAAACAATTGACTCCTCACCCATGGGATAACCTGCCTGCAGAAATACAGGAAGGCGCCAAGATCAAGGGCAAGGTGGTTAATATCGAAGATTACGGTGCATTCCTTGAGATCATGCCGGGCGTAGAAGGCCTTGTGCACGTATCAGAGATCACATGGTCTTCTCAGCCTATCAACGCGAAGGAATTCTTCAAGTTGGGCGAAGAGCATGAGGCAGTAGTGGTAACACTTGATAAAGACGAGCGCAAGATGAGCCTGTCTATCAAGCAGCTCACACAGGACCCATGGGATACTATCGAAAATAAATTCCCGATCGACAGCCGCCACACCGGCACTGTTAAGAACATCACTCCATACGGCGTATTTGTAGAGCTGGAAACAGGCATAGGCGGCATGATACACATCAGCGACCTTAGCTGGATCAAGCGTTACAACCACCCAAGTGAGTTTGTGAAGACCGGCGATAAGATCGAAGTGGCTATCCTGTCAATAGACAAGGAAAACCGCAAGCTGGCGCTGGGCCACAAACAACTGGAAGAAGATCCGTGGAACACATTCGAAACTGTATTCCCGATCGGTTCTATACACGAAGGCAGCGTAACCCGCAAAGACGAGAAAGGCGCTACAGTACAGCTCCAGTATGGTCTTGAGGCTTACTCTCCAGCCCGCCACCTCCGCAAGGAAGACGGCAACAATGTAGAAGCTGAAGAAACACTTCCGTTCATGATCATCGAATTCGATCGTAACGACAAGCGTATCATGGTTTCTCACAGCAAGGTATGGGAGCAAGTGAAGGGCGAAGAGAAAGAAGCAGCACGTAAAGAAGCTACAGCAGAAACTGAAAAGACCAAGAAAGCAGTGAAGAACATACAGAGCAAGGTAGAGAAGCCAACACTTGGCGACCTGGGCGCACTGGCTGCTATCAAGGACAAGATGAAGCAAGCTGAAAACGAAAGCGGCGAAACTCCTGCGGAGTAATGTGAAAGTGTGGGAATGTGCAAATATGCAATTGCCCTCGTAATAATAGTAAAAACCACCCGTGAAAATGGGTGGTTTTTAATTTTTATAAACTTACCTTTAGTGGTACGATACTTGTTCAATAATTGAGCCCCCAACAAGGGAAAATTGCATATTTTCAAACCTGCCTGGCTGGCGGGTTTGCACATTTTCTAATTGATAAAACGGGGCATTTGCACATCTTCAAATTTTCAAATTTTCACATTTTCAAATTGCAACAATGGCCTGGGAAGAAAAAGACAACAAACTATACCGCAGCTTCACCTTCAAGGATTTTGGAGAGGCGTTCTCATTTATGACGCACATAGCGCTGATAGCTGAAAAGCAGGACCACCACCCTACCTGGACAAATACATGGAACAAGGTGGAGATATGGCTGAACACCCATGATAAAGGGAACATAGTAACCGACAAAGACCGGAAACTGGCCGCAGCCATAGATAAGATCACCGGCAAATAAACCACACCTCCACTATGACTAATATAGCAAAGGGCACCTTTGAAGTAAAGATCGTGCCCCAGGCAGACCGCGAGATACCCAACCTGGGCCGGATGACCATAGACAAGCAGTTCTTTGGCGACCTAAAGGCAACCACACAAGGTCAAATGCTGAGCGCTGGCACGGCCATGCCCACCTCGGCAGGCTATGTAGCCCTAGAGCGCGTAGAAGGGACACTACATGGTAAAAAGGGAAGTTTTGTACTACAACACAATGGCATCATGAGCCGCGGCGACTTTTCGCTGCGGGTGATCGTAGTGCCTGATTCGGGAACGGGTGAACTCGCTGGCCTATCGGGATCACTGACCATCATACGCGCTGAGGGCAAGCACTCTTACGAGTTCGAATACAACCTCCCTGCTGCAAACTGAGCTGCATGAGAAACTTAAAGAAAGAGAATGGAAACAAGGAGCTTATTCAGCTATCCTGTGCTGCTTTAAAATACGTGGGAAACGGACTTCCAAACCACCAT
>CANJQU010000190.1 GCA_947476485.1 Chitinophagaceae bacterium
ATCTAGCTAGCTCCATTTCAATATATAAATTAACACCTTACATCTTCAACATACCCCTTTAAAAAAGCAAAACCCCTGAAACACAATGTAATCAGGGGTTTAGCGATATTAAGTGAGGTCGAAAGCGGATTCGAACCGCTGTAGCAGCTTTTGCAGAGCTGTGCCTAGCCACTCGGCCATCCGACCGTGGGTGCAAATGTAGTAAAAAATTGTTTCTTTACAATGGCAAAATAACCGCAGGCAAATGACTCATAATATTATTAATCCAATAGCGGACACAGAGCTCATCATAAATGAACGTGGCCGTATCTACCACCTCGACCTCGCACCCGAACATTTAGCCCATACTGTTATCACTGTGGGTAGCCCAGACCGAGTGAAAGAAGTATCCAAGCACTTCGATACGATAACACACACAGCGCAGCACAGGGAGTTCATTACACATACAGGGCGCATCGGAACAAAAGAGATCAGTGTGATCAGCACCGGCATCGGCTCCGGCAATATTGATATAGTCTTCAACGAAATGGACGCACTGGTGAATATAGACTTCAAAACGCGCACCATAAAGGACCATAAAACGGCGCTCTCCATTATTCGCCTGGGCACATGCGGCGCATTGCAAAAGGATATAGCTGTGGATAGTATGATCGTTTCCTCTCACGGTATCGGGCTCGACAACCTGCTTCTATATTACCGGTTTACCAACACACCCGATGAAAGTTATATGCTTACTGAATTCCTCCGGCATACCAACCTGGGCATGAAAAATATTGCACCGTATATCAATGAGTCTTCGATCTCGTTGCGCAAGCATTTCGGGCCTGAGTATGTGCATGGTATTACCGCCACATGCCCCGGCTTTTATGCACCGCAGGGCCGTACGCTCCGGCTCTCCCCCACTTTCCCTGATCTACTGGATGCCCTGGCTTCGTTTAGCTGCAAGGACACGCGCATCACGAACTTTGAAATGGAAACTGCGGCCATTTATGGCATGGGAAAACTACTTGGCCACAAATATATTTCCATAAGCTCGGCCCTCGCCAACCGCGCTACGAAGACTTTCTCCAGGAACCCGGATCTTGCTGTTGAGAAAATGATACAGCATTCGCTCGGGGTGATTTTAGGAATGTAGGCTAAGTTAGACGATAAGCCTGCGGGGCCAAGACCGGGGGGGGAATTACTTATTTGCTTTACTGCCCGCATTTCAGGTAACAGGCACCATTCACGTACCAACTTATCACATATCATTTCAACCTCGTTACATATCAACTTATCAACTTACATTTACACCCATGTTTCCTGACTTCCAATACCTACTTCAAAGCCTGACAGAGCACGAAATGCCCGAGTGGCTTAGCATTTTTAAAACGTTCGGGTTTCTCGTTGCGCTCTCTTTTGTGGGCGCAGCATGGGCCACATCGCAGGAATTAAAAAGAAAAGAGAAACTGGGCTTGTTAAGCCCTGAGATCACAACCATGGTAGTTGGTCAAAAGCTTACATGGTCAGACCTTACCGTTTCTGCTATTGTCGGATTTATCTTAGGTGCGAAACTCAGCTATTTATTTGTCAACCTGCACGAGGTGTCCACAGATCCAATGGGCTTTTTCATTTCGTTCAAAGGCAACATCATTTTTGGCATCATCGGCGCAGTAATTGCCGGTGGCATCAAATACTTAGAAGTAAGCAAACAGGCCCTTCCCGAACCAAAAACAATAACGGTAAAGGTCTACCCACATGAACTCATGACCGAAGTGGTCGTTGTGGCTGCCGTTGGCGGACTTGCCGGCGCAAAGCTGTTCAATGCGCTTGAAACATGGGACGACTTTATAAAACATCCGATACAAAGCCTGACTTCATCCAGCGGACTTACTTTTTTAGGAGGTCTCATTGTCGCCACAATTGCGTTCTACTACTATACACGCCGCCATGGGATACCGTTCAAACACATGTGTGATGCGGCAGCGCCGGGAATCATGTTGGGATATGGATTGGGACGACTGGGGTGCCAGCTCTCAGGAGACGGCGACTGGGGGATATTCAACACTGCGTTTGTCACACAACCGGACAATTCGCTCCGGGCTGTAAGCCCGCAGGAAGGGCTGAGCGCACTGCAGCAATATGAGCAAACTTTCAGGCTACCGCCACAGCCGTATACTTATTGCGCTGCCCGGTCGGGATTGCCCAACTGGCTTTTCGGCATGAATTTTCCGCACAATGTGGGCCATGAAGGTGTCGTGATCAATGGCTGTACCGGCGAATACTGTACTGTGCTGCCAATAGGTGTGTTCCCTACCCCGATCTATGAAGCCATTGCCTGTATCATACTGTTTTTTGTCCTGTGGTCGTTACGCAAACGATTTACACGTACCCTTCAGATGTTTGGCACCTACCTCATATTTGTGGGCATAGAGCGGTTCCTCGTTGAGCAGATCAGGGTAAATTACAAATACGACTGGGGCTTCATTCATCCCACTCAAGCAGAGATACTTTCCGTTGTCCTTGTGCTCATGGGCCTGGGGCTATTACTCTTTTATAAAGACAAACAGCCCATTCCAGCTCCGCCACCTACTGAACCAACAACATAATGTCTATGAAAAAACTATTCCTGCTGTTCCTCCTCTGCGGGATCTTCTGCAATGGGTTGAGCGCACAAGACAAAACCGCACAAGTAAAGGCGAAACAAGACATCCTGGCTGCAGAGACTGCACTTTGCAATATGGCAAAGGAGAAAGGCCTCGAAGCTGCGTTCCTGGCATTTGCCGCAGACGATGCTGTAATCTGCAAGACCACCAAAATATATAAAGGAAAAGAAGGAATAAAGGAATATTTCGCGCGGAAAGACAAGAACGACAAGCTTACGTGGAAACCGCTATACGTAGATGTTTCGGAGGCCGCGGATATGGGCTACACTTACGGTGAGTATGATTTTGAAGGTGTGCGTGTAGGCAGAACAATTACAGATCATGGCGTCTTTCACACAATATGGAAAAAGCAGCCGGACGGTAGTTGGAAATTTGTTGTCAACTAAACTATTTCGTTATTGCAGCTTCGCCAGCTTAAAGACTCCACCCATCGTATAGTTGCGTATCCCTAATACCTGCTTAAACGTAGCGTTGATCATCGCTTGTGCTACTTCCTTTCCCTGGATGGGTTTGAGCCCACCAAGACCGGGAATAAACGATATTACCTGCATTATACCTATCCCTATCTGCTCACCACCCCTTATCTCTTTTCTTCCGGTGCCCAGCATCCCCGGCCGTATAATGTGGATGGTTTCAAACGGCAGCTTCTTAACATCGCGCTCCAGTTCTCCCTTTATCCTTGAATAGAATATCTTAGACGACGGATCGGCGCCTGCAGCAGATACCAGCACCAATACAGGTACATTATGCGCAGCCGCAGTTTTCGCCAACTGGTATTGATAGGTGTAGTCTATTTTATATTGGGCATCTTTGCTTCCGGCGGCTTTAAGCGTTGTACCCATCGCAGAATAGAGCACATCACCGGAGACCAGCTTCCTCCAGCTATCCGGTTCATCGAAATTCACGATGTGCTCTTCCAGCTTATCACTTTGCACGCCGGAGCTTCGCCTCACAAAAGTCTTAACTTTTTCAAAACGGGAGTCTTTCAATAAAAGCTCAACAAGGTGGCTTCCAACATAACCGGTAGCACCAATAACAATAGCAGTCTTCATAAAGTAGTTTACGATCGCAATACCGGTATAAATATCGTGCCTTATGCTACTTCATGCTTTCTACCAGCGCAACATACTGGCTCATCGCATCGTCGGCTGATGTACCCTTGAGCTTTGCCCAGGCACCATGCTTGGCAACCCCAACAAAGTCGAAAGGATTGGATGGGCCTTCATCCGGAGCATCGCCGTCTGTAGCCTGCTTGTAAAGGCTGTACAGACTCAGCAAAACATCGTTGCCCGGTCGGTTCGCAAGTGTTTTGCTGTCGGCAACCGCTTTCTCAAAGGTTTCTTTTAGTGTCATAAATGTGAATTGAAAAGTAAATGTAAACTGCCGCAGCCACTTTATTGCATAAACATTTTCTCCCCTGCCACTATCGATACCTGCAGCCTGTTCTCCGCAGGTGGTATAGGGCAGGAATATCCGTCAGCATATGCGCAGTAAGGATTGTAACATTTATTGAAATCGAGGAGCAGCATATTGTTGTTAATATCCTTAATAGAAAGATCCAGGTAACGGCCGCCGCCATAAGTAAAGTCATAGGTAGTACCATCCGTAAAAGGAACAAACAGATCATCCTTGTGTGCTACATTTTTAATGAGGTCCATGCTTTGATAAATGTGCAGTATCGCTGTTGTATCGCGCACAGTAAAAGTGACAGTTCCATATTCTTTGTAGGGCTTTTTCTTTCCACTATGCGTTTCTATCATGAAAGGCGCACTGCCTGGTGTTTCCTTGAATATGCCCCATACGCAAAACCCCTTGTCTGGTTTAAAGAAATTCAGCCCCTTTACCTGCGAGGGCTTTATGGGACTTCGGGCATCTGAAGTAAGATCAGCAATATACTGCTTCCTGTACTGCATAATACTATCCGCATAAGTCTGCGCATCAGCAGAAAAAGCTATAGCTAACAATAGTATAAGACAACTGATTTTCTTCATTAAGGTAGTATTCAAGATCCATTCACGAATTCGGCTCATCATTTCTCTGCTTTCAATTGCGGAAAGAACAACACATCCTGTATTGAAACCTGCCCGGTCAGCAACATCGCCAGTCTCTCTATGCCTATCCCAATGCCGGCCGTTGGCGGCATACCATACTCCAGCGCACGGAGGAAATCATAGTCAATGAACATTGCTTCTTCGTCTCCGCGTTCCATTAGCCGTACCTGCTCTTCAAAACGTGCACGCTGTTCTATCGGGTCATTAAGCTCACTGTATGCATTAGCGATCTCCTTGCCGTTTATGATCAGCTCGAAACGTTCTACCAGCCCATCCTTACTGCGGTGCTTCTTGGTGAGCGGGCTCATCTCTATCGGGTAATC
>CANJQU010000191.1 GCA_947476485.1 Chitinophagaceae bacterium
AGCTCGGAATAGTCAACGTCGCTATCCTGTATGATGTTCAGTTTTTCTACCGGCACTATGTCGCTGAGCAGATCAATTATTTCAGCGGCCTCATAATCATCCAACTGGTTGTAGATAAGGAATACATCGGTCGCTTTAATGTCGAATACCTCTGTCTTTTGCTCCTTGAAGCTAAGCCGCAGATCGCTTACCAACTGTATAGGATAATTAACGGTGATCAGCGAAATATTTGATGAAATGTCGTTCCTGATGGCTGACAACAGATCTGCCTGTTTCTTTTCGTAATCAAAGCTTTCAAAAAAAGATGGGTGCCAGACAATAAGCCGGAAGGCCGGGTCTTTTAAACACTTCTTTCTGCATTCCTCATATTGGTAATGCATCACCGAAATGTCGAACCCCGGAATGTTGTCGCCGTATTTATTGCCAAGACAAAGTACCGCGCATTCCGCCTTTTCTATATCGTTTGAAATATAGGAAAAGAAGTCTTCGTTATACTGGATATTAGAAGGAAACGCCTGCAGGCCGGCCTTTAAGAACACGTGAAACAACTCCGTCCGGTTCTCCTCAATATCCTTTTCGGCATACCCTAAAAAAATTCCTTTCATAGCAATGTAGTTACTTTGATAAAGTTTAAAAGGCACTAAATTGTTCCTTCCTCAAAGATGTAAAAATAAATTGTACATTGCAATCTATGTATGAACAATTCATAAATAAAATATAGCTGCCTGGCAATATGGATTTTCTTACCGCTGCTGTCATCATTGCTTCTATCGCTTCTGTTTTGTTATCACTCCAATACAGAAAAGTGCTTTTACTAAAAAAAGAGACTGGTGAATTACGCGAAGAAAATGTGCATATAAAACAACGACTCGCTCAAGCTGAAATACAGACCAATTATGTAAAAGCGAAGGAGTCGGAAATTCTGCAGGAACATCAAAATATAGAAGGAGAAAAAAAGAAGATCGAAGAGAAGAATAAAAAGCTGTGGCGAATGAGCGAAGCCGCTCTTAAAGAGTCGCACAGGGTGGAAGAAGCGAACCAACTGCTGCAAACTGAAAAAGAAAAAGTAGAAACGGAAAAGAAAAAGCTGGATGAAAAAGTAAAAAAGCTATGGCAAACGAGCCTTACCATTCACAAGGAAAAGGAGCGGATAAGCGAACTGAATGAGATAATAGAAGAAGCCAAGAAACGCAGCGATGAACTGCTGCTGAACATACTGCCGGAAGAAGCCGCTGAAGAACTAAAAGCAACCGGGAAATACGCACCAAGACTATTCAACAATGTGTCTGTTCTGTTTACTGATTTTAAGGGGTTCACCACATTCAGTGAAGGTGTATCGCCAGATGAACTTGTGAACGAGTTGAACGTATGCTTTATGGCATTTGACACCATAATGGAGAAGTACAATATCGAAAAAATAAAAACGATCGGAGATGCCTATCTCGCCGTGTCCGGTCTGCCTCTACCCACCGATCTTCATGCGAACGACATGATCAGTGCGGCCCTGGAGATAAGGGACTTTATGCTGCAACGAAGAGCGGAAATGGGCAACGCTACTTTTGAGATACGGATAGGTATTCACAGCGGCAGCGTGGTAGCCGGCATTGTAGGTATAAAAAAATATGCTTATGACATATGGGGCGATACGGTGAATACCGCTGCCCGTATGGAGCAGAACAGTGAACCCGGAAAAATAAATATCTCTGATACCACTTACCAACTGGTAAAGGAAAATTTCAATTGTGTGCACAGGGGGAAACTGGCGGCTAAAAACAAGGGCATGATAGATATGTATTTTGTGGAACGGGGGCAAAACGAACTTCAGAATAAAAACTAAAAAAACTTTTGCTTTTTCCCAACGTTTTTGCGCCGATACACGTCTTAGTATTAATGAAGGGTTAAAAATCTTTCGGAAAACAGTTAAATTTTATTTGGCGAAACCGATTTTTTTAACTTTTTTGCACTCACAAAACCACAAAAACTACTGCATATAAGAGAAACTTCTACTTAAAACAACCGGAACCTTGATTAAAGGATTGAAAGGAAGGCCATGATAGCACTCCTGAAGCCCAGAAAAAAGACCGGATCGTTCAAACCCCAAAAAAGTAGGAGATATGCAGCTAATCCAACAACCAGACGCCCAGCTGATCCATGCATACATGCAGGGACAGGATAATGCCCTAGAGGTACTCATTAACAGGTACAAGGACAAGGTATACACCTCTGTGTATATGCTTGTGAAGGACAAGTACCTGGCTGAAGACATCTTCCAGGATGCTTTCCTGAAAATGATAAAAACCATAAAAGAAGGCCGCTATGCCGAACAGGGCAAATTCCTGCCATGGGCCATTCGTGTGGCGCACAATCTGTGCATGGACCATTTTAGGCGCAGCCGCCAGCAGATACCGGTAACCCTGCCCGACGGACAGGATATATCGAACCTTTTTGGCGCAGGCGATATGGCATCGGACGGTATTGAAAAACGCCAGGTGCACGACAGCGTGCGCAAACTGGTGGAAGAGCTGCCGGAAGAGCAGCGGGAGGTGGTAGTGCTGCGTATATATGCCGACCTGAGCTTTAAAGAAATATCGGACCTCACCGGTGTGAGCATCAATACAGCGCTTGGACGGATGCGCTATGCGCTCATCAACCTGAGGAAGATGATAACCGATAAGCAGATGGTACTGCGTTAACCGGCATAAAATATCTTTTCTCAGAAAGAAGTAGCGCGTATGCTGGTTCTCAATTTCCCGGAGGTCGACTTTCAACAAAGTTGACATCCGGGAAAGAATACTTAAATACCAATTTTCTACTATTACTTATTTGGTGTTATTTTTCTATTTTGCCTCCATGTCAAACCTTCACCGTTTTTTTTATGCCGGCCCTATCGCCGAGGATAGTATAGTAACCCTGGACGCCGACACTGCCAAGCACATATGGCAGGTGCTGCGCATGAAAGAAGGAGATCATATACTCCTGACCGACGGAAAAGGGACGGTTGCCGAAGGAGAGATACACACGGCAGAACGGCACAAATGTAATGTTTCTATTCAGCAGGTTTCTTTCACGCCACGCAATGGAAAATCGCTGCATCTGTGCGTAGCCTTTACTAAGAACAATAGCCGGAACGAATGGCTGCTTGAAAAGGCTACCGAGCTGGGTGTTGGCTCGATCATCCCCATAACGACCACAAGATCTGAAAAAGCCCATGTGCGCGTTGACCGGTGGGAAAAAATATTGCAGTCGGCGATACTTCAGTCGCAGCAGAATTACCTGCCGGCCCTGGCAAAGATCACCCCGTTGGCTCAAGCAATAAAACAGTATGGCGATGTACCCCAGAAATTTGTGGCGCATTGCATAGACGACAAAAAAAAGGTGAGCCTATCGAAATTGTTAAAACCGGAAGGCGATACTATTTTATTAATTGGCCCTGAAGGGGATTTTACCCAGGATGAAGTAAATTTGTGTATACAGAGCGGTTTTGTTCCTGTTTCACTGGGCAGGCAAAGACTGCGAACAGAAACAGCAGCCATAGCCGCAGCGGCTTATTTTAATGTAATGTGTGATGAGGAGAATTAAGTGTTTAATAGTAGCAGTATTAGTTATAGGCGCAAGTATAGTAACGCACGCACAGGGTATGAAACTTGGCCTGCTGGTGTATAATGGCGGCGGAGACTGGTATGCCAATCCTACAGCGCTGAAGAACCTGGCGGTTTTTTGTAACGATCAGCTACATACCAACTTCGACCCTGTTGAAGCGCATGTGGAAGCAGGCAGCCCCGATATCTTCAATTATCCATTCATCCATATGACGGGCCACGGGCGCTGGGCGCTGAGCGATGCCGAGGCACAAAACATGCGCAAGTACATGGAGGGCGGTGGCTTCCTGCACATAGACGATAACTTCGGAATGGATGTTTACGTGCGGCCGGCACTGAAAAAAGTATTCCCGGAGCTGGAACTGGTAGAACTACCCTTTTCATATCCTATTTATCATCAGAAATTCAGCTTCTCAAATGGCCTGCCCAAAATACATGAGCATGATGGCGGAGCGCCAAAGGGCTGGGGGCTTATCTATAAAGGCCGCTTAGTATGCTTCTACAGCTTTGACACCGACCTCGGTGACGGCTGGGAAGACTATGATGTGCACCGCGACCCGCCCGAAAAACACCAGGCCGCGCTGCAGATGGGGGCCAACCTGATACAATATGTGTTTATGTATAACCCGGTTAATCCGTAGTAAGTGATAAGTTGATAAGTTATAAGTTCCCCTTCGTTACTGCTCTGATTTTTATGGAACGATTAGTGGACCTGACTGGCATTTAGCCTGTGGTATTTTCAAACCTGCCTATCTGCACTGCAGAGGTTTGCACGTCTTCATCCCGATAGCTATCGGGAAATTAGATCTTTTCCACCCTACGCTCATGTCTTCCACCTTCAAATGGAGTGACCAGGAAGGTATCCACCATTGAATTTGCTTTCTCCTGCGATACAAACCTGGCGGGAAGGCAAAGTACATTGGCATTGTTGTGCTGGCGGGCAAGCGAAACGATCTCCTCGGTCCAACATAGTGCTGCACGGACGCCGGCATGTTTGTTGGCGCTCATACAGACACCATTACCGCTGCCGCAGACGAGTATACCCGCTGTTGCAGCTCCGGTTTCTACCATAGTGGCCACAGGGTGCGCAAAATCAGGATAATCAACACTATCAAGGCTGTTGGTTCCTTTATCAACTACCTGCCAGCCCTCTGCTGTAAGTACCTTTTTTATCTCTTCCTTATATTCAAATCCTGCATGATCTGCGCCTATGGCCAGTGGCAGGCTTTTATCGAAAGTAGTATTCATAGAACTATTCTTTTAAAGCGTCTCTTTTCTTTTTCGCACGTACTGCACGTCCG
>CANJQU010000192.1 GCA_947476485.1 Chitinophagaceae bacterium
GGAAAAAATACTCACCTATGCGGAAACGGAACAGCATAAAATCGAGCAGAACAAAAACAACTACCAGCAATGCGCTATAAGCAAAATAGGGCACGTACTTTTTCTGAGCGAAGAAGCCGCGAACGAAAAAGTAATAGTGAATAACCGCCATTAAAGAAGAAAGAACAGCACACTCGGCTACAAAAAGGACGTCGCGGAATGTGACAGGGACCTGGCCACCGGTGATGGGCATCATGAGCATAAAAACAGCAAGCAGAACTATAAAACAAACAACCCACCAGAGTAAAAACTGCATTGAAAGTACCCTTAAGCTAATTGCCTTCTGATCCATAGTGTTATTTTATTCAAAATAACCAAAATGTAACGACAGTTGCAAATAAATGTCACCTATCCCCGTTTATTTGCAGATTACGTTCTTTATCAGCCGAAAATTTTTACTTTCGCATACCTGTCCATCGGCAGGCAGGCATAAATCATAACAATAACCGTTAAGAACCGAAATGGGTACATTATCTATAGTCATACCTGCTTACAACGAAGGCCCTACTATTCATAGAATATTGAATAAAGTAAAGGCAGTAGTGCTGACCGATGATATGCAAAAGGAAGTCATTATCGTAAATGACTGCTCACGGGATAATACCGAAGAGGCTATTCTTGCCTATAAGTCCGCAAATCCGGACCTGCTGATATCTTATTACAAACACGAGGTGAACCAGGGAAAGGGCGCGGCCCTGCATACCGGGATTAAAAAAGCAACAGGAGATTTTGTGATCATACAGGATGCCGACCTGGAATATGACCCCGAAGAATACAACATACTTTTAAAACCCCTGCTCAGCGACTTTGCCGATGTTGTCTACGGATCGCGCTTTGTGGGCGGCAAGCCGCACCGCATATTGTTTTTCTGGCACTCTATAGGCAACAGGTGGCTTACTATGGCGTCTAACATGTTTACCAACCTGAACCTCACCGATATGGAAACCTGCTACAAGGTTTTCAAGCGGGAAATGATACAAGGCATAAAACTGGAAGAGAAACGCTTTGGTTTTGAGCCGGAAGTGACCGCCAAAATATCCCGCGTGCCAAAGGTGCGGATCTATGAAGTAGGCATCTCTTATTACGGCCGTACTTATGAAGAAGGTAAGAAGATAGGTATGAAGGATGCGTTCAGAGCGCTCTACTGCATTATCAAGTATAACCTGTTCAAGAAGTAAGAACCCCAAACCCCTAAAGGGGCTTCCCCTCAGGAAATAATAATAGCTTGTTTGAATTCGATCTTTTCATTTTTCAAAATAAAAACGTCCCAATCCAGGGATAGGGATTATGCCACCAGTTATTTTACCAGTAAAAGGAGTTTCTCCTCAAATACCTGACAACTGCTTTATAGCCCCAAACGCTACAATAGTGGGCGATGTGATCATGGGCAACGACTGCAGCATATGGTTCAATGCCGTGGTGCGCGGCGATGTGAACAGCATACGTATAGGCGACAAAGTGAACATACAGGATGGCGCATGTATCCACTGCACTTACCAGAAAACAAAAACAGTTATAGGTAACAATGTGTCTATAGGACACAACGCGCTGGTGCATGGCTGCACCGTGGCCGACAATGTGCTGATTGGGATGGGCGCTATAGTAATGGACAATGCCAGCATAGGCGCCAACAGCATTATTGCAGCCGGCGCCGTGGTGCTTGAAGGCACGGTAGTACCTGCGGGCAGCATATTTGCCGGTGTGCCGGCAAAAAAGGTAAAAGACATCAGCCAGGAACTATTGAAAGGGGAAGTGGAGCGGATAGCCAACAATTATTTAATGTATAGTTCGTGGTTTAAGTAAAAATGATCGTTATCATGACGAAATCTCCTTTTTTCTTTTATTTTTACCGCTCAAACTTTTAATACAATGGAATTTCCAGGCACATTACGCTACACTAAAGATCACGAGTGGATCAAAATTGAAGGAGACACCGCTACCGTAGGTGTTACCGATTTCGCACAACACGAGCTGGGCGACATCGTATTTGTAGACATTAACACCGTGGGCAAACCACTTAATGCTAACGATATTTTTGGTACTGTAGAAGCGGTAAAGACCGTATCTGATCTTTACCTGCCCGTAAGCGGCACTGTTATCGAAGTTAACGCGGACCTGGAAGCAAACCCGGAGAGCGTGAACAGCGATCCGTATGGCAAGGGATGGATGGTGAAAATGACCGTAGATAATCCGGCTGATGTGGATGCTCTGTTGGATGCAGCTGCATATAAAGCGCTGATAGGAGAATAAAAATGAAACGGGTCTTCGGTTCAGACTCACCTTATAAAAGACAAGCAAGGTTCTTAGCGCTGCTATGGACCTTGCTTATTTTTATTGGCTGCCTTACCCCCGGCAAAGACATCCCTAAAGTAGATGTTCCGCTCATAGACAAATGGGTACACTTTGCATTGTTCGGCGGCTTTACTTTTCTCTGGCTATGTGCACGCCCCTTTATTGATCGTCGCTGGTTATTTTCCCTCTTCCTCATTTCTGTTGCGCTTGGCTCCTTCATTGAGGTGATGCAGGGCTGGCTAACCTTCCTTGGCCGCAGTATGGAGCTAATGGATGCGGTTGCCGATAGTGTAGGAGGATTGTTGGGGATTGGATTGTTTCGGCTGTGCGCGTTTTTTGCGAACAGAGCTGGTTAGCGTTCATGTAACCGCAGAGACGCAAAAGCACCGACAATATCCATATTGCAGTTCCGCAATGAAAAGAGACGTTGCGGTGCAACGTCTCCAGGTGGAATAAATTATTTTCTATAACGGTCTATTTCACTATCCTCAGTTTCGCATAGTTGAGCATTATCTTCTTTACACCGTGGCCTGCGCCAAAGTCTATGCCGGCAATGCGGTTGTTAGCGCCACCCTCAATAGTTAGTATTGTTCCGAAGCCAAATTTCTGATGTTCTACCTGCATACCTACCTGCATGCCGCCCACTTCATCGGCAGCAAAATCGGCAGTAGGGGTATGTGGTGCAGGCGCTCCCGCGGCGAGTTTGTCGGCCAGTTTTTTCAGCGACGGCATTTTGTCGAATGTCTGGTTGAGCATGCTGCCAAAACCGCCCGAACTATGCCCCGGCCCCGGACGATTGCTTGCTCCGGTAAACGTTTTATCGACGTGCATGGCGGGTATTTCTTCGATAAACCGGCTGGGTTCATTCTGTACCAGGCTGCCGAACCGGTATCTGCTATTAGCGTAAGTCACCCACAGTCGATGTTTGGCACGGGTAACGGCCACATAAAACAGGCGGCGCTCTTCTTCAAGGTCTGCGCGGTCGTAGAGACTCATGGAACTGGGAAACAGATTTTCTTCCAGCCCTACCACAAAGACACAAGGGTACTCAAGGCCCTTCGCTGCATGTATGGTCATGAGCTTCACCACATCCGCATCTGCATCGTTGTTCTGGTCGGCATCGGTGAGCAGGGTTATCTGCTGCAGGTAGCTGCCCAGGCTCTTGTCCAGCAGCTCGCCCTCTTCATCAGGTGTTTCTGTAAATTCTTTTATGGAGTTCAGGAGCTCCTGCACGTTCTCATAGCGCGCAAGACCTTCCACGCTCTTATCATTGTATAGCTCCTGCACCAGGCCGGTGTGCTTGCCCACCGCAAACGCCACATCATAGGCATTGTGTTTTTCCAGCATAGCGCGGAAACTCTTTATCATCAGCACAAAGCCTTCAAGCTGAGAAGAATGTATACCGCTCATCTCCGGCTGCGAGATCACTTCCCAGAATGTTTTATCGAGCTCATTTGCACGAACAAGAATACGCTCGATACTTGTCTTACCTATTCCACGTGTGGGATAGTTGATGATGCGCTTTATATTTTCTTCATCCTGCGAATTCACGATCACACGCAGGTAGGCCAGGTAGTCCTTTACTTCCTTGCGCTGGTAGAACGATGTACCACCTACCAGTTTGTAGGGTATATTCATCCTGCGCAGGCTTTCCTCAAATGAGCGGCTCTGTGCATTGGTACGATAGAGTATGGCGAAGTCTTTGTTGCCGTAGTGATTGCGCATCTGCTGCTCTTTAATAGCATCAGCAACAAACCTGCCCTCATCATTGTCTGTCATGGTGCGGGCGAGCACTATCTTCTCCCCTTCAACATTGCTCGTCCATAGCTCCTTGGGTATCTGGTTCTTATTGTTGCCTATCACATTGTTGGCAACATTGAGTATGGTTTGCGTGCTGCGGTAGTTCTGCTCCAGCTTCACCACCTTCACATCCTCATAGTCGTCCTGGAACTGGAGTATGTTCTGCACCGTAGCTCCGCGAAATGAATAGATACTTTGTGCATCATCGCCCACCACGCAAATATTCTCATGCCGTGCGCCCAGCATTTTTATTATTGCATATTGCGCCAGGTTGGTATCCTGGTACTCATCTATGAGTATGTATTTAAAGCGTCCCTGGTACTTGGCCAGCGCATCGGGGAAGTGTGTGAGCAGTACATACATCTTGAACAGCAGATCGTCAAAATCCATGGCGCCATTCTTAAAGCAGCGCCTGGCATATGCTTCGTAGATATCCCCTATCAGCGGTCGCGTGGTGCGGGAATCTTCCTGCTGTATCAAAGTATCCTGCTTGTATATCACCGGGTCTATCAGGCTGTTCTTGGCTGCGCTGATGCGGTTATAGACATAAGCGGCCTTATAGTGCTTATCGTCCAGGTTCATTTCTTTTACAATGTCCTTGATGATACTCTTGGCATCATCGGTATCATAAATGGTGAAGTTGCTGGGATAGCCAAGCTTTGTAGCCTCTGCCCTGAGTATACGCGCGAAAACCGAGTGGAA
>CANJQU010000193.1 GCA_947476485.1 Chitinophagaceae bacterium
AGACCGGCCTAAAGGAAACCTGTTGTCCAAAGGATCACCTCACATCAAACAGGGTATATCATGTTACGATATAAAATTCTCTTGATCCTGGCAGGCAGCATCGGTTTTGGAAAACTAACAGCACAGGAGTTGTTTGTTTATACGGAACCGTCCAGCAATATGCCTGCGAGATCTGTAGGCCTCAGGCTTAGCAACTGGCTGATGAATGACGCAACGGGGCCAGTGAAATATAATTTTGTGCCGGAAGTTATGTGGGGGGTGAATAAGCGGCTGATGTTTCATTTGGAGGGTTTTTTCGGGAACAGGCCAGGTTCTTTTAAGGCAGAAGGAGCCGGCGTTTATGCCAAGTATCGTTTCTACAGCAGGGATAAAATTTATAAGCATTTACGCCTGGCTGCATTCGGGCGAATAGCTATCAACAACGGATATGTGTATGAAGAAGAGGTAGCTACCAATAGCCATAACACAGGCTACCAGCTAGGACTGATAGGGACGCAACTGCTCCATAAAACGGCATTGTCTGTTACTGCGTATTATGAACGAGCGCTGGATAACCTGAATGGTTATTCATTTCCTCCTTCGGTCTCTGGCAGGGCTTTAAACTATGATCTGTCGGTTGGCAGGCTGATATTCCCAAAAGCATATACCAGTTACAAGCAAACCAACATGAATATTATGGCGGAGTTCCTGGGGCAATCTCTGATGAATAATGGGCGGCAGTTTGTAGATGGAGCCATTGCATTGCAGTTCATCTTCAACAGCCAGACGCGGCTGGATATTGGTTACAGGCACGAGTTATACAGCAGTATGTCGCGGATGGATCAAAATGGATTGCTTGTGCGGGCAGAGCATTTGCTATATAATGTATTCTAGTTCAAGGTTAGCATTGAAGCAAGTTATTACAATAAGCAGTAGGATATTTTGTACTTTTTTTAAAAGGCGCTAATGTTAAATAAGATCATCCGGTTTTCTATAAAAAACAAGTTGGTTGTCAGCATATTTACGCTGATGCTTATTGCATGGGGGAGTTATTCACTTACTCAGCTCCCGGTTGATGCGTTGCCTGATATTACAGACAACCAGGTGCAGATTATTACCAAGGCTCCGACACTAGCTGCGCAGGAGGTAGAGCAGTTCATAACCTACCCGGTAGAAAGGTCAATGGCAAATCTGCCTGATATATCTGAGATGCGGTCAATGTCCCGCTTCGGACTTAGCGTCATTACCGTTGTTTTTAAAGAATCGACAAATATCTATTTCGTAAGGCAGCTAATAGCAGAAAAACTGAGGGAGGCGGAAGAGCATATCCCAAAAGGAATGGGTAAGCCTGAGCTGGCGCCCGTTACCACGGGTCTGGGTGAGATATACCAGTATATAGTGCATCCCCAAAAAGGTAGCGAGCAAAAATATTCTGCAATGGATCTGCGCACGATGCAGGACTGGATCGTATCCCGGCAGTTATACGGCATCGCGGGTGTTGCCGAGGTTACCGGGTTTGGTGGAATAACAAAGCAATACGAAGTGACGCTAAGCCCTGACAGGCTGAAATCGATGAACGTCACGATAGTTGAAGTTTTTACGGCGCTCGAAAAGAATAATGAGAATAGTGGAGGTGCATACATTGAAAAAAAGCCGAACGCCTATTTCATACGTGGCGTGGGGTTGATGGGCAACGTACAGGATATAGAAAATACACTTGTAAAGCAACAAGGAAATGGACTGCCACTTTTCATAAAGGATATAGCGACGGTGAAACTTGGTTCTCCTCCGAGGTATGGTGCAATGACCTACAACGGGGAGAAGGAGGTGGTGGGCGGAATTGTGTTGATGCTGAAAGGAGCTAATAGTGCAGACGTATTGGGCAGGGTGAAAGAACGGATGCAACTAATCCAGAAGTCCTTGCCGGGTGATATAATAATCGAACCGTTCCTGGACCGTACCAACCTTATTAACAGGGCAATGGGCACGGTGAAGAAAAACCTGATCGAAGGTGCGCTGATCGTAATTTTTGTGCTGGTTGTATTCCTGGGGAATTTCAGGGCGGGATTGATCGTAGCGTCTGCGATCCCGTTATCGCTGCTTTTTGCCCTTGGTATGATGAATGTCTTTGGTGTTAGTGCAAACCTGATGTCGCTGGGGGCAATTGATTTCGGGCTAATTGTGGACGGGGCTGTGATAATTGTTGAAGCGGTAATGCATCACATTGCATTGCGTAATACTACAGGACGGCTTTCGCAGGTGGAAATGGATGAGGAGGTATACCAATCAGCCTCTCAAATAAGAAGCAGCGCCACCTTTGGGGAGATAATTATCCTTATTGTGTACATACCTATCCTTTCGCTTACAGGCATAGAGGGCAAAATGTTCCGGCCCATGGCGCAAACGGTTGGCTTCGCAATATTCGGAGCGCTCATTTTATCCCTGACCTATATCCCGATGATCTCTGCGGCATTTCTTTCAAAAAATGCTAATCCCAAACAAACACTTTCAGACAGAATGATAGCCTGGCTGCAAAGAAAGTATGAACCAATACTTAAACTGGCAGTAAGATTTAAATATGGCATTATTACAGTGTCATTTGCATTGACGATCATTTCGATTTTTATTTTCAATCGCCTGGGCGGAGAGTTTATACCTCAGTTGGAGGAAGGAGACTATGCCATTGAGTTCGTTTTGCCGCAAGGAGCATCGCTGGCTCAAACATTAGAAACTGTAATGCAGGCTGAGCGGATGATATTAAAATACCCCGAGGTGAAAATGGTAGTGGGTAAAACCGGAAGTGCGGATGTGGCTACGGACCCGATGCCACCGCAAGCTTCTGATCTTATGGTTATCTTAAAAGATAAGCATGAATGGAGAAAGGGGAAGGATTTTTATGGTTTGTCTGATGAGATAAGGAAAACACTTTCAGACATTCCTGGTGTAATTGCAGAGCCAAGCCAGCCAATTCAAATGAGGTTCAATGAGCTTATGACCGGCGTGAAGCAGGATGTTGCAGTAAAAATATTCGGAGAGAGCATGGATACACTCAATTCCCTGGCGCAAACGGTAGCAAGTACCATTAAATCGATTCCCGGAATGACACAACCGCAGATCGAGAAAGTAAGTGGTTTGCCCCAGATCACTATAAAGTATGACCGCGCAAGGCTTGCTAATTACGGATTGAATATAACAGATGTAAACCAGGTAGTGAGTGCTGCATTTGCGGGTTACAAGTCGGGAGTGATCTATGAAAACGAAAGGAAATTTGACCTGGTAGTAAGGCTGGACAGTGTTCACCGTAATTCTATAGAGAATGTAGGTGACCTTTATATACCAATACAAGGAGGTAATCAAATCCCGCTTTCGCAGGTTGCCACCATAGGGTATGAAACAGGGCCTACGCAAATAAGCAGGGAAGATGGCAGAAGACGGATAGTTGTAGGCTTTAATGTAAGCGGCCGTGATGTAAGAAGTGTGGTGCAAGATGTGCAAGCTGCCCTGACCAATAAAGTGAAATTACCAACGGGATATTATTTTACCTATGGCGGCACATTTGAAAATTTGCAGAAAGCGTCAGCACGCCTGATGATCGCAGTGCCCGTTGCATTGCTATTGATATTTGCATTGCTGTACTTTACATTTAACTCACTAAGGCAGGCCACTTTGGTGTTTACTGCGATCCCGATGTCGGCTATCGGTGGGGTTTTTGCACTTTTGCTACGGGGGATGCCATTCTCAATATCAGCAGGTGTGGGCTTCATAGCCTTGTTTGGTGTCGCGGTGCTCAATGGTATTGTGTTGATCGGTACGTTTAATCAACTGGCAAAAGACGGGATGGAAAATGTATTGGAAAGAGTGTTAAAAGGCACCAGGATCAGGCTGCGTCCGGTACTCATGACCGCGGCAGTGGCGTCACTAGGTTTTCTCCCTATGGCCATGTCCACCGGAGCCGGCGCCGAAGTACAGAAACCGCTGGCAACTGTGGTAATAGGCGGATTGTTGTCTGCGACCGTTCTGACACTGATCGTATTGCCGCTTTTATACCTGCTGTTCAATCAGCGTAATAATGGCGGGCGGCGACCGGTAGCGATCTTAGGATTGCTAATAGCATGCCTGACTGCCAATACAGTGAACGGACAAAACACCGGCGCCGGAGCAAATGGTGAAATACGCGTCTCGTTTGATGCCGCTTACGAGATTGCGCTTCGCAACAATTTACAGCTACGAGGCAGTGACATTGCGTTACAGCGTTCCCAGACACTTATGGGCACTTATTTTGACCTCCCTAAAACCGGCTTCTTTGCAGAGAATGAAGATATGAGGCCGACAGACAGACAGGGTATTTTAAAGATTGGTTTATCTCAAAGTATCAGTTGGCCCGGAATATATACTGCGCAAAAGAACTTGTTGAAACAGCAGTCCCGTTCACTTGATTTTGCCAGACAGGCAAGGGCGCTGGAGATCAGGCGCGATGTGCAAACGGCTTATTATACATTATGGTATTATCGAAGCAGGCAGGCTTTATGGCAGGAACTGGACAGTATCTACCGTGAGTCTGCCGCTATAGCGAGACTTAGGGTGCGCACCGGGGAAAGTGCGGGCCTTGATAGTTTAGCGGCCAATGCAAAGAGCGGTGAGATATTTGTTCAGTTCAAATCGATACAAAATGATATTGGTATACAGCAGGCGGCACTAAAGGTCTTATTAAATACGGATACGTTTTACC
>CANJQU010000194.1 GCA_947476485.1 Chitinophagaceae bacterium
AACCCTACTGCATTGTTGAACTTAAGGGTTGCAACGGCATACAATGGGGTGTTTATCTCCGCTGCATAGTCCGGCTTCAACACCAGTGCCTGAGTCAATGATGCGTAAGCCAATTGCGGTGCTTCTGAATTGTGCTCGGAAGCATCTACAGCCCATTGCAGGTAGGCCATACCCCGCAAAAACCAGGCTTCGGCATCATTTTTTGTTTCGGTATTTTTTATGGCCTCATTTGTCAAGGGTACCGCTTTTTTGTAGTTATTATCAGACAGGAAATCCCGTGCATCCCGCAATGCGCTTTTCTGTGCCCATGCAGCAGTGCTTACTCCGATCAACGCTAGAAAAAGTATTTTCTTCATTTTTAATGATTTAAGAAGTATGGTCTGGCAATTTAAAGAACAAGATTATCCCACTCCACTCACAGAGGGCTTAGCTGGAACGCGGATGCAATATCAGTAAAAAGTGTGCTACTGAAAAATACAGCAGATGCTGTATTAGCTGCTGCATTTACAGGATATAGTTTTACAGGCACATCAAAGTACATTTTTAACTCCTTAAAAGAACACCATGCGAAAGATAATATTCCCCCTGCTGTTTATTTTTATCACATCATTTAGCGCGTTTGGCGGTGTAAATGAAGACTTGATAACTGCTTGCAGGCAAGGCGATCTCGAAGCCGTAAAAAAAGCAGTAGATGCTGGCGCTGATGTAAATTTCAAAGGCAGCGATGGCGGCACACCCATATCTGCTGCATTTTTCTGGCCGGAAATAACAAGGTACCTGCTTGATAAAAAAGCCGACCCCAATGCCGGGGATTATCCGGCACTGGTATCCGCCGTTACCGTTTATTCTACCGATGTGATAAAAATGCTCCTGGATGCCGGCGCCGATCCTAACAAGCCTGCGGTAGTAGATGCTGCCAAAGTGCTGAAATCGCTTATAGAAAAAGAAGAGGCAAAAGGAAAGGATGCCAACAAGGCAATGATATCAGCATGGGAAAACGCTATGAAAAATGCAAAGCCAACAGAAACCTATGCTTTGTATGTGGCTGCAATGAGCACCAATTGCTCGCCATGCATATCCTTGCTGATGGACAAAGGCGCAAAAACGGCAAACATAGGGGCAGACGGTTCACTGATGCACACGCTGGCCAGTTACGGTAAGTCGCCTGAAGAACGAGCCAAAGTATTTCCTGCAATCAAAACCAGCTATGAATCTTATGGATACAAAGTACCCGAGTGGTACACAGATATGCCCGATGAAAGGAACCGGCCATTTGAGGAAATACTGCAGATGCTGCTGAAGAAAGGGCTCAACATAAATGAAAAGAACAGCGCAGGCAACACACCCGTGAAACTGGCTATAGCTGGTGGTTTTGGTAATGAAGAGGTGATACTGGCAATGCTCAGGAATGGCGCTGAAATGAAAGGAACCGGCCTGAACAACGACAAAACCGAGTTTGCAGAAGCAACCGAAGATCCGGATAGAATCAAAGTGAAGTTTGACTTCCCCAGGGAGGGCAGAAACGGCGGCGGCGGCGGCTATAGCGCTAATATGGACCTGCTTAAGACAAAACCCAAAAAAGTAGCGCTTATCAGCTACTACCTCTACGACCCCGGCAAGGGCAAAGTAAAGGGTGGTACTTATACGGGTAGTGTAAGTGTAAACGTATGGCGCACCTCCGACTTTATTGGTCAGATGCAAGTTGATGGTTTCTACAGGAACAGCATAGATGCACTGAAGTCTTCTTTTAAGGAAAATGGCATTGATCTGCTTACACCTGATGAATTCCTGACCACTAATGAGCTCAAAGAATTTTACTACGGCTTCAACCAGGAGTCTGCAAAGAAAGAGAAGGTTACGATCACAAAGCGTGGCGCAGCCGGCTCTAACGCATGGGAGATAGCATCGGCTACGGCCAGCACTTTGAAGATCGCCCCTACCGGCAAGGGTTACCGCAATTTCTTTGTTGGCAATGAAGCGCCCGATGAATCAGCGCTTGAAAACTACCAGGGAGGGATCTTCACAGCCAACCGTAAGCTCACCTCAAACCTGGGCCACGACCTTTGCAAAGGCCTCGGGGTTGACGCAGTAGTGGTAGTATATGTATGCACCCGCAAAGTAAAGCAGACCAAGGACGACTATGGCGTAAATGCTGTAGTAACCATGATGATGGGACCTAATCCCGGTAAAGCAGAGGATACAGACCCCGAAGCCAAGAACCTTGGGCAGTTCTATTGCGGCACCCGTACTTACTACAGCTCTCCCGCTATCTTCCGCGAGGAGAAAGGACTTTTCGGCCAGTACGAAGGCATGGGAAATGTATTAAAAGCCCATGCCGCCAAAATGTGTAAATACATAAATGGCAAAGAGAAAGATGAATAGTCGTTTCCGTTTCCCTATATAAAGAAGGAGAGTTGCAGCGATGCAATTCTCTTTTTTAGTTGGAGCTTGCCAGGATTTGAACCTGGGACCACCTGATTATGACTGGTCCCTTTCCTCTAACTGCATAAAAAAAGAGTTGCAGAAAATGCAACTCTCTTTTTGTGGGCCCACTAGGATTTGAACCTAGGACCACCTGATTATGACTGGTCCCTTTCCTCTAACTACATAAAAAAAGAGTTGCAGAAAATGCAACTCTCTTTTTGTGGGCCCACTAGGATTTGAACCTAGGACCACCTGATTATGACTGGTCCCTTTCCTCTAGCTGCATAAAAAAAGAGTTGCAGAAAATGCAACTCTCTTTTTGTGGGCCCACTAGGATTTGAACCTAGGACCACCTGATTATGAGTCAGGTGCTCTAACCAACTGAGCTATAGGCCCTCTGGCTTGCGCCAAAATTGGATTGCAAATGTAGGCGATTTTATGAAAAAAGGAAAATGTTTTTTGGACACAGGCACTCCTGGCTTCTTACGCGTCGAACGACCACGTTTCTTTTACGCTGTTACTGCTCACTCACGCCTATATTGCCAAGGAATACATCCATATACTCTTTTGTGATCTTGTCTCCCTCTTTTACATCCCAAACCTTCACGGCTACCTCAACCCTTTTCTTAGTAAGGTCACGGTAGGTATATTTCACTTCGCCCTTTTTGACGCCAACGAACTCCTGCTCAAATGCTACGACTGCGGCAAAAGTGCCATCAGGCTGCTTGATGAAGTTGCTCATGTAGCGCGCATTGTGCCATGTTATGGTTATCTTGTTATAGTGCAGGCCTGCGAGGTGCTCCATGTACTTTCTTATGGGCATGGTCACAGGTTCAGGGTGCTTTTTGCTTGTCACCGTTACCATCTTCGTTTCATCATTGTTGAAGAGCTTCATTGCAATTTCCATTTCCCTTTTGCTATCCGCTCCCTTTTTCACAGCCAGGTTTTCGAGGCATTGGGTTAACGCGGTTGTTTTCTTTTCAACGCGTTCGTTCAATTCTTTTTTGTAAAACTTAAAATGGTCGGGAAAGTTATATTCCTCACGGGTTGTGCTATTCACAGTTGCCTTTTTTCCTGATTTTACGGGCTCATTTTGTTGTGCAAAGCCTGTTAGCGGCACCAGCACTAATAAGAATAAGTATATGCATTTCATGTTCGTCGACTTTAGTTGATTGTTAAAATGATAATTTCAGCAAACCTATTTTTATATAGAGCTATATTTAATGATCTTTCTTAGTGAAGTACATGATACTTATCAGGAATATTGGTATCACGAACCTCGTAGTGAAACGCGTTAGTGTTTTTTATACTAATTTCGAAGGTTCAAAGCGGATATTTCCATAATGATCAAAGGCATCAAACACATCATTTTCGACCTCGGTGGGGTCATTCTTAATATAGACTACCAGCTTACAGAAAAAGCCTTTATAGAGGCAGGCATTACCAATTTTGCAGAGCTTTACTCTCAACTGCGCCAGACCGATCTCTTTGATAAGTTTGAGGTCGGGGCCATGTCTGCCACAGATTTTGTCGCTGAGTTGCAGAAAGCCGCGCCCAATAACATTTCGGAGGCGCAGGTTTTAAATGCCTGGAATGCAATGATCCTCGAATACCCCCTGCGCCGCCTCCAGATTCTGCAGCAGCTCAGGCTTTATTACGACCTCTTCCTGCTCAGCAATACCAACGAGGTACATGAAAAAACCTTCAATGATGTGCTGATGGAGAACCACGGCATACCGAACATCGGTGTGTTTTTCGACAAAGTGTATTTGTCTCACCGGGTAGGGCTGCGTAAACCTATGCCGGAGATCTTCAAACGTGTACTGGACGAAAACGGCCTGAAACCGGAGGATACATTATTTATAGATGATAGTCCCCAGCACATTGCTACCGCCAAAGAACTAGGTATCCAGACAATTTTCCTTGAGAAGGGGATGACAATAGAGGATAATGTGTTTAAGGACGTTCAACGTTCTTAATATGCCCCCCGCTGAAATAGCGGCACCTCCTTCCGGGAGCTTCATATGAATAAATTTTCAACTTCGGAATTTCTATTCGGCTTTGTATAGTTGAATATAGTGTCACGTAACTATCCTGAAAAGAAAAAATTGAGATTCAAAGGCGAATATCTATTCGCAAGGCACTCCCCTTTAGGGGCCCGGGGGTTATACTTCTTCATAATCAATATAATCCTCGTCCTTAGGCCTCCCCTGTTTGGGCTCCTTCTGAAATGTGGCTTTATTGGCCTGCTGCTGGTTACGCTCCATTTCCTTCATC
>CANJQU010000195.1 GCA_947476485.1 Chitinophagaceae bacterium
CCATCATCCGCAGCTAATAAACATTATAACACCTTAAAAAATAATAACGGATTGGCCATTTAGCACACATTTAGAACCCGAAAAACAAAGTGATTCAGGGTCTTACTGAAACTTCGCATAGTCTATATTTGCAGCTATAACAGAATGACAATGCATAAAATTCTTGGCTTTTTTATTTTCTTTTCCCTTGCAACACAGCAACTGATGTCCCAGGTAATTCCAGGCGAAAGAAAAATGCTGAATTACAGATTGATCGGGTTTTCTTTCCCTCCTGTATCGGGCGCGGACAGCTATCGTCTTGAAATAGCCGCTGGTAGCTGCAGTAATGAGAAAGAGTTTGAAAAAAATATTTTTAAACACCTGAAAACGAACACTAACAGGCTAATTGCCGAGGTGCCTTCTTTTGGTAAACAATATACATGGCGTGTGAGTGCTGTAAAAGGCACTTCTGTAAATACAAAAAGCCCGCTGCATCATTTTAGCACAGGTATCATCCCCGAAGCCGATACAGCAGTCACCCGTATGAGAATATTGAAAAATGCGGCAACTTATAAGGATGCGTATGTGTTTGTTGATGGCACCCGCGCACTGTATGATATGCGTGGCAACCCAGTCTGGTATCTTCCTGATATTGACTCTTTGAGCACTGCCGACTGCTATCCGAGAGACATGAAGCTGACCCCGCAGGGCACAATAACAATACTCATTCATAAAGGGATATACGAACTTAATTATGATGCTGAAATTTTATGGAAAATGCCCAAAAATGCCCACCGCTCACCCGACAGCGTTGAATTTTACCATCATGAATTTACGCGGCTTGCTAACGGGCATTACATGACACTTGGTGATGAGAAGCTTTTATGCCAAAAACCGGCATCCACAGACAGCAACTTTGCTCTTTTGCCTATGGAAAAGGCGTTGCCAAATGGCACCTATAGTAATGATAGAATGTCCTTCGGAACAATAATAGAATACGATGAAAATAACAGGCAGGTATGGGCCTGGAAATCCTCTGACTACTTCAAAAAGTCTGATATATATTTTCACAAAATAGCGAGTGGCTTCGTAGATGTGCATGAAAATGCTTTTTACTTCGATGAGAAAAACAAGGCTGCATATTTGAGTTTTAAAGGAATTGACCGCATAGTGAAAGTAAATTACCCGGAAGGAAATGTTATAAATGCCTATGGGGAAAAATATAAACCTGGCATGGGAGAACCGGGAAATAAATTGTTTTGCGGACAACACAGTTGCAGGCGGTCATCTGACGGATATTTATACTTATTTAATAACAACTTTTGCAATCCTGCCAGTTGGCCTACCCTGGTAATGATGAAGGAAAACCCTAATACCGGCAAGCTCGAAAAGATCTGGGAGTATGAATGTGATGTCAATTACGTAGGGATAAGATCACCAAAACCATACTCTTTTGGCATTGGCGGCAATGTTTTTGAGCTGCCTGATAAGTCTTTTTTGGCATCGCTGTCAGGCTCTTGCACCAATATTTTTATTGTGAACCGTGATAAAAAACTACTGTGGAGCGCTGTTTGCGAAAGGTGGAGCCCCGAGACAAAACAATGGAACCCGATACTAAATTATCGCGCGAGTATGATCACAAGTCGGGCTGATATGGATCGCCTTATCTGGAATTCAGTAAAAAAATAGCAGGCAGACCGTATAAAGCCAAACCTGGCCCTTCGTCCTGCCGTCTGTAGCTGCATTTTCACCAATCGCATCATGTAAATAAATGATATGCGCCATGGTAATAATTCAATTATTTTCTTTCCTTTGAGATAATTATAGCAAATGTTCAAAAAAACAGCACATTATCTCATCATATTATTGATTGAAGGGGCAGCCCTGATGGCAGTTGAATTGATGGGTGCAAAGCTGGTTGCTCCATTTTTTGGCAGTTCCCTTTATGTCTGGACCGCTGTATTGGGGTTTACAGTATCCGGGCTTACGCTTGGCTACTATGTTGGTGGGCGCATAGCATCATCGGCACGCACCGGAAAATTACTTTTTTATATCCTTGGCATAGCTGCGTTATTGGTTTTTGCCATGCCCTATACCGCTACCGCACTGGTATCAGTTACCGGCAGGCTTGATCTTATCAGCGGCATATGTATTACTTCTTTTTTGCTTTTACTACCACCAATGTTCTGCTTCGGCACAGTAGGGCCAATAGTCGTAAACCTCATGGATGCCCGGTTGCATAGCCATGGCAAAGTTGCCGGCACGGCCTATTTTGTGTCTACGCTTGGTGGCATTTTCGGCACTTTTTTGTTTGGCGTATGCCTTATCCCATTGGCAGGATTGCGGTTAAGTGCGTGCATAACAGGCGTGTCACTTGCTGCGGCAACGCTTGTTTGCTTCTATATGATCCGAAAATCTGCTTTTGTTACCAGGCCTGGGCTTGTTTCACCCGACAACGCATCTGCCCATTCCAAAATCACCTCCGCACAAAATGCAAAAACCGGTGCTGCGCTCACATCAAAAACAACCTGGACCATATATCTATATGCCGTGCTGGAGGGGGGAATAGTGATGGCGGCAGAACTGATGGCAGCCCGGATGCTTGCACCCTGGTTCGGCTCATCGCTCTATGTCTGGACCATTGTAATGGCTTGTACCTTACTCGGCCTGGCATTAGGTTATTTTGCAGGCGGCCGCTTGCCTGAAAAATATCCGCCGCTCAACTCCTTGCGTTGGGCGCTGCTTGCAGCATCCGTATTTCTGCTGCTCATGCACTTCACTGCCCGGCAAATGACCTTTGCTTTTGAGCCGTTGAGCATTAAAGTCTCCGCCATTTTTGTAAGCTGTGCCCTGATCATACCCCCCCTTGTTTTTCTGGGCATGGTACCTGCATTACTGATCAGGCACATATCATCGGTTACCGATGAAGCAGGCGCCGTTACCGGCCGCATATTTACACTATCCTCTGCAAGCGGAATTGTTTCCCTGTTTGTAACCGGCTTTTTCATCATTCCTCAATATGGATTAACTACCCCGTCCATTCTGGCTGGCTTTATCACGGGAATATTTCCCTTTCTCCAACTGATACGGCAAAAAAAATATGTTTCCCTTGCTTTCATTATTGTTGCCCTCTGCTCATGGTCTTTGAAAAAAACAATATCTGTTACCCCGAATGTGGAGATCCGCTATTTTTCCGAAGGTCTTTTAGGACAGGTAGTGGTGGCCGATGTTAATAAGTATGATACCAATAAGCTAAATGACAGATTACTACTGGTAAACAAAATAGGCGAAGCACAAATCGACCGGAAATCCGGTGCTACAAAGTGGGAATATCCGTACTATATTACCAGTCTCGCCAGTAAATTTCCTGAAGGATCTAAAGCATTGATGCTGGGCCTGGGGGGCGGGCAGATCCCAAATATGCTGAATTTACTAAAATTCAATGTTGACGTAGTAGAGCTGGACCAGCGTATTGTAGATGTGGCACAAGACTATTTTTATTTAAACAAGAACATTAATGTAACAGTTGACGACGCACGGCATTACCTGGAGACCACTGAAAAAAACTATGATATGATCATCATAGATGTGTTTCACGGAGATATTGCGCCGCCGCATATGCTGAGCCTTGAGTCATTCAAAAAAGCAAGATCATTGCTCAACAAAAACGGCGTCATAATCGTCAATTTCTTTGGTTATCTGAGTGGAAAGAAAGGAATGCCCGGGCGATCGGTATATAATACCATGGCGGCAGCAGGCCTGCGCACAAAAATATTACCCACAAACGGGGCCGAAAACGAGCGAAACTCATTGTTTGTCGGAAGTAACGAAGATCAGACCTTCAGTGTCATCAGGTCTCCCCTCTTGTTGTTCAATAAAATAGTGAATATCGATTCACTTTTCCTGGATGTCAGCAAACTGGATCTCAAAAATTCTGAAATATTCACCGATGACAAGCCGTCACTCGATCTCATAAACACAGATGGTGTGATCGATTTCCGCAAAGTCTATACCGACCTTACAAAGGGCCTTTTGAAAGAAGGTGTTCCTTTATTTGACTAAATACATAGATTTGCATATCACCCCACCCACCCATGAAAAACCTCTTATGTACGCTCTTGTTTTCGCTTGCATTTTGTAAAATTCAGGCCCAGGTGTTCCCGCGCGAAGGCAGCACGCTATGCTATCGGCTGGTCGGGTTTTCTTTTCCCGAGGTCAACGGTGCAAACAATTACCTCATCGAAATAGCGAAAGGACATATAACCAACGCTCCGGAATTTGAGAAAAGCATATTTATACGGCTTAACACATCTAAAAACAAAATGATCGGTGAGGTGCCCTCATTCGGAAGCTCATATACCTGGCGGGTTACATATACCAGCGCCAAAAAACAGGCACATACCCAGCTCTATCACTTTAATACCGGGATCATTCCTGAGGCCGACACCGCTAGTTTCCGGATGCGGATTGTTAAAAATGCGCAGACGTATAAAGATGCTTATGTATTTGTAGATGGCATGAGGGCGCTCTTCGATATGAACGGCAAACCGGTATGGTACCTGCCCAATATCGATTCCTTAAATACCGAAGACTGCCGCCCACGGGATGTGAAGCTTACCCCTCACGGAACCATAAGCATGGTCATGCACAAAGGATCA
>CANJQU010000196.1 GCA_947476485.1 Chitinophagaceae bacterium
ACAACCTATGCAAAGGCCGGAACCACAGCGTCAGCAGCCACAACCTATGCAGAGGCCGGAACCACAGCGCCAGCAGCCACAACCTATGCAAAGGCCAGAACCACAGCGCCAACAACCACAACCCATGCAGCGTCCTCAGCCACAGCAGAGGCCAGAACCACAACGCCAGCAACCACAACCAGTGCAACGTCAGCAGCCAGCGCCACAACAGAGGCCTCAGCCACAGGCGCCACAGAACCAGCCAGGGCGTGAAATGCCGCAGCAGCATGAGGGAGGAAGAAGATAAGACTAGTTCAGTATAAATAGGTGAAGCCCTACCCAAACCGGTAGGGTTTCTCTATTTCCGTAAGGTCAGATATCACTAATAGAATGCTTCTTCGAAATGCACGATCTCTTTTACATTATCCCCCTCGATCAAAATGCTGATGATGTCAAAACGGATAAACAGGTACTGAGGATTATCGAGAATAAATGCTTCGGCGGCGCTCTTTATAAATCGCTGTTTTGAGCGGTTCACGGCTTCTTCAGGAAAGCCAAAATCAAAATTTGTACGGGTCTTTATTTCCACTATTACAGCCATATCATCCTTAAGCGCGATAATATCGATCTCTTTTTTGCCACTCCTCCAGTTACGGTGAAGTATAATATAACCTTTATTTAGCAAAAAGTTAGCGGCAATTTGTTCGCCTTTTATCCCAATTTTATTATGTTTGGACACTTAAATCAGCATTTCATGATGAAAAAATTAGTTCTTGACTTTCCCCTGCAACTCCATGAAGCATTAATAATAGGAAAAAATTATCGTTTTACAACTGATGCAACAGACTTTACCAATGTGCTGGTGACTGGTCTTGGTGGCAGTGGCATAGGAGGTTCAATTGTTCAGAATTATGTGTTTGACAAGCTGAATGTCCCATTCATTGTCAACAAGGACTATTTTCTCCCTTCATTTGTAAACAAGAGATCGCTTGTTATCGTTTGCTCTTATTCCGGCAATACTGAAGAAACATTGGCTGCACTATACCAGGCGAAAAAAGCAAAGGCAACAATAGTGTGCATTACGTCCGGCGGCAAGGTAGCAGAATTTGCAAATCAAAAAGGTATTGATTGCATACTTGTTCCCGCAGGAATGCCACCCCGCTCCTGCATTGGCTATTCACTGGTTCAGATATTGTTCGTACTCGGCCATTTTGGTCTCATAGGAAATAGCTTTGAAGGCGAAATAAAAAAGGCCATCAAGTCTATGAAGGATGGTGAAAAGGAGACACAGAAGAAAGCCGGTGCAATTGCAAAAAAAGTGTTTGGCAAATTGCCGATCATCTATTCTGCCAGCCATTTTGAAGGTGTGGCCATACGCTTCAGGCAACAGCTTAATGAAAATAGTAAGTTACTGTGCTGGCATGGCGCTATCCCCGAGATGAACCATAATGAGCTGGTGGGATGGAAAGATGACGCGCGCGACAAAGCTGTGCTGATACTGCGCACTAAGGAAGACTATGACCGCGTTCAGACAAGAATGGAGATCAATAAAAAAGTGTTTAAGAAGTATAACCCGACTATTATCGAGATATACGCTGAGGGGAAAAGCTACTGGGAACAGGTATTTTACTTTATCCACCTTACGGACTGGATATCTGTAATACTTGCAGACCTGCGCCAGGTGGACGCAACCGAAGTAAAAGTGATCGACTTCCTCAAAAAATCATTGTCAAAAATATAAGATAAGTGCTTCGTATACATACCGCAAGTTTTGCGGTATGTATTTTTTTTATAGCATCGGTACTTTTCCACATTTACACATTTGCAGTTAATTAAGTAGTCTAACTGTTGAGCCATTGCGCAATTAAACTTACATTTGCACAATTTGTTTTTCAATGACTTCAACTCATACAAATACTCCCGCATGGCTGCTGTTACAGGACGGCACTCTTTTTAAAGGTCTCTCTTTCGGTGCCAAAGGTACTGCCGGCGGTGAAATATGCTTCAACACGGGTATGACCGGCTACCAGGAAGTTTTTACAGATCCTTCTTACACCGGCCAGGTACTCATCATGAACAACGCATATGTAGGCAACTATGGCGTAAAGAATGAGGATGTTGAAAGCGATTCTATAAAGATCAGCGGATTGATCTGTAAGAACATTTCCCATCGTTATTCACGAATGGTGGCCAACGACAGCCTCGAAAATTACCTTGTCAGCAATAACCTGGTTGCTATATATGATGTCGACACGCGGGCGTTGGTGCAGCACATACGCAGCAAGGGCGCAATGAATTGCATCATCTCTACAGAGCTGAGTGATGAAAAAGGCCTCAGGGAGGCGCTTGTAAAAGTACCCGATATGGCTGGCCTTGAACTGTCTTCGCAAATATCAACCAAAGAAGCTTACACACTCGGCGATCCCAAGGCGCCAATACGTATTGCCGTTCTTGATTATGGTGTAAAGATCAAGATACTGCAATGCATGACTGACAGGGGCGCTTACCTGAAAGTTTTTCCGGCAAAAACAAATATTGATGAGTTGAAAGCTTTTGACCCACACGGTTATTTTATTTCCAATGGCCCGGGCGACCCGGCCTCAATGGATTATGCAGTAAAGACCGTGAAAGACATACTTGCAACCAACAAGCCGTTCTTTGGCATATGCCTTGGGCATCAGTTACTGGCAAGGGCAAACGATATCCCTACCTTCAAAATGCACCACGGCCACAGGGGGCTCAATCATCCCGTTAAAAACCTGGTGACCGGTAAATCTGAGATCACTACGCAAAATCATGGCTTTGGCGTAGACCCGGAGGCCATCAAGAGATCAGATAAGGTAGAAGTGACCCATGTAAACCTGAACGATGGCTCTATAGAAGGGATAAGAATGATCGGCAGATCCGCCTTCTCCGTGCAGTATCACCCGGAAGCAACACCGGGCCCGCATGACAGCAGGTACCTGTTTGACCAGTTTTTGGACATGATCAACAACCCCCAAACCCCCTAAAGGGGGCTTCGCATGAGAATATGTCATCAGCTTCAGTGTTGAATCATCTGCTCATAGAAGCATTACAAATCCAGTTGTTGCATACCGAACTTTAGAATTTTGACTTAGACTAAAAGAGGTTACTGAGAATTTTATGAAGAAAGTCTATAGTTATATTTTTCTATTTTTCTACCTGTTTTATGTAGTAGCTATAGGTCATCATTTGTACTGTTGGGTTCATGCATCGCAATATCAAAAAATCGTTGACGACTCAAATTTAGGGTGGGCATATGTTTTCATTTACCTATCTCAAGCAGACGTACTAGTACTGGGACTGTTTTTATCGCATTATTTTGTACTCAGTAACACTATAAATTATGTTTCCGTTTTTTTAGTTGTTCTTTCCTATATTTTGCATCTTGTTATTATAAAGGGTGTCGAGAACCCTTCAAGTTTATTAATAACAAAAGACATTAGTCTAATTTTGGTTACTATTGTAATGATAATTTTCACGTACGTTAAATCCAATAGGCACATTACAGGCGATTGACAACTTTATAATTTTTTATACTTCCTACTAAAAATGAAACAGGAAAAAATTCTCATAATAGGCGCCGGCGGGCAGATCGGAGTAGAACTTACCTTGGCATTACGAAAAGTATATGGCACTGACAATGTTATTGCCACTGACATAAAAGAAGCACATCCGCTGCTGAAGGATAATGGCCCGTATGAGCATCTTAACGCAATGGACGCTGCCGCCACACATGCGTTAGTTAAGAAAGAAGGTATTACCCAAATATACCTGCTGGCAGCACTCTTATCCGCTACCGGCGAAAAAGATCCACACAAAGCATGGGCTATTAATATGCAGAGCCTGCTGCAAACCCTGGAGCTCGGTGTACAGGAAAAACTAACGAAGATATATTGGCCTAGTTCTATAGCTGTTTTTGGGCCAACTACTCCGACCGAACAAACTCCGCAGCAGACTATTGTTGAGCCACGCACGGTCTATGGTATAAGTAAATATGCCGGCGAGCTTTGGTGCCAGTACTATAACCAGCGCTGGGGTCTTGATGTGCGCAGCATTCGCTATCCCGGTCTCATAAGCTGGAAATCAGAGCCAGGTGGTGGCACTACTGATTATGCGGTAGAGATATATCACGAAGCGCTGAAAAGCAGAAAATACACTTGCTTTCTTTCTGAGAACACATACCTGCCCATGATGTACATGGACGATGCTATCCGGGCTACCATTGAGCTGATGGAGGCGCCGGCCGAGCAGATGAAAACCCGCATGTCTTACAATATTTCGGCTATGAGTTTTTCACCAAAAGAGATCGCTGCGGCCATTCAAAAACATATCCCTGACTTTACTATAGACTACAAACCCGACTTCCGCCAGGCGATAGCAGACGGCTGGCCAAAAAGCATTGACGACACCGCTGCCCGCAACGACTGGGGCTGGAAGAATGATTTCGACCTGGATAAGATGACGGCTGATATGCTAGGGCACTTGAGAGAGAGGGTGTAATCTCAAAACGCGTTTTTTTTCGTTAATTTTGGATAAATCTTACCGATATGACGATGGTAGAAATAAAGTCTCAACTACATGAGCAAATTGAGCACAGTGAT
>CANJQU010000197.1 GCA_947476485.1 Chitinophagaceae bacterium
AAGCAGTACACCAATAACTATTTTTGGCGCACGGTGCAAAAACAGGAGATAGATTTTGTTGAAGAAGCCGGAGGCAGCATCGCCGCATACGAGTTTAAATGGAAAGACAGCGGCAGAAACAAAATACCAGCTTCGTTCATAGAAAATTATTCTGCTGCTGCCAATATTATTCACAGAGGCAACTTCAGGGATTTTGTATCGAAAGGCGGCTCATGAAGATATGCGAGGCCTGCTTCTCGGGCAATTCAAGCAAAAAAGGGCCGGTATCGCACCAGCCCTTCCATTCAAAATATTCAATAGCGTTTATTCCACCACAAAATGGAATACTTTATTTGCAGTCTCGCAGGACACATTCAACATGTAAACGCCGCTGGCGAGCGCGCTTGTTTGCTGCACCTGCGCATCAAGCTTACCCGCATGTGTCGTAGTCTGCTCTTTGTAAACAACCTTGCCCATCATATCTGTAATGGTTATTGTTGTCGCTTCATTGGCAATAGAACCAAATGAACCCTTTACAGTGAATGTGCCCTTATTGGGGTTTGGAATTAACTGTATATCCGAAAGACCGGCCTGCACATTGGTGATAGCTGTAACGACTGTATCAAAAATCTGGATCTGCCCCGATCCTTCGGTAGTTCCGCAAATGTTGAGCCCGGTCACGACACACGTTACTATGTCCAAATTGTTAATCGTGGAGCTCATGTAGGTATTCGCGTTCGCGCCAGGGATGGGGAAACTATTCACTTCCCACTGATAGCTGTAGCTGATGCCCGCAAAACTCACGGCTGCGGTAAATGTAACCGGATCGCCAAAAGATACCCTGTTACTTGGGAATGCGGTAACAGTTACGATCGGCAGGTACATTGGCGGCACATTCATATTGATGGAATTGGCGCTTGGTATAGAGGCTACAAGCGGGCAAACGTAACTGCTTTGCAATGTGCAAAATATGTTATCGCCGTTCACCGGTGTGTAGGTATATGTAGTGCCGGTAGTAGCGAATATTCCGTTCTTCATCCAACGGAAAGCAGGAGCGGATCCGCCATTAGCAGGGTGCGCTGTAAATGTAACCGGTGTTCCCGGACACACCGAATCTCCGGGGTTTACCGTAATGGTCACTGAAGGTGTGAGCACGGCATTTACGGTCATCTTCACAAAAGTGGAAGCAGAGTCGGGTGACACGCATGCGGCATTGCTCTTAAGCAGCACCGATACGCTATCCTGGTCGTTAGGTGTGTATACGAAGGTGCTGCCTGTGAGGCCTGCGCTGATCCCGTTCACGGACCAATGATATTCGGGTGTGGGGCCGCCGCTTGTAGACGATGCTGTAAATAAAACCCCGGTACCCTGGCAAACGGTGGTGCCCGGCGCGGCAAGAATGGAGACAGTTGGACTTGTCATCGATATCTCTGTAATAACTGCGCCGCCGAGCATATAGACGAAGCAGCCGGAAGTGTTATTTGTTGCCAGCACAGAATAGACGCCGGCAGGGTGAACACCAAAATTTAGCGGGCTGCCTGTACCTGGCAGACTAGCCACTAAAGATGCCGTGGAATACAGATTGTAAGTAAACCCGGTATTAGACCCGTTCAGGCCAATAGGTAGCCCCGCACCACCATCGCAATAGCTGCCGGTACCGGTGACATTATAGGCGGGTGGCAGGGCATTAATGCTCATTATGGTGACCGTGATACAACCAGGATTAAGCGAGTAGGTAATGTAGGTATCTCCCGACGCAAGTCCATTCACTACACCTGATGTAAGTCCGACAGTGGCGATCGACGGAACTCCGCTGGTCCATGTTCCGCCACTTGTGGCATTCACAAGCGTTGTAGGGTGCCCGGCACAAATTGTTGTGGCTCCGGTTATAGGGCTCAGCGGCGGTTGTACTGTAATGACGGTAGTGACATAGCAGCTTGCAGGTGTTGCCGTGAGTTTGTAAGTAATAAGTACAGTGCCTGCTGCAACTCCTGCTACAACACCCGAAAGTGAATCAACATTTGCTATAGACGTATTGCTGCTGCTCCATGTGCCGCCCGGCGATGCGTCTTCAAGATCGGTGATATTGCCGGCACAAATAGTAGGGTAGCCCGTAATAGGTGCGGGGTTTACCCTTACCGCCGCAACTGCAGATGTAACGCAGCCAAAACTGTTGGTAACGGTATAGCTGATATTAGCTACACCCGAGGAAAGTCCGGTAACAATGCCGGTAGAAGGTGTTACCGTTGCCACACCGGCCGCAGATGTGCTCCACACTCCGGACGCAACGGCATCGGTAAGATAAAGCGTATCCCCGGCACAAACAGTACCGGCCCCCAGGATAGTTCCGGCATTGGGAACAGGGTTAACTGTAATTACATGCAAAGCCGAAGCAGTGCAGCTCGCGTTCGATACGGAATAAGAAATGGTGGTAACGCCGCCTACACCTACACCGGTAACATGACCCGCACCGTCTACAGATGCGACTGATGACGAACCCACGCTCCATACACCGCCTGGTGCCGGATCAGTAAGGTTTATCACTGAGCCAACACAAACCACAGACGGCCCGGTAATAGCACCGAAAATGGGAGCCGCATTCACGCTCACAACGAGTACGGCTGAAATGCCGCTTACGTTATAACTGATAGTTGCGGTTCCGATAGAGACACCGGTAACAATACCCGAGCTGATGCCCACGGTAGCCACAGAGGCATTGCTGCTGCTCCAGATGCCCGACGGGGTAGCGTCGAACAGGGCGGTTTGTGTACCCACACACATTACCGGCGATCCGGTAATGGGGGCAGTAGCAAGCGCAGTAAAGGACATGACCAACAGGAACGGCAGTAAAAAAAAGATTGGGAATAGTTTCTTCATAATCATTTTGTTGTACAGATATTATACATCTGTTATTTAGCTAAGGGGTTAAAAATTACCCGTATGTTAAGTTTGCGGCAAAAATAGAGATTAATATGCAAAATATGATGGTATTTTTTTAATTCTATGGTGTGGCACGTCCTTAGATGCAATAGTATTTTTAACGTTTACCGGTAACGGAAAGTTTGCTCATTGGGCGGAAAAAAGGTAGGTTTGCACCCGTTAAAAAAAGCACATTATGCATAACCTCCAGATGGTTGATCTTAAGCGTCAATACAATAAAATAAAACCCGAAATTGATGCCGCCATCCAAAACGTGGTAGAAAGCACAGCCTTTATCAACGGCCCGGATGTGAACCATTTTGCCACGGAACTGGCCGACTACCTGGGAGTGAAGCATGTAATACCCTGCGCGAATGGCACAGACGCGTTGCAGATAGCCCTTATGGCGCTGGGCCTGCAGCCGGGGGATGAAGTGATCACCGCATCGTATACCTATATAGCCACGGTAGAGGTGGTAGCCCTGCTACGGCTGAAACCAGTATTTGTAGATGTTGATGCCGACACGTTTACTATGAATATAGATAGTGTGAGGAAGGCGATCACTCCCAAAACCAAAGCCATAATACCTGTACACTTGTATGGGCAGAGCGCCAATATGGAGCCGCTCATAGCGCTTGCAAAGGAATTCAATATACCGCTAATAGAAGACAATGCACAGGCGATCGGCAGTTCTTATACGTTCGCAGATGGTACCGTGAGGAAAACAGGATCTATGGGGATCATTGGCTGCACTTCGTTCTTTCCCTCAAAAAACCTGGGTGGATACGGGGATGGTGGCGCGATCTTCACCAGCGACAGCGCGCTTGCAGAGAAGCTGAAAATGATCGCCAACCACGGTCAGAAGACAAGGTACTACCACGAAATGGTAGGCTGCAACAGCAGGCTCGATACCATACAGGCTGCCATATTACGCATAAAGCTCCGCCACCTCGATGAGTACTGCGATGCACGCCGCGCGGCGGCTGATTTTTATGATGCTGCTTTCAAGAATAATCCGAACATAATTACACCACACCGGGCAGAGTATTCTACGCATGTATTTCACCAGTATACGCTACAGTTAAAGAATGTGAACCGTGATGAGGTGCAGAAGAAGCTGACTGACAAGAACATTCCGTGCATGATCTACTACCCGGTGCCGTGCCACAAGCAAAATATGCTGAAGGATTATGGTGTTTCAGATACTTACCTGCCGGTAACAGATATGCTGCAGGACTGCGTGATATCGCTGCCCATGCATACAGAGCTAACTGAAGAAGAATTGTCTTATATTGCAAATGGCTTACTGGAAATAGTAGGTTAAACCACACACGCAAATGAACATTATTAAAACCCCTATAGAAGGGTTGCTGATACTGGAGCCAAAGGTGCATAAAGATGACCGCGGCTACTTCTTCGAGAGTTACAATAAGCGTACACTGGAAATGTCTGCCGATGGCTATAATACTGCTTTTGTTCAAGACAACCAGGCACGGTCGGTGAAGAATGTGTTGCGCGGCCTGCATTATCAGAACCCACCAACACCGCAGGCTAAACTACTACGTGTGCTTGAAGGCAGCATATGGGACATTGCCGTAGACCTTCGCAAGAACAGTAAGACCTACAAACAATGGTATGGTATTGAACTGTCGGCGGATAATCGACTTCAGTTCCTTAT
>CANJQU010000198.1 GCA_947476485.1 Chitinophagaceae bacterium
AATTGCGGACATCGTAGAGTAAAGAGAGCGCTTTAAGATTAGCAACGGGTATCACATCGTTACTGAACAGGAACGCAAGACCCGAAAGGCCAAGGATGAACAGGAACAACGGGCGCATAAAGCGCAACAGGGAAATACCTGATGACTTGATGGCCACCAGCTCGAAATTTTCACCCATATTCCCAAAGGTCATGATAGAGGAAAGAAGGACGCTCAGGGGCAAAGCCAGCGGGACGAGCGTGGTGGACATATACACCAGCAACTGAACAATGATCCATATATTGAGACCTTTGCCGATCATCTCGTCCATGTAGAGCCAGAAGAACTGCATCATGAGCACGAAAAGAGAAACGAAAAAAGTAACAACGAAGGGGCCTACGAAACTACGGATAAGCAATATGTCCAGCTTCTTTATCAATACTTACATTGTTTACGCTGCAAACCTACGGCTAATTTGAAAATTTGTTCCGGGCAACCGGCAGGATAAGGGCAGCTTTTAGGAACTATAAACAAAACTTTATGAACTTTATGAATTAAAGGCCGAAGGAAAACCCTTCAGCCTTTTTTATTTCGTGGATAAATATGCCCAATATTAGCTACCGATGCGATGTTTCAGATCGCTGACCTGTGAATTCCAAAGGCGTTCCTGATCTTTCTGGTCAGCTTTGTCGGCAAAATCGGTGATACGCAGGATCGTTTCGCTGGTAACCGGGCTCTGCTCAATACTAAATTCAAAAAATTCATCTTTGTTCTGGTGATCCCAGCGGTACCTGATAAATTCGTTATCTACATGTTCCAGTATGTCGGCAGTATCCGTGCTGCCATTCCAGGTAAAGTAAAAAGTGTGGTCACGTTGGTCAACTTTATCAGCAAACCACTCCTGCAGGCCTACAGGAGTAGACAGAAACTCGTACAATATAGTTGGAGAGCAGCGTATCGGAAATTCTAATGAGTACATTAATTTTTTCTTATTCATCGCGGTACTATTCACTTGTTATCAGTTTGGATGCAATAATAAAAAAATGATGCTACAATCAAAATTTTATTACTGATTCTGTCGAATATTTATAAACTACATTCAGACATATAAGAAAATATTGTTAATACAATGATAATTTTTTTTGGGTTTGATCGTTAAGAGGCGTAATTTCGCAATCGTTATACCCATATCAACGATTCTTATAGTTGTAAGCTTATATAATTTCACACACACACAATTATTAGTTTATGTCAATGCGTCAGCTTAAGATCACGAAATCAATTACCAACCGTGAAAGCCAGTCCCTTGAAAAATACCTGCAGGAAATAGGCAAGGTAGATCTCATAACACCAGAAGAAGAAGTACAGCTAGCTATCCGCATCAAACAAGGCGATCAGCGTGCACTAGAAAAACTTACCAAGGCTAACCTCCGTTTCGTGGTTTCCGTTGCGAAGCAGTACCAGAACCAGGGCCTTTCCCTCAGCGATCTAATTAACGAAGGCAACCTCGGTCTTATCAAGGCAGCGCAGCGTTTTGATGAGACGCGCGGATTTAAATTCATTTCTTATGCGGTATGGTGGATACGCCAGTCGATATTGCAGGCATTGGCCGAGCAATCGCGTATCGTGCGCCTGCCGTTGAACAAAGTAGGCCTTTCCAATAAAATAAGTAAGGCATATTCCCAGCTTGAACAGGAATATGAGCGTGAACCATCGACCGAAGAACTGGCAGAATTGTTGGAAATAGGAACAGAAGAAGTGGAAACAACACTTGGCGTAGCTGCAAGGCACGTATCCGTTGATGCACCTTTTGTAGATAGTGAAGATAATACCCTGCTGGATATACTGGAAAATCCAAACTCAGATGCAGCGGATGCTGAACTGTATCATGGCGAATCACTTCGTTGTGAAATAGAACGTTCTTTGAGCACGCTTACAGACCGTCAACGTGACGTAATAAAATTATACTTCGGCATAGGCGTTGCAAACCCTATGAGCCTGGAAGATATAGGCGAGAAATTCTCACTTACCCGTGAGCGTGTACGCCAGATAAAGGATAAAGCGATCACTAAACTGCGCACCGCCAGCCGCTGCCAGTTGCTGAAGACTTACCTGGGTAATTAAAAAACAGCTACTTAAATCAATTACAGTCCTGCATATTATGCAGGACTTTTTTTTGTCTGGTGATGGTTGTCAGTTCAACAAAAAATGAGCCATACTTAACATTTTTTTGAAAATCATCTTTCAATTTCATTTCTTTAGCCCGCAGATGAATATACATACGTATATCGCACGGATAATCACTGTTTTTTTAGTGGTGGTATTGCATTCGCCACCTTGCAGTGCACAAAGGATATCTAAGCAAGATAGCCTGGGCGCAGCATTGGCAGGATTAGGGACAGATACAGCCAAAGTAAGACTTCTGCTGGCGCTATCTAACGTGCATAAAGATAGCGCAGTGGTAAAAGCGCTGTATTATGCCAATGAAGCGCTGAACCTTTCCGAAAAAATAAAATGGACCGAGGGGAAGATGTATGCGGAACTTGCTATTGGTCTATGCTATCCTCAGGTTTTGGAATATGACAAAGCAATAGAGCACTATAGTAAAGCAATAGTTTATTCAAAACAGATCACCAGGCCGGATATAGAGGTGAAGTTACTGCAGCGTATTTCGTTTGCTTACAAGTATGCCGGTAACCTTGCTGAGGCGATAAACTATTATAAGCTGGCCATCCCGGCAGCAAGGCAAGTCAATGACGTGGTTGTCCTGATTGACCAGATGAATAATCTGGGCGGGGCATACTATGCCCAGGCCCGCTATACTGAATCGCTCCGCTGCTGGCAGGAGGTGCTGGAAGTGGCAAGGAAAAACAATGATACCACCGCAACTGCTGCTATTGCTAACAATGTTGGCCTCAGCTATTTCGCATTAAAAAAGCCTGACAGCGCCGAGTATGCTTACAGGGCTGCGCTAAAAGCAGGTTGGCCAGCGCATAGAAAGCATCCATTGGGCTATCTGTACAATAGCCTGAGCGAGCTTTTTGAATCGGAGCACAAATACGATTCTGCGCTGGCATATGCTGCCAAAGCATTCGATCTTGGCAGTCAGATAAATGATGCAGACATAAAGCAGGAGGCATACCGGAATTATGCAAACGCATATGAACATATGGGAAATGCTTCGCTGGCGCTTCTATACCATAAAAAGTATGACGCTATAAGCGACACCATAAGGAATGACCAAAAGATACTGGACAACACCAAGCAAATATTAAAAGGCGACCTCGAACGCCAGGCCGGTATATACAAGCAGCAGACGCGTGCATTTGAAACGGAAAAACACAACCAGCAACTTGCCCTGACAGTTGCCGTCTCCGCCCTCGTAGTTTTCATGGGCATTTCCATACTCATCTACCTGAGCCTCATACGTAACCGCAAAAAAAATGAGACTATTGGCGCGCAGGCAGCGATAATAAGGCAGGCACTGAATGAAAAAGAAATATTGCTGAAAGAAGTGCATCACCGTGTGAAAAACAATCTGCAGGTGATCAGCAGCATGCTGGAACTCCAGGCCACAAGTGTAAGTGACGAAAAAGCAATAGCGGCGCTGAATGAAAGCCAGGTAAGGGTAATGAGCATGGCTATCATTCACAAACAGCTATACCAGGACGAGCAACTGGATACGCTCAATTTCCGGACTTTTGCCGATGACCTTTTTACACAGATCAAGAGCCTGGGCAGCCAGCGGGAAGCAGCATTTACGAACGCACTGCCCGACCGGTATTTCGCTATTGATGTTGCGGTGCCGCTGGGACTCATTCTCAATGAACTGCTCACCAATTCGTTTAAGTATGCCACGGCAGCGGCCGGGCCACTGCACATCAGCCTTGGGCTTGACAAAAAAGACAACTATTCTGTGCTCGTTTATAGCGATAACGGACAGGGCCTGCCACCGGATCTTGATATATCAACCAGCCACACACTGGGACTGCAATTGATAAATATGCTGAGCGATCAACTTGGCGGCCATGCTGATTATCGCAATGCGGGTGGCAGCACATTTTTCATACATTTTACCGAAGTATAAGTGATGTTATCAATTGGTTATACTGCCTGGCTAACAATCCTTATTTTAGTAACCGTGACTATATTTAGTGCGGAAATGACCCGCGTAAATTAATGGAACAGAAAGTACGGATATGCGTTGTGGAAGATGAAGCGATCATTGCAGCCAGTATACAGAAAACGCTGCTGTCGCTGGGGTATGACGTGCCTAAGCCTGTAGCCAGTTATGACCAAGCGATAGCTATGCTGGAAACGGAGCGCCCCGACCTGGCGCTACTGGATGTGAAGCTAAAAGGGAGTAAGGACGGTGTTGAGGTTGCCAAATACATCAGGGAGAAAATGGACATCCCGTTCATCTTTCTCACTGCCAATAACGATGCGGCGACAATGGAACGTGCAAAACCGGTAAAGCCAAATGCATTCCTGGTGAAGCCATTCAAAAAGGAAGATCTGTATGCTGCAATAGAGATCGCTATC
>CANJQU010000199.1 GCA_947476485.1 Chitinophagaceae bacterium
AATCGAAATTGCTTTTGCACGTTAGTGTTTCGTAGAGACGCAATGCATTGCGTCTCTACAACCGCATCAATTTTTTTCGTTATCCCACAATGCTTCAATACATCACGATTTCCTGTTCAAAAGATCAATAACTCCTTCTTTCTGCAATATCCGGTAACCTATCCGGTCATCGGAGATACCACTCTTCAGTTCGTAAGTGAATTTATAATCACCTTCCGCACTCATTGTCGTTACAAAGTAATAGAAAAGTATTTCTTTATTCCTGAGATTGTCTGTTTTGAACTGCTGCGCTACCTCATAAAGATGCGTTGAGATGATCATCAGGTGGTTAGGGTGATGCAACAGTCCGTCCATCACAGCCCTGGTGCACTCATACGCATCATGTATATTGGTGCCTTTGAACAATTCATCCATCAGCACCAGGTGCGGCTCCCTCTTTTGAAGCTTTTCGGCGGTCTGTTTCATGCGCTGCACCTCCGCAAAGAAATAGCTTTCTCCTCTCAGAATACTATCCTCCACCTGCATATTGGTGATAATACCTTGCAGAAAACTGATGCGCATGGCCCGCGCCGGGACACTCATTCCAAGGTGGGCAAGCAATGCTCCCACTCCCAGCGCCCGCATGAATGTGGTTTTTCCCGACATATTAGCGCCTGTAAGCAGCAGGAAATTACGATCCTGTTCAAAAGCAATGTCATAGCTGACCGGTTCTTTCAACAGCGGATGACTGAGCCCGGCCGTTTCCATACAAACAGGCAAAGCAGGTAATAATTCCGGGAATACCCAGTCATTCGCTTTACCGGCCAAAGCCATAGACCGCCATGCATCCAGTCTGGAGTAACTGTCTATCAGTCTGTGCACCACATGCTTCATCTCCCGTCGCGCCCTGTAATCCAGTTGCATCAGGTCAGCATACTTTGTCTCCTTGGTAATGGCAGAAATAGGCTCTGTAAGACGGTGTTTCAGCTCCGACGCCATGGTCTCCAGTTCTCTTTTTAACAGCATCGGAACATCGGGCCTGGCCGCTAATTCAACAAGCTCTTTGCAGCCATTTAAAAAATCCGCTAAATGAGACAATGAAAATTTAGTGTAGAAATACTCTTGCTTATGCAGCAGCCGCTGAAAGTATGAATTAAGAGCAAGAGTAAAACCGCTCGGTGGCGTCGAAAGACTATCTGCCGATTCGAAAAATTTATCCAGCATCACCAATGTGCCATTCAATACATTTTTCGGCCATAACTCCGCATTTGCCGACCAGAACTTTACGGCATCCTGAACATTCTGCAGTTTTTCAAAAGTATCCGGTGGATTCTGAATATGCTTGCGCAGCATATCCCGCCCGGCATGAGTAGTGGTATGGTTAATAAGTTCAAATACATCCCCGCTCCCATCAGATGTGAATATAGAAAGGTCCCGGAGTGTGGTTTTGTCGTTTTGCATTTTTGTTCGAACTATTATGAAATCCTGTAGAGACGCCCTGCATCGCGTCTGCACCTATCTCTCGTCACCGATCTTCCACTATAGAATCACCAACCGGCATTTTCCATAAATTTCGAAATATCACCTTTCAAATACCATCCGCTGTCCCCTCACCGCATCATTTATTTTACCATCATTATACGCTATCTGCCCGTTAATAAACGTATACCGCACAGCAGCAGGAAAAGTATGCCCCTCAAACGGCGACCACCCACATTTATACAAAATATTTTCTTTGGTCACCTTTGTGGTATTGTTCATATCCACCAGCACCAGGTCGGCATGATAACCCTCCCTTATGTACCCACGTTTTGCTATCTGGAAACATTGCGCCGGCGCATGGCACATTTTCTCAACCACCTTTTCGATGGAGATTCGCCCTTGCTTCACATATTGCAGCATCAGTAATAATGAATGCTGCACCAGCGGCACACCTGACGGAGCTTTCTGGTAAGGCTGCTGCTTTTCTTCCCAGGTATGAGGCGCGTGGTCTGTAGCTATGATATCCAGCCGGTCATCAAGCAAAGCCTCCCATAGGGCCGTCTTGTTCTCAGGTGCCTTTATTGCAGGATTGCACTTGATGAGGTTACCGTATTGCGCATAATCATCTGCTGTGAAATGGAGGTGATGCACACATACTTCAGATGTGATCCGTTTGTCCGTCAGCGGGAACATATTGGTGAACAATTGCAGTTCCTTTGCAGTAGATATATGTAGAATGTGCAGGCGTGTATTATACTGCTTAGCCAGTTGTACCGCAGAAAAAGAGCTTTCAAAACAGGCTTCGGCATCACGTATCAGCGGATGATAGGAGGCATTGTCTGCATCCGGATACTTTGCCTTGTTGGCATTGATGACGTTTTCATTCTCACAATGCGTAGCGATCAGCAGCTCGGATTCTGAAAATATCTTTGAAAGCGTGATATAGTTATCCACCAGCATATCCCCGGTGCTGGAACCCATGAATATTTTTACGCCACACACATCTTTCTTCCGCTTATTGGTGCGCAGTACTTCATCCGCATTTGTGTTCGATACACCCATGAAGAAAGAATAGTTAGCTACTGAGGTCGCAGCAGCTATATCATACTTCAATTCCAGCAGTTCCTGCGTGAGCGCCGGTGGATTGGTATTTGGCATTTCCATGAAGGATGTGGTTCCGCCCGCTATGGCGGCATGAGCTTCTGTGGCAATTGTCGCTTTATGAGTAAGGCCGGGTTCACGGAAATGGACCTGGTCATCGATAACTCCGGGCAGCAGGTATAGCCCTTCGCCGTTAATTTCAAGGCAGTTGCCCGAGGGTTGTATGTCATCATCGATGCGCTCAATGAAGCCGTCTTTTATGAATACATCCTTTACGGTGCTTACTCCTTCGTTGACCAGGGTGGCCTTCTTTATTAATTTTGAAAACATATTGGTATATTCGTACCCGTTTATGCGGGACAGACTATATACGTGCAAATCTACCAAACGCATCTGAAAAACTTCCTTTATGCTTAAAAAAGCCTGCCTGCTTTCGGCGCTGGTATTTTCGTATCACTTTTCTAATGCACAGACCACTTTTTTGCCAATAGGATCTGAAGACATGCATGTGCTCGACAGATTGGAAACACGTTCCGGCCGGCTTTCTGATACGCTGGGTATTGGCGACAAACCGGAGTCACGCAGGAATGCGGTCTGGTTCCTTGAATCGCTGGTGCCTGCAAAGACAGGAGATACACAGGCTGCGAAGCATTTTTCTAAGATAGATTGGTACAATATAGAGCAGATGGTCTCTGAAAGTGGTGAGTGGACCCAGGGCGAAAACGGAGCCATCAATTCAAAACATCCGTGGTTCCATACTTTCTATACCAAGCAGTACAACCTTGCCTATGTGAAAACAAAAAACTTCTTCGTCGCGGTCAACCCGGTCCTTAGCGGGATAGGGATGTACCAGAAAAACACACCGGAACCATCAGGTATACCGCAAAAATTGTTCACTAACAGCCAGGGCGCTGAATTGCGCGGCTGGATAGGCAAAAAGGTAGGCTTCTACACGTCGATAGTTGATAACCAGGAGCAGTTTCCATATTTTGTTTACAACTCCGTTAAAGACCCCCGGCACCAGTATATACCCGGAGCAGATTACTTTTTGCAACCCGGTATTGCTACCGGAGCCGTCGGCCGGTACGACTATATGCAGGCAAGCGGATATGTGAATTTTGATGCGGTGAAAAACCATCTCAACGTAACATTCGGCTCAGGCAAACACTTTCTCGGCGATGGTATCACCAGCCTGTTTCTTTCAGACAACTCCTCCAGTATGCCATTTCTGCAACTGCAGACCCGCATATGGCATATCAACTACGAATGCCTGTACCTGGAGTTGACACCTCAGTATGACAAAAACAAGGGAGGTGGCCTTATGGCACACAAATACTCTACCATTCACTACCTCACCTGGAATACATTTAAATGGCTCAACCTGGGATTTTTCGAAGCTGAAGTGTTCGACCGCCCCAATAGTTACGAGCTTTCATACCTCAACCCGATCATTTTCTCCACCGCCGTAAATCGTTTTAATGGGGAAGGTGATAAATCAATACTCGGCATGAGCGCGAAAGCAATTGTAGCAAAACATATCCAGTTTTATGGCCAGCTCATGTTTAATGAATTCAGGGCAAAAGAGCTGTTCAGCAACAAGGGCTGGTATGGCAATAAATGGGGCGTACAGGCTGGAGCCAAATATTTCGATGCCTTCACTGTCAGTAACCTGGACCTACAGGGAGAGAT
>CANJQU010000200.1 GCA_947476485.1 Chitinophagaceae bacterium
GATAAGTATACGATTAAGACCCAGGCCCGCAAATGGATCATAGAGGTAACAGGATTATTACATAATCGTGTTGCTTACGAAGAGGCGATAAAAAACTACCTTGATATAACACCTGAAGAGGACAAGCTACTTAACCAGCACATGGGCACCAGCTTCTATACCGGCAAGCGGCAAAGTAAAACCGGCCGGCCCACCAAGCAGCAGCGCCGCGATCTTGACGATTTCCTCAACTAAAAAACCCCCGCAAAAAATGCAGGGGTTTGGATTCTAGAATTTTTGTAACGGGAATTTCCTAAGCGAGTTTCTCCACCTGTGAGTAGTTCAGTTCCACCGGGGTAGCCCTGCCGAAGATCTTCACAACAACTTTCAGTTTCTTCTTCTCCTGGTTGATCTCTTCGACAGTACCATTGAAGTCGTTGAACGGTCCGTCTACGATCTTCACAGTTTCGCCTATGATGTATGGCTCTGCATAGCTGATGCCTGCCTCGCTTACTTCGTCCATCTTACCGAACATCTTGTTCACTTCAGATTTGCGAAGCGCTGTAGGATGCTCTTTACCGAGGAAATGGATAACTCCGGTCACGTTCTTAACAGCATGGATGATGTCATCCGTAAGCTTGCCGTCGTTGGCTTCAAGAAGAATGTAGCCCGGGAACAAAGTTTTCTCGCGCAGCACTTTCTTGCCATTCAGCACTTTGAATACCTTTTCAATAGGGCACAGAACCTGCACTACCGAATTGGTCCAGTTGTTTATTTTTACCTCTTTATCAAGGTATTCTTTTACTTTCTTTTCTTTTCCGCTGATCACGCGTATCACGTACCACTTGGTCTCCTGGGCAGGCTTAGTATCCTGGATCAATTCAGTCTGGCTCATTGTTTCCATATTTATTTGCCCAAAACTTGATAGATAACTTTGAGGACATTCTCACCAACGAGGTCCATGCTGAATACTACAGCGGTAACCAGTCCCAGTGCTATAAGTACTATGATGGTTGTCTGCTGCAGTTCTTCCCATGTAGGCCAGCTTACTTTATGCAGCAGCTCATCATAGGCTTCCTGTATGTAATTTCCGAATTTGCTCATAATCTTCTTTTGACATTAAAAGGGATAAAAGTAAAAGCGGAAGAGGTTAAAAGGTTAAAAAGGCGTCCGAGCCTTAACAACTACGCTAACCTTTTACGGGTTAACCTTTTAACTAACTAACTCTTTAACCAGTTATCCATTTAACTGATTAACTAATAACTGCACGGGCACGCGGATTCGAACCACGATCGAAGGTTTTGGAGACCTCTATTCTACCATTGAACTATGCCCGTATTTTTTAGTCGTAACCTGCCTGCCGGCAAGCAGGGTCGTAAGTGATATCCACTTATTTTGACAGAGGTTAACGGCCTAAAATCAAAAAGTCAAAAAAGTAACCCTTTTTGACTTTTTATGCGGATGGCAAAGGTAAGAAATATTTTGAATTATTTGGAAATTATACCCGGTTATTTCTATCGCCATTAATCCGCTCCCGTTTTGCCCTTCGCGAAGGCGTTGAATATTCAATAATTTTTATACATTTGAACATAACATACTAATAATGAAAAAACTAACATTGCTTATAAATATTGTCATTCTATCAGTGGCTGGTATCGTCAATGCCCGGCAAGTCAAATCTAAAAACACAATTGATATTCAAGACGTCAGAAAGACACAACAACCGGTACCAGACCCCGCCAATCATAAAAATCATGATGTTGAGGCGTACAGAACTAATAATAATGAAAGTACTTACACGGTGTCATTCTATATAAAAACAAATGATTCGCTGAGGTACTGTGCCATCAACTACGGAACAAAGGGCGATATGGATAAGGTGGCATACAAATGGTTGGATGATACCCTGCTCTCTCTCCGGTTGTACAATTCTGTTACAAAGAAAGAGGTAAAACTAAAAGCATCGGGTAGCCGCTCCGGTACTAAAATGTGGATAGACGAATGATCTGGTGTATTCCGTAAATTACCCGGACACCCTTTCTCCATTCTGCCGTTTCAAGCCTTTTCCATAGCTTTGCCCCGCCAGTTCTAAATGAAATATCGCAACGGTTGTCCCAAAAATGAACTTTCTCAGCAATATAACATCTGTCTTTAAGGAACATGCTGCCCGCCCGGCATTTTGCATACAAAATAAGCAATACAGCTATGCTGAATTGCAGTCATTAATCTCTGCAATACAGGTAAAAATAAAGGAAAACTGCGCCGGTGAACAAAATATCGGGATCGTACTACACGACGATATTGAGACTTATGCATCTGTCATCGCCATCTTCCTCCTGGGAAAGACATACATACCTATTCATCCCGGATACCCGGTGGAACGCGCAGGCCAGATATTTGAACAAGCCGGTATAAAGTATCTGTTGGCAAGAACGAACAATGACACGTACACAGGTGTTGTTACACTAGCCACGGGTGAAGCTTCCGGCATAGCCGAAGCCGAACTTGCCTGCCCTTCATTTTCGCCTGACAAGACGAATGCTTATATACTCTTTACATCAGGCAGTACAGGAGTGCCAAAGGGAGTGCCGATCACGTACTATAACCTTGATTCATTCGTAAATGCCTTCGATGCGCTGGGATATAAAACTGACCATAATGACCGCTTCCTGCAGATGTTCGAGCTTACGTTCGACCTCTCGGTAATGTCTTACTTGATCCCATTAAGCAAGGGTGCATGTGTATATACCATTCCGGACTCCGGCATGAAGTTCACCAATATCTATAGTGTACTTACAACGCATAAGATCACCTTTGCGCTGATGGTGCCCTCTGTACTCGCTAACCTGCGCCCCTATTTTGAAGAGATCGACCTGCCGGATATGCGGTACTCACTGTTTTGCGGGGAGGCCTTGTACAAGGATGTGGTCTCCGAATGGATGCGTTGTGTGCCGGAAGCAGTGGTTGAGAATGTTTACGGGCCTACGGAGGCAACTATATTCTGTCTCACCTACCGGATAACTGATGTAAATAGCATCAGTGAGTATAACGGTATAGTGACCATAGGCCAACCCATGCGGGGCATGGAGGCAATAGTGGTGGATGATGCATCTGCTCAATTGCCGGACGGAGAAAAAGGCGAACTATGCCTCTATGGAAACCAGCTAACGCCGGGCTACCTGAGTGCTGAAAAAACACGCGAAGCATTCTTTGAGCTGAATGGCAAAAGATATTACCACACCGGGGACATTGCTTTCATAAATGAAGATGGTAATTTCATATATTGCGGCAGGGTTGACCACCAGGTAAAGATACAAGGCTTCAGGATAGAGCTTAGCGAGATAGAGTTTCATCTCAGAGCTATAACCGGCAGTTCTAATGTGGTTGCACTGGCGGTGAACAACCCCAACGGGCTGATGCAGATAAGTGTGGTGTTTGAGGGGGCGGAAACTGATGCTGAGCCTGTGCTGGAAGTGCTGAAAACAAAAGTGCCGCCCTATATGATACCGGCGGCAGTGCATTTTGTCGCTACGTTTCCGCTCAACACAAGCGGGAAGACAGACAGGAAAGCATTGCAAAAAATGATAGCATAAAATGGAAACGATCATAAGAAAGGCAACAGAAGCCGATAAAGACTTCCTGATCACCTCGATCATTGAGGCGGAGAAAAGCGGTGGCGATACGATAAGCTATTGTGCCATTTTCAACATCACAGAAGACGCCTTACGTGCTGCTTTGAGCAATATGCTTGATGAAGATATGGAAGGACAGGAGCTGAATATTTCGGGTTTCCTGGTTGCTGAGGTGGAGGGGGAAAGAGCGGCGGCTTTGAACACATGGGTGGAGAATGCCGCAGGTATGAGCAGCAGCATGATAAAGAGTAACCTGCTGATGTATTTTATTGACAGGCAGACAATACTCAATGCTGCGCCATCTATGGCACTTATGAACGAAGTGGCTATTCACCGCGATGATAATGCCCTACAGATAGAATGTGTATATACCATTGATAAGTACCGTGGAATGGGGCTAAGCAGCAAACTGATCAATGCACACATAATGCTGAAACAAGAAGCGGGCGTACCGTTTGATAAAGTACAGGTGATCCTGATGAAGAACAATGAGTCTGCGCAAAAGGCTTATGCAAAAGCAGGTTTTACAGTTGCGGCAGAAAAAAAATGCAGTGACCCTGCAATACTGAACCTGTTGCCAGGTGATACAAAAATATTAATGGAGAAAA
>CANJQU010000201.1 GCA_947476485.1 Chitinophagaceae bacterium
GACGTCTCACTCAGCGCCAGGGGAAAAAGCAGGTAGTAATAGTTTATAGCAATGGAGAAACAGAAGTTAAGTTCCTATGAGAAATTGGTATACGTAGCCTATGGCTACTTCATTTTGCTGGGAGTAATTGATCTGTTGCTTAGCTTTCTATGGGGCGGTTTTTTCAATTACTGGGCATTTATTGCGCTTGCCGTTTTTGGTATACAAGCCTGGTATAAACATAAAGTTGCCAATCTCATTTTAGGTGTGCTCACACTCACCGGTTCCATTTTCGCTACGCTGGAATTTCTTTCGAAGGGACATAAGAGCGGCTTCAATTTTTTTGTGAATGTCATGACCGGGGTTTCTGTGGTTGGCCTCATCATGTCGGTCATTCTTATTTTCAGTTACACAAAGTTGAGCTTTAAAGACATTTAGTTTGTCTTCGTACCCCGGTTTACCTAACTTTATTTAAGCAAAGGATATTTATGCAATTTTCAAAGCGGGTCTTATTTTTTTTATTGCTGTTTACCATAACTATTGCAGTTTCCTGCAAAAAGAAGGGGCTGAATTACAGTACCATTAAGATCGCCACTGTCGACTACAGGCGCAACAGTGGCGTTGCATACCACTACCGTATCACCTACAACTCATTTAATAGTGTCGACTCCATTGTGAAAATTGGCGGAGGCACTGATACCGGCACTAATACTTTTTCTGTTTTCTCCTATACCGGCTCATCGTTCCGCATCAGCGACCAGCAAGGTCTTTCTTATCTGGTACTCGCCAACACGAAGGGCCAGATACTGCAGATACACAAAGTAGATACTATTCTGCTGACCTACGAGGGTAATGAGCTGACAGGGATCGATTATAAAGCGCCCAGTAGTGTTTATCCGTATTATGTTATTAGCTCCTTTGTCTATCATTGGCGCAACGGCGATTTTGTCACTATCAGCACGCCCCTGGGAGCCGTGGATAGTATCTACTATGATAATAGCCGTGGCGGGCAGATAGGTGATGCGATGAGAATTGACAACTTTCTGGCTTATGGCAGGTCGTTTACGTCGACAAATCACCTTCCTTCCCAATTAAAATATGCAAACGGCAAGCAAGACTATTACTACACTTTTGATGGTGACGGCAGGATCAGTAAACTGACTAAGGTGATAAGTGATAACAGTGCGCCGAGTGATACCTCTGAATATATTTTCAGGTATTATTGATGTTTCCCGGATGATTGGCTCGCCCGGCCCCCGGATTTTTGATTTAGATTTTTTCTTTTGTATGCCTGTAAAGACACAACGGTTTGTCGCCATACTATCAGTAGTATTATTCCTTGCCAAAATGCTGGCGTGGGGTCTTACTCATTCAGTTATGGTGCTTACGGATGCATTGGAAAGTATCGTAAATATGATCTCGGGCTTCCTGGGGCTGTTCAGCATCATCCTTGCAAACACACCGCGCGATACAAATCATCCATATGGTCATGGAAAGGCTGAGTTCCTCTCATCGGCCGTTGAGGGTACGCTCATCGTAATTGCAGGGGTGCTGGTAATCTACGAAGCGGTGCAGCATTTAATAGTACCACACGAGTTGGAAAAGCTGAACATAGGATTATTTATCATCGCCGCCTGCGGCCTTGTAAACTACCTGGCCGGCAAATATGTGGAGAAAAGAGGCGTGAAGAATAATTCCATGATACTGGTATCCGCCGGCAAGCACCTGCTCACAGACGCTTATTCTACTGTGGCGATCATGATCGGGCTCACGCTTGTATTGCTCACGCACAACAAGTATGTGTGGCTGGACAGTGGGGTAGCGCTATGCTTTGCCGTAATTATCATCTTCACCGGCTATAAAGTGCTCCGGCGTTCTATTTCAGGTATCATGGATGAGATGGATAACGTGCTGCTGCAGGAAGTGATTAAAGTGATACAGGAAAATCGCCAGCCTCAGTGGGTAGACCTTCATAATCTGCGCGTGATACAGTATGGCAGCCTGATGCACATAGATGCACATATGACGTTGCCCTGGTATTTTAAAGTAGTAGATGCAGATCGCGAGATACACTCACTGGAAGCATTGATAAGATCAAACTTTAAAAACCAGGTAGAGTTATTTATCCATATTGATGGTTGTATGCCTTACCAGTGTAAGTTATGTGCCCTGCCCGATTGCCCGGAAAGGCAGCAGCCGGTTCAGCAGCAACTGGAGTGGACCGTAGACAATCTCTGGGTCGATTCCAAGCATGGCAAAGAAGTAGTGGTCTGATCATTTGTTGCCCATGTACTGCTCGGCACGTGAGTTGTTGTGGTCACCACCCTGTGAGCCTGTATAAAGGTAGCTTCTCCAGCCCATGTTTTGCCGTTCTCCTTCCACATTGGTATGCAACAACTTGAAGTCGTCCAGCATGCCATTCGATTTATAGAAGAGGAATACGGCATCAACGATCTCCTTGTGGTTGGTCTCTGTCAGTGTGGTATACCGCCATACTTCATAGGGCAGTGCACCCGTTTCATTTTCTACGGTTATAACATCGGTTGGTGCACCGTACCGCAGGTAAATAAAGCCGCGGTCAGTTTCGTATCCGCGCAATCCGCGGCCTTTATACAGTTTGTTCGCTTCTATCACTTTCTCAGAGTATTCTCTCCATGCGCGGCCCGGGTCCTTTTTATTGATATTCTGAAAGTAGTTGTAAATATAGTAGCGCATATACAGGTCGTCCGGCTTCTGCAGAAAGTTGTTTATGGTTTGGGTTTCCATAGGGTCGCTCAGCGGCAGCAGCATTTTCAGTATAGCTTTTATTTCCGGTAACGTGAATTTCGCAAGGAACGTTTTGTTCAGGTCAAGCACATTGACCTCTTCTAAAGAGGTATCTGACTTAGCATTGCTTTTTGCCGTATCTTCTTCTGCCGGATGCACATTCATCCGTTGAAAGAAAAGACTGTTATGGGCAATGGTTTTGTGTGCATTATTCTCAAGCGCCACATTCACATAGTAATTTCCCGACGGCAGCGTATGTATACGAAAGCTGCCTGATAGCGTAGTAAGCTCATTCACCTTTACGGTATCAGTTCTGATAAAGTCGCTGTAATGTGCTTCATTTGGCTTTTTACCAATGGTTACTTTCTGTATCAGCGGATATTCGCTTTTCGATACTGCACCGGCATCATAGAGCTCTGCATAGTAATGAAGCACTTTCTTCCCGTCATCCAGGAAGTTGGTGCACAGCGGCACCTGTTGGTGTCCGTTCTTAAAGAACGGTGTTTCTGTTGCCACTTCCAGCGTGGTGTCGAGCAACTGCACCTCGCTGAAGTATGCCGCGTTAGCCGGCGGTTCAACCGTAAAGCTGTCCGAATAAACAAATTTGTTGGCGGTGTCTGCCACGTCTTTTAAGGAAACCCTGATCCTGAAGCGCCCGTTTCCCACAGAGTAGCGCCTGAGATCAATAATGTTTTGCTGCATCAGTTGCTCCACATTGGCCCTCGGTACCGTGCTGAGAATAAATTTGTCTTCTTTCACTACTCCCGCATCATTAGTGATCACGATATCGGTCTTGATGTGTGCCTCGATCTTTTTTTCGGCATTCGTCACATAATGTAAGCTGCGCGGATTTATCTGCCAGTAAACTTCAATGCTCGGTATTTTCTTTCCGCTTTGAGCAGCATCAGTGCGATAGAACATTGTATGCGACACTACGGCATCTATTGCCATTGCCTTGAGCGAAGTGAATAGGAAAAGAAAACATATACCAGCTTTATGCATCGTATTTACCGTATTTGTGCAAATATACTTTTCAAATTGCTACTTCGTGTGCCGTCACCATACCGGTAATAACTTTAACAGTCTTTAGGGTGCTGATCGCTTTGTTTTCTACATTTGCAGCAATGACCATTGTTTCACCATATGTCACCTTTCCTCCCATTAGCTGGTGGGCAATGGTACTTAATGCAGATCTCGTGATCTTTGATGGCGCGGAGCATTTTCAGAAAATGACGCACCGCAACAGGTACGATATTTCAGGAGCTAATAATTCAATAAAGCTTAGTGTGCCGCTTGTCAACGGCCGCAACCAACGGGTGCCGATGCGTGAGGTTTGTATCCACAACGAGGAGCGCTGGCAGGTTCAGCACTGGCGCACGCTTGTTTCGGTCTATAAGCGAACACCTTTTTTCGATCATTACGCAACGACACTCGGGGAGTTGTTCCAAACACAATTTACTCACCTCGCAGAC
>CANJQU010000202.1 GCA_947476485.1 Chitinophagaceae bacterium
CCTTTGTGCTCTTTGTGGTTGGTCCCTCGAATAAAGTGTTAGCGATTTCAACCCGGAAAATAAAGTACCGGCAGTAAACAAAGATCAGGATTCTCAAATAAGGCAAACTAAATAGGTGGGGCACGATGGGACATTTTGGGGTACTAAATGGGACATCCCAAACCAGCAAAGGCATTCTAAAAATCCCTTAATTCTAAAATTATTGTCATCGTGAGCGCCGCCGAACGACAGACATAATGCCCCCACCAGAAGACGATGGGACATTATGGGAAATGTAAAATTATTATAATAAATCGGCTAAGATTAGCTACAGTAAAGGATTACGAGGAAATTACCCAAAAACGAAATGCCCCATATAACCACATTTTTTATTCATTGCAGATGGGGCATGTAAACTAAAAGCCGGACGATACGCTGAAAACAGTGTGATACTTTTGTGATATAAATGTGATATTTTTTGACCTTAAAAACCTGGTAATCAACACAAACCTGCGCAAACTTTTTTTCTTTTAAAAACTGTGATATTTCGATTGCAACATAGCAAGCAGGAAAAAATCATGGAAATCTAAAAATCCTTTAATCATGGTTCAGACATCCATATCCCCCAACTCGCCTCAGCCTGCAACTGCAGCATCTCAAAACCATTTTTGGTAACCGCTCCCTGCTCCCTTCCCTTCGCTAGGAATTTCGTTTCCACCGGGTTATAGATCAGGTCGAAAAGCAAATGGTGTGATGACACACAGGCAAACGGGAAAGGTGGCATTGCATCAATATTCGGGTACATGCCGACGGGTGTGGTGTTAATGATGAGTTTATGGCGGGATATTATATCAACGTTCAGATCATCGTACGAGAGCGCCCCTTCCGTTTTCATCCTCGACACTTTTTGAAACGGGATACCAAGTTGGGTCAGTGCATAGGCCACAGCCTTGGATGAGCCGCCTGTTCCCAATATCAGCGCCTGGGTGTGCTGCGGTTTCAGCAAGGGGTTCAGGCTTTTTTCAAAGCCCATGGCATCGGTGTTGTAGCCCGTTGTTTTACCGTGTTTTATGGCAATGCAATTCACAGCACCTATCTCGCGGGCCACCTCATCCAGTTGGTCCAGGTAGGGTATTACGGCCTCTTTATATGGCGTGGTTACATTCAGCCCTTCCAGCTCCGGGTGGCTCGCCAGCAAGCCGGTGAACTCACTGATGGTCTCCAGCGGAAACAGTCCGTATACCGCATCTATGTGCTGGGCAGCAAATTTCGTCTTGAAATAAGCGGGAGAGAATGAGTGTTGAAGCGGATAACCAATAAGACCATATTGCGCAGGCATAGTGTAAATATAAACGAAAAAGCGCCCGGGATATCCGGGCGCCTGTTATAAAAATTTCATCAATTTATTAACCATGATTAGCACGCTTACGGCCATCATCATCAAGGAACATATTGAAGGTATCGCCCCTCAGCCCCAGCCTCGTAGACTCCAGCGGAATAACTTCTGCCGGCGCCAGGTTGCCGAGGTTCACATTAGCGCCAAGCAGCTCCATAAAGTAAACCTGCTGTGCCTTTTGCGGTGCTTCCCATATGATCTTTTCATACGGGATCTGGGTAAGTATTTCCTGCACCAACCCCTCACGCACCTCGCCCGATCCGCGATAGATCCCCACATTACCTGCCTCGCGCGCTTCGGCGATCACATAGGTAGAACCCGCTTCAAGCTCCGCACGCATCAGCTCTATCCATTTGTAGGGTGGCATAATGTGCGTAGCATCCTTAGACCCTACTTCCGACAAAACCGTCACATGTTTTGCCAGCTTCTCTATATATCCCAGCTTCTCCTGGTGCGGAATAAGGATAGAACCATCAGACACTTCCACATGCTTCAACCCATACTCCTTTACCATTGCCAGGTAGTCGTCAAACTGGTCGCGGACAAGGAAGGCCTCAAACAATGTGCCACCGAAATAAACCGGTATATCGTGATCTGTGTATATTTTGATCTTCTCTTTCAGATTGGCAGTCACTGCGCTCGTGCCGAAGCCAAGCTTCACAATATCAACATATGGCGCTGCCACCGAAAGGAAGTCCCTGGTACCATCAAGCCCCATGCCTTTGTCCATCACCATGGTAAGACCATAACTGCGGGGACGGGCCGTACGGACCGGTATATTTTTAAGATTGAAATTCATGTGCGTGTGTTTTCATCCCGATAGCTATCGGGAGGTGCAAAGATAAGCGATTCAGTGTGTTAATATAATCGCAAAATGCGGGTTAACCTGTATCTTGCAACCATATATAACGGATATGAAACGCGATTCGCCAATTCTTGGTTTTCTTATCGGGCTGGTGCTGCCCATTGTAGGCATGTTTGTCATGTATTTTTTGTGGGGCAGTCATGAGGGCATCTTTAGTTTTGTGCAAGGGCTCACGCGCAGGCGCGGCATGGCCACAAAGGTGTTTACACTCAGCCTGCTCACTAACCTTATTCCGTTTGCATATTGTAACATAAAGCGAATCGACCTTACCATGCGCGGCATTTTTGTCATCACCATGGTCTACGTGGTTCTTATCGTCATGGCAATGTTTGTCTGGTAATTATGCGCTACTATCTTATTGCGGGCGAAGCCAGCGGAGACCTTCATGGCAGCAATCTCATCAAAGCGTTGCATGAGCAGGACGCACATGCCGAGATGCGCTGCTGGGGTGGCGACCGCATGCAGGCCGCCGGCGCCACGCTCGTAAAGCATTACCGCGACCTCGCCTTTATGGGCTTTGTGGAAGTGATCGCACACCTGCGCACCATTATGCGCAATATAGACTTCTGCAAAAAAGATATACTCGCCTTCCGGCCAGATGTGCTGGTGCTCATCGACTATCCTGGCTTCAATATGCGTATTGCTGAGTGGGCTAAGAAGCAGGGCATACGCATTGTCTACTACATATCGCCGCAGGTATGGGCATGGAAGGAGAACAGAGTAAAAAAGATAAAGCGCGATGTAGACAAAATGCTGGTGATACTGCCTTTCGAGGTAGACTTTTATAAGAAATGGGATTACCAGGTCACGTATGTGGGCCACCCGCTCGTTGAGGTAGTCAGCAACGAAAAGAACAATGTACCCGTAGTACCTGTTTCAGACAAACCCATCATAGCCATACTACCCGGCAGCCGCGCACAGGAGATAAAAGTGAAGCTGCCCATCATGCTCACGATGGTAAAACACTTCCCCGATTACTGCTTTGTAGTGGCCCAGGCCTCTGCCCAGCCAGACAGTCTGTATAAAGAAATAATAGGTGATGCACCTGTGAAGCTGGTAAAAGACCAGACCTACAACCTGCTGAAACAGGCCCGCGCAGGCCTCATCACCAGTGGCACTGCAACCCTGGAGACCGCGCTGTTCGGACTGCCACAGGTGGTTTGCTACAAAGGCAATGCTGTCTCCTTTTGGCTGGCAACAAAGCTCGTAAGCGTAAAATACATCTCGCTCGTAAACCTCATCATGGATAAACCGGTGGTAACGGAGCTGATACAAAATGACCTGACCGAAGCAAATCTTAAACTGGCCCTCACGCGCCTGCTGCAAGATGAAGCCTATAAGAAAGCGCTGAAACAGGATTACGACACACTGTGGCAGAAGCTGGGCAGCAAAAAAGCATCGGCACTTGCTGCGGCAGAGGTGATTAGTGTTGCGAAGTAGATATTTCCTTTACACCGCCAGCAGCCTAACGCACCACCCCTTTGTCCTTGGTTGAGAACACTGGTGTATCTGAACGAAGCAATATATTTTCGTCTCCCTGCTGGTAATCTGTGCTCATGATGATGAGGCTCATCATCTCGTCTGTACTGTTGGAGCCCCCGTTTACCTCGCGCGGCGGACTAAAGTGGTTAGCCGGGTTATTGGCCGTATTGTCGAAAGTGGCAAAGATCTTCAGGATAGAACCTTGCGGTATTTTGATGATAGAAAGCGGCTTGTAAAACTCCTGCCATCTGAAGTCCCACTGTTTTATCCATACCAGCGGTATAGTGTCATTTGCCGGGGTGATGGCGAGCGCCTTCATCTCCTTGCCAAGGTAGTGCATGTGTGGATTGAGGGCCAAATAAGACAGATCGCGGGTGATCTCAGAAGTTACAACAAAGCTTTTTACGGAGTCGGGTGGCAGCGTGAGCTTGGGTTCCG
>CANJQU010000203.1 GCA_947476485.1 Chitinophagaceae bacterium
CTTTCCGTATCGGCACACTGGCTTACAAAGGGTACCAAAGTAACCGGTATGGGCCATCCCAAAACCATCCATGACTTTGGAGGATTCCCAAAGAAACTTTTTGACGCAGAGTATCCTGCACCAGGCTCTCCAGAGTTTGCCAGGATAACCAAGGAACTGGTCACCCACAGCCACATTCAAACCGACGATAGCTGGGGCCTGGACCACGGCACATGGAGTGTGTTACTGCCCATGTACCCTGCAGCAGATATACCCGTATACCAGCTCAGCCTCGACTACGATCAACCACCAGCTTACCATTACGAGATCGGCAAACAGCTCAACAAACTTCGCGATAAAGGAGTGCTCATAATAGGCAGCGGTAACCTTGTGCATAACCTCCGGGATATAGACTGGAGCGGTAGCGGTAAAGTCTTCGACTGGGCCCGTGAATTTGACGCTAAGTTTACAGAGTGGATGAACAAAGGTGATCACGCATCGATACTTAACTATCAGAAAATACTCGGTAACACCGCCACCATGGCCCATCCGTCATACGACCATTTACTGCCATTGTTCTACATTCTCGGCCTTCAGCAAAAGAATGAACACATCACCTACTTCAATGAACAATTCGATATGGCGTCCATATCTATGAAGTCTTTGGTGATACAGGCGTAAAGGGCGGCTTCCGCATAAATCCAAAATACACCACCACTCCCAATCCGATCACTCCCAGTGATGACAGAATAAACTCCCATTTTATTGTTGAATAGATAAACAACCAGATCACAATACTCAATACAGCCGGAACAGGGAATAAGGGCATCTTATAAGGCCGCACATCATTTGGCTTTTTGTAGTGCCAGATCATCACGCCTACTGTTTGCGACACAAACTGCACGAGTATCCGCATGGTGAGTATAGCCGTGATAACATCTCCCAATCGGAACAACAGACTAAAGACAAATCCCATACCGCCAATAAGTAACAGTGAAACATGTGGGAACTTATGTTTCGGATGAACCTTCGCAAAAACCTTAAAGAAATCGCCATTTTGCGCAGCAGCATACGGGATACGCGAATACCCTAAAATAGCCGAGAAAAGCGATGCAAGCCCAATGACCAATATCAACATCGTGGCTATTTGTGCTACAGTATGATTGTAGATATGCTCAAAGTAAACGCTCGCAAAATATTTTGAGTTCGCCACTGTTTGCCACGGCAGCACGCCTACCGCCATTGTCTGCATTGCCAGATACAGAATAGCAATACCTGTGATGGAAATGAGGATGCTTCTCGGGATGTTCTTTTCAGGGTTCTTTATTTCCGCGCCCAGGTGGCACGCATTGTAGTAGCCCAGGTATGAGTAGACGGCCTTAAGCAATGAGTAACCAACAGCACCAAATAATAACGATGTGCTGTTGAAGCCGCCTATATGAATGTCAAACGCTTTCGCTGCATCAAAGTAGGGTATGCCCGAAATAATAAGCCAGAGTATAGTGCCGCCGGTAATGATCCATAGTACAACCGATATTTTGCCAATGCTCTTGATATTGCGGTAGAGTAGTGTCACCAGCAAGATCACGAGCGTGCCGCTCACCATCTTTCGCTGCATCTCGGTGAGCGGTATGAGGAACGAGAAATACTCCGCAAATCCTATAGCCCCGCTCGCAATAACCAACGGCGCCTGTATCGTCGTTTGCCATATGAACAGGAACGGCATGAGCCTGCCATGCTTCCGGTCGCCAAACAGTTTTTGAAGGAACACATAACTCCCGCCGGCTTCCGGCCACTTTGCCCCCATCTCCGACCACACCATGCCATCCATGTAGGCAAGCAACGCCCCCAGCAGCCATGCAATAATGCTGGCTGGTCCCTGCATCATACCCACTATCATCGGTATGGTCACAAAGGGGCCTATGCCCACCATATCTATCATGTTGATAGCTGTGGCCTGGCTTAGTGATAAGCCTCTTTCTAATTTATGATCAGCAACGGACAAGCAAGTGAATTATCTCGCAAAGTATAAAATTCGGAGGAGCAATTTATGTGAAAGTAAAGGACCACTACTCCTGTTTGATATTTTTCTTGTTGAGGTCAACGACTTTCCATTTGTCGCCTACACTAAACAGCAGCATATATTGGTCTGCGGGGTGTTTTAGGGTGAGGTCATACCAATGCCCCATATCCCTCATGTCTAGTTTGTAGTCTTCATTTTCGTAGCTCACCGCGCCATGACCCTCATACCACCACCAGTTACCCCAGTGGTTCAGAGTCACCCGTATCACGCCATCACCAAGCACTTCTACATGGGCGCCATCGAAATTTGCGGACATGTTGTAGGATGCAACATCATAGATCTTGTTCTTTACCAGGGTGTCAGTATAAACTTCCTTCATCATTTTATACATTCCTTCAGGCTGGGCGCCTATCATGGGAGCGCCATTCATGTTTTCAGGAATATTCAAAAGCAATACTGTCTTATTGCCGGGGTCGGGTAGTCTGCGTAACAGTTTATTGTTGATTGTATCAGATTGCATCCAGTAAGTGTTTACTACGATAAGGAAATACAAGCTTATATCAAAATAAATGCAGAACAGACCGATCAGCAGATACCTGTTTTTTATCAGTGCAGCAATGATCAGCACGCCAAGCAGATACATGAACGGGTCCGCGAAGTATGTGTAACGGTCATAAAATATCAGCAGCGCATCGCCGGGGAACGACAGAGGCATTACAAAACAGATAGTGAGGATGGAAAATGCAAAAAACAAAAACACTGCTTTACCTATCCCGCTCATTTGCCTGATGCGCATAAAACCATAGGCAAACACACAGGCTAGCAAGGAGTACACTCCAATAAGTGTCCACATCGACTCGCAAAATGCATATACTGCCTTTTTTGTTTCAATTGAAAAATAACGACCAAAGAAAAGGATATGGAAAAAGTATTTCGGCAGCTTCGACAGGTAATCCGTAAGTGTTTGGTTTATCTCTATCTTGTGCGGATGTAGATCCGTATAGGTCGCTTTTAAGGCAATAAAATATGTGCCGAGCAACACTATGTGTGGAACAACGAAATACAGTAGCGTCTTACGGAATACGATCTTATCATAGCCAAGCGCAAAGCGGTAATAAAATGCTATGAATAGTATGAACAGCGGTACGAGGTAAAATATTTCGAGTGTAAACGCGGCCATGACAAATAAAAGCGCAGCGCCCCATATGTATTTGTTTTGTTGTTCGCGTTGATATTTTATCACCCACAACAGTATCAATAAGATAAACAGAAAGCACTGCAGGTAGTGATAGTATGCTTTACAAACGATAACCTCGGAAATATGCGGGGATACTGTAAAGATAGCCACTGCGGAAAAAGCGATCAGGGCCCCTTTTTTGACCCCGGAATCAAAAAGTATATTGCGCGCGAACTTAAAGAATAAAAAGGCATTTACTGCCTGCAATGTGATGTAGAGCAAGCTCCACATCCATTCATTCATACCCCACAGTTTGTAGAATACGTAATAGTGAAGGGTGAATAACTGGTAGAAGCTCTGGTCGGAAGAGGATGTCCGGTTAATAAATTCCCAGAAGCCTTGATGCCTCAGGTTATAAAGGAAACCAACGCCATCTATTACCCAGCCCGCCTTGCCTGCCGGAATGTACAGGACAAACGTGAGCAGCCAGAGCGCAAGGAATATCCAAACGTTCCTGTTACCCGGCAATCTTGATAATATACGGTCACTCATCCTGTATTATTTATGATGTGCTCTTAATACTGGTCTTCTTTTTTGTTCCAGTCCACCGGTTTCCACAAGCCGCCATTGGCAAAGAGCAGCAAGTACTGGCTGGCTGGGTGCTTCAATGTTAGTTCATAAGTAAGACCTTCTTTTATCACTAGCTTGTAATCCTCGTTCTCGTAATTTGTACAACCCATAGAAGCGTACCACCACCAGGTGCCCCACTGGTTAAGTGTCACATGCAGCACACTGTCACTGATGACCTTTACGTGAACACCATCATCTTTTGTATTCATGTTGAAA
>CANJQU010000204.1 GCA_947476485.1 Chitinophagaceae bacterium
TATTGACGACTTCAACCAGCTAACATTTGCGGCCGGCGGATCGCTGGTTCCTGATAAGAAAGGAGGCTACAAAAGAGAGCGCAATTGTGCCTTTGGCATTGGTGGCGAGGTTACGGGTTCATTTTATGATGACGTGCAGGTACTTGTTGCGGTTTATACCGGCGTGACAAAGAACACGGTCACACAGACAAAATACAACCTCGAGAACACAGATATCACCTTACTCCCCCCGGCATATTTCCATGAGTCTATACCGGTACTCCACTCTGTATATGAGGTAACTGTGCCTAACTATGTGAAAATGAATTTTGTGCTGAAGAATACAGACGGCATAAATCTGCAGCAGAAGAAAGAAGAAAAAGACGGAAAGATCATTTATACATTCACTGCGACTGATCTCCGTGCGCGCAAAAACTATGACCTTGTTCCTTCGCAACAATACTACATGCCGCACATAGTTCCTTATATAACTTCATACCGGCTTACGGGCGCTAAGCAGGATTCCGTTATTCTCAGGGATGCGGACGCACTTGGGAAACACCATTTTGGTTATGTAAAGGACCTCAACATCCGCCTGGACAAACCGCTGGTAAGGATAGTGAACGACATCACCAAAAACGACAAAACAGACCGTGAAAAGGCGATGCATATCTATAACTGGGTGCAGGAAAACATTCACTACATAGCCTTTGAAAAAGGGATGCAGGGTTTTGTGCCACGCCCGGCCGACACCGTGTATAAAAGGATGTATGGTGACTGTAAAGACATGGCCAGCATCAGCATGGCAATGTGCAGGCAGGCAGGCCTGAAGGCTTACTTCGCTACCATTGGCACAACAGATCTTCCTTATTCTGTCGATGAAATTCCTGCACAGTATTCATTTAACCACATGATCTGTGCGGTAAAACTGGGCGACGAGTGGGTATTCCTCGACGGTACGGATAATACGCAGCCTTTTGGCGGCAACAGGCACGACATACAGGGGAAGGAAGCTTTCATTTATTTCGATGCCGCCCACTATAAAATTGTAAAAATCCCTGTAGTGGCTATGGACAAAAACACGGTCACAGATACCACATTCGTACACCTGGCAGAGAACAGGCTGGAAGGCAACCTGAAACGCTCGAGTACAGGATATCCTGCACTGCACATTGCCCGGATCATGAAATACCTTAAAGAAAAAGACCGTGACAAGGCTATACGCGAAGAACTGGGCCGCGGCTCTGATAAATACCGCCAGGTAAAATACAAGGTCAATTCGAGCGAAACGGGTAATAAAGATGCATCTCTTACTGCCGACTTTACCCTGGAAGACTATGCACACAAAGTAGGTAAGGAGTATATTGTGAACATGAACCTTGACCGCATGTTCGGCGAGCAGCGTATGAACGACAGCGAGCGCAAGGTGGGCTACTATTATCCCTACAAAAAGAAAGCGAAAGAAGTGGTTGTACTCGACATTCCGGCGGGCTATAAGGTAACACACCTGCCACCGGCCGCTCATGGTGGCCTTGAGGGCGTATGGAGCTATAACATCACCTACAAAGCCGACAAGAAGAAGGTTACGCTGACCAAGGAGTATGAGCTGCAATCGCTTTCATTAAGCCCGCAGCAGTTTGCGAACAACAACAAGATCATTGACGAACTCAATCACGCATACAAAGAATCAGTAGTGCTTACAGCCAGGAAATAAACTGGTAAATGCGCGGTTGGCGCCGATGGAAAATCAAAAAAATATTCAGATGAAAAAGCTTGCCTCATTTATCTTCATTTTATCTATAGCCGCGCTCAGTGCTACCGCGCAGCGATATACCAATGCAAAACCACCTGTGGAAGAATGGGCCTCGAAACCCGTGTATCATCCGGTGCCACCTGAGTTTGCCAATGAGTATGCCTACGTGGTGCTCAACGATATATCGCTAGACTACCGGCTGGAAGCAAAGACACTGAACAAATATTATTACCAGCACCGGATAGTGAAAGTACTGGATGACCGCGGAATTGAGCGTTTTAATACCCTGGAAATACCCGTATCAGCCGGAACAAGAGTACCACTGGTGAGGGCGCGTGTAGTGCTGCCAAATGGGACAACAAAGGAGATAGTAAAGGACATGATATTGGTTACACGCAACCTTCGCGGAAACTGGTCCATAATAATTGCACTTGAAGGGGTACAGAAAAATTCCGAAATTGAATACCTCATCAACGAGATCTATACAGCAGATAAGTTTGAAACGATCACGTTCCAGGAAGAGATACCGGTAATAGAAAGCCGCTTCAGCATGTCTTATCCGAAAGACTATTATTTTGTAGAAAAAGGTTTTAATGGCGTACCGGATATACAGGATACCCTTATCCGCAACAGGCGCCGTATGTCGCTGGCTTTATACGATATCCCCAAGCTGCGCCCGGAGCCATCCAGCTTCTATGATCTGTACACTATGCGCGCCGAGTTCAGGCTTGATCATTATTATGAGGAAAATGCCACCAACAGCCTTGTAACATATAAATGGGATGACCTGGGCAGGAAATTTTACAATGATTTCTATAAGATCACTGAAAAAGAAAAAGCTGCCGTAAACGGATACCTGACTGAGCTTGGTGTTCGTCCCAATGGCAATGAGTACCAGAATATGAAGCGGATCGAGAACGGAATTAAAACCACGATATCAAAATATGGCTACATAGACTATGATGATCGCAGGGAAATACTTGCTACAAAGCACATACGCAATATCTCTGTTTATGATGTTGCCTACGATAAAACAAAAAATCCGCTGGATAGTATCATATCAAAACGTGCGGCAACTGCAGAAGGCATCGTGAAGCTGTTCGTAGCTTGCTTTGTACAGGCAGGTGTTAATTTTGAATTTGGCTATGCAGGCAACAGGCACGAACATGTGTTTGATGCAAACTTCGTGAACTGGGACAACCTGGAGGAGCCGCTGTTCTACTTCCCCGACTTCAAGAAATTCCTTGACCCTGTCAGGAGCCACTACCGCTATCCTGTAGTTCCGGAATGGGTGCTCAACAACAAGGGCGTATTCTGTACTATACCTCCGAATGGATATGTAACCGGCAGTGTTGTAAAATTCAGGAAGATCACCCCGCTATCTGAAAACGAGACCCAGAGCAATATAGCAGCGGCAGTCAATTTTACAAAAGATATGGATGCCGAGATAGATGTATCTTATTCCTTTACCGGCTACGCTTCTGCCGATATGAGGGAAGATCTCGCGACAATGACCAAAGAAAAACAAAAAGACTTTGTGAAGAATATGGTTTCGTTTGCCCGCAGGCCCGACGATATAGTAAAGTATACGATCTCTAATGAAACACCGGACAATTTCTATAAGAACAGACCGCTGGAGATCACCGCATCGGTAAAGACATCCGGCCTTACGGAAGATGCTGGCAAGAACTACCTGTTCAGTGTAGGGAAAATAATAGGCAAGCAACTGGCCCTTTACAATGAAGATGAGCGCAAACTGCCGGTGGACCTCGACTATCCACACACTATGACCCGGACGATCACCCTTAATCTGCCTGTAGGCAGCAAAGTGCTTAACCCTGAAGTGCTGCGCTCGCAGGCTGATTTCGTGAACAGGGAAATAAAACCGGTAATAGGTTTCAAATCTGATTACACACTTATTCCCGACAAGAAAAAAGGTGATAAACTGGTAATTACGGTGACCGAATTTTATACGCAACTGCACTTTTCACCCGAGTATTACGACAGGTACAGAAAGATCGTTAATGCATCTGCCGACTTCAGTCACGTAGCCCTGCTGATCTCTAAAAAAGACAACGGAAAGGATCGCAGGATCACGAAAAAGTAAAGAGAGACGCAAAATATTTCAGTTGTTGCAGAGACGCAGTATTAGCGTCTCTTTGCATTTTATGGCTTTGCTATAAACAGCAGAAAATATAAAAACAAACCCGGTGCAGATCATTTAATAA
>CANJQU010000205.1 GCA_947476485.1 Chitinophagaceae bacterium
ATGTAAACGAGTTAATAAAGATTTGGTTATTAAAACGGTATTCCTTTAGTCAGTTTGCTAAAAATAATAATCTATGTACTAAATTCGTAAACCTTGAGCAAGACTGCAATTCTAATGCCCATGCGGTTCGTATTTCTCCGCATTCCAGATCATTTCTTCAAGCTGTTTTCGACTCACGAAACTCGCCCGGTACAAATTTTCCCGGGAAAAAGGCATCCATTTATCCCTATCGCCGTCAAATTTCTCCGGGATCGCACTCCATTCCTCGTGCTTTGCTATATCTACAATGAAGAGTTTACAATATGGGATTCCCATCGAAACAAATATCGACTGGTCCTCGAGTTCTAAAACATCTCCACCTGAAATAAATCCAGCGGTGTCATTTCTCATAACTTCCTTGTCTTCAATTAAACACTGATATTCCCATACTTTCTTTAAGCCGCCGCCCTGCAGTGGTTCGGTAAATCTGGCAACTGTGGGTATATGGGTCGCACCGCAGATATTATTATTGAAGAGATATAAATTTCCATTTTGTGCTATTCGGCAGCTATGCTGGCCGCAAAAAAGCTCATTGTGCATTTCTTTCAAACCTGGTTTGTACTCAGGTCCGTACGTGTTCAAAACATTCCCATGTGGATACCCGATCTTGATAACTCGGTTAATGTTCCGGAAACTCAGATAGATCGCCTTATTCTTCTCGTCAAAGAAAAATGCATTGTCATGCAGATCATTGACATCAAACAAGCTATCCGACTTTATTACACCATATACATCCGATCTCTTCAAATAATCATACCCATTCCATTGCCAGATAAGCTTGCCCTTTTCGTCATACTCAACAATATTATTCATCCAGGCTTTCTGGTAATACCTGGCGCTGTCATGGGCATTTTTCGCTATGCTGTCCTTAAATGCATGCAGTTTGAACACATCCACATAAGATAGTTCAGACAACAGCCCCATGTAATGTCCATTTCCTAAGCGGGTAAATTCATGATGAAAATGCCTAAAACCGGGATTGTTTATATTGCTTTGCCATCTTATGTTGCCCCCATACGTAACTTCATAAACATCCCCATTGGTAATAAACGTAATGGTCCCCTGCCGTGTAGCTTTCATATCCCGTGGGGTAGCCTTACGACTGGCTTTACTATCAGTCCCGGGCAGAAACCATACAGGCTTCCCATTCATATCGTAGAGCGCTCTGGCACCGTCAATAAATACATAGCCATCCAGGTGCTTTTTCCCTGGCTTTATGATACGCAACCGGGTGATATTTGTATCAACATCGGGTGTTATCTTAATATTGAAATGGCGCAACTGGCTTCTGGATTTGATCTTGCTTCCGGAATACGACGTTGTTCGCCACGTGTATACTGATCCGAAATAAGGCATTTCGGCTATAATTCTGTTTTTTTTGCCGGATACCGATGTTGTTATGTGCTGCTCAAAATCGGCAGCTGATGCAAAAGATCCAATAGCAACTTCGATCTTGTAGTCAGTAACCCCTGCCTCAGCCGGAAATGAAAACCCTATGAGCCGGTAACAGAGTTGCGCTCCCTCTTTTGGAAAGAACTGTGCGCTTAACTGATGCGCGCAGCCAATGAAACAAAACAAAAAAAAGAAAATCCTGACCATCAAAAATGTACCAAATGGCTTCAAAGGTAAACAAACCAAAAGCGATAAAAATAAAAAAGCGGGGCAAGCCCCGCCAATTTTTCATGGTGAAATAGTGTGTAGCACGAAGAAGCTACAATATTTTCAATTTATTCCTTTTCCGTTGCATTGATTGCGCCACCCCATCCTGTCTTTCATCGGTTTTCCAAATGACATTGAACCGGCAAGAACTATGCTTCTATAGTTTTACAAATTGCGTCTCTGCAATGAGTTTGCCCTCTTTATCGTTTATCGTCAGAAAATAGATCCCGGGTTTAAATGAATGAACATCGAATACTTGCCCCGTACTTATCCATGAAGCCATCTTTGAACCATTGAGACCAAATGCAGATACCGTAGACCCATTCCGCATACCTTCAATGGATAACCAATCGTTCACAGGATTCGGGTATATACGCAGTGCCTGCGCACTACCATTGTGATCAATTGAAGTTGGGCCACCGTCTGCAAACGCAATATACCATGGGCTTCCTGCCGCATCAAATGCTGCGATCAAGGCTCCTGTATTTTCGTTATAAACCGAAATCGAATCACTGAAATGGTGCACTACCCATATTTCATTCCTGTCCGGATGGCGATAAATATTAATAGGCGTCAATACCCCGCAATCTATAGAGTCTGCTACACTAAGGTCTGAAGTATTAAACACGCGCACCTTTAAAGTATTAGGGTCACAAACAAACAGTTTACTGCTGTCATGACTTACCACCATATTACTGTAGCCCGAAGGAGAAGTAGTGACAGAGTCAACAATAGCATGTGTTAGCGCGTTGATTTTGTATATCTTCTTCGCTACCGATGCCCCTTTAAACGCCATGCTGCCACCCGTCGAAAATTTAGCCCCGCCATAGTCATATGGAGAGGAGGTAAAGTTGATCGTCGTTGCAGAAAGTGAAGTTGTATAATCCACAACATGCATTTTGCCGCTGTCAGACACCCATACCTCCTTGCTGTTGGGTCGCTCTTCCACTTGCCACGGTGCGCCAAGCACAATACTGTCTACTACCGACTTGGTTGCTGTATTGATGCGACAGAGCGCCTTGGTCGTCAGCGCAAAAAGGATATTTGGTTCATTGGAAGACGCCAGGTTTCTCACATAAATACTCATCGAGTCTGTGAACGTCATTGTGGCTACATTGATAAAATACAACTTGCTCGTTGATGGTGATGAAGCATAAAATGTTGAGCCGTCTTTTGATGCGGAAACGAATGGAAAACCGCCACTGCCAAGCGTGCCCGTCTTGGAGTAAGTATTCCCGTTTATTACGCCAAGTCCATCCGTACCAAAGCCACCAGCCAGCACGGTCTGCGAATTCGCATTTGCAGTCAGGAACATTGCGAAAATAACTGCTGCTAGCTTTTTCATGATATTGAATTTGCAACAAAGCTAGCACCGCGGCCGCTGCATATCAATCCATGAGAATACGCATTTTCTTATCCGTATTTCCACGGATAGAGCCCGCTAAACGGGGATATGAATAGCAACAAGCGTGCCTTTTCCCGGATGAGAATTAATGTCTAGCGTGCCATTCTGAAACCTGACCCGGGTCTGCATATTCTTAAGGCCAATTCCTTCATGGCGCGACCCTGCATCAAAGCCCTTTCCGTTATCCTCTATCGTTGCAGAAATTCCGTCTTCATCATTCAGTATCTGTATGTCTATCCTCGTAGCACCTGAGTGCTTCAGCACATTCGCGATACATTCCTGTATCACCCGGTACACTACCGTCTCCACCTCAGGATTGATCCTGCCATCAAAGCCTGTTATCTCCAGGTTTGCTGCAAGTGTGTCACTGCCGATTTTAGAGATCAGCTCCCGGACCGCCGCCGAAAGCCCTGTTTTCTGAAGCGCATTGGGCATCATCTGGTGAGATATAGAGCGTAGCTCATCATAGCTCTCCGTAACTAAGGAAACGATCTGCCCCGCCTGCACATCAGTTTGCTTATCAATATTCTTCTTTTTGAAATAACCATTGAGATTGAGCAACGCTGCTGAAAGCAACTGCCCTACCCCATCATGCAGGTCGGCAGCTATGCGCTTCCGTTCATTCTCTTCCGCATTGAACACCTCCCGCGCTATCACCGACTGTTGCCTGTTGATCTCCAGTTGTCTCGCTGTTTGCTCCTTCAGTTTACGCCTGTTGTATGCCAGGTAGGCAATTGCACCGGCTGCGAGGAACAAGGCTATGATGACAAACAATACAATGTTCCTTTGC
>CANJQU010000206.1 GCA_947476485.1 Chitinophagaceae bacterium
AGCACACCTGCCATGAAATTAAAATTAACGTTCTGCGCTATTTTTCTATCCCTACCGGGTCTCATGGCGCAAAGCCTGCAAAAGCCCGATATGTCGACCTCAACATTGAAGAAACCCAAAAAAGCGGCAAAAAGTATGGGTTCCGGGCGTAAAATGGGATTGTTTGATATTAATATCGGAGTTGGTAATACCGACAGGGTAGCCAGGGAAAACACGACCCTGCCTCAGCCCGCTACACAAAGCACAGGAGGTCAGTATGCCTTGTTTCAATTCCAGGAAAGCATCCTCAGTAACTATTTCTGGGCAAGGTCATACAAAAAAAACAAGCGGGTAAAGTTTGGGTTCCAGGATACATATGAACTAGGCCTTAAGAGCGGCTCGGCCAACAGCGACTCATCTACCTATGCAACAGCCAAAACCTCGCCCGCCGGCACTTTCAAATCGTTCTTCAATTATGAGGCAGGACTGGCGATCGTGGTCAGGATCACCAATAGTGCCGATATCGGTTACACCTACTATCCCTATGTCCACTCATCGCTTACACCCGATACAAAGAATTACTCTAAGCTGCGGCTACGCTATTCACATTTCACCGGAGAGGTAACCTTTGGCGGAAAGCAATCCTACGATTTCAAATATACGCACCGGAAAATGTACCTCGGGCTCTCTTATACCCTATTGAGCCATACTTATAACCGCTACGGTTTCGACAATCCTTCGGATGTCAAAACCAATCTGCTGAAACTTAGCATCGGCCATATTTTTTAAGCGTGCAAAAAACGATTTATGAGAAAATATCTAGTCCCATCAGTGACTGTCTGTTTGTTGCTTTCCGCTATCCAGGTATCAGCGCAGTATAAGAATACTTACAACTCCTATTATCAGTATACTGCTCCGCAGAAGCCAGTTTACTATCCGCCCTACAAGCCACCTGCTTACACGCCGGCGCCATATAAATCGTCCTATACGCCGTCCTATACTCCTTCCACACCTTATAAGTCTTCTTATGAGCGCTCATACACGCCAGACAAAAGCTCATATACCCCTCCATACAAATCTTCTTACACACCGGACAAAAGCTCATATACTCCGCCATATAAGCCTTCGTACACACCTTCTTACTATGCACCACCTGAGCCGCCCGTACTCAACGGTACGCTCACTAACGCTAATGGCGATGTATTTACGGGCTCCCATAAGAGTGGTCAGCCATATATCAGCGGTGTAATCGTCTCACCAAATGGTAATAAATATCAGGGAAGTGTAAGCGGATGGAGTAAAAGCGGCGAAGGTACTACTACCTATGCCGATGGTGAAAAATACACCGGCCACTGGGTAGCCGACAAAAGAGACGGCCAGGGTACCATGATCTATGCGAACGGTGAGAAATATGAGGGTGCATGGAGCTACGACAAAAGACAGGGAACAGGAAAACTATATAGTTCAAATGGAAGGCCGATAAAGGATGGTTACTGGAAGGATGGTAGTTATGTGTGCGGATATACCGGTGAATATAAAGATGATCAGAGAAGCGGCCAAGGCACTGAAGAGAAACCAGGGGGTGAAATTTACAAAGGTGAGTGGCGAATAAACATGAAGGACGGCCATGGCACATTTACCGATGGTAATGGCACCTATACGGGGACATGGAGAGCCGGTCAGCGGCAGGGCCTGGGCACTGTTACCTGGACGACCGGAGAAACCTACGATGGCATGTGGCAGGACGACAAGATGACTGGGCAGGGGACTTACACGTGGCCCAATGGTCAGCAGCCGGCAGCCATGAAGAATGTAGTAAAATATACCGGCAGTTTCAGCTACAACATGTTCAGCGGATACGGCAAATGCTACAACGTCAAAGGCAAGGTGGTTAAGAAAGGCTATTGGGCCGGCAACAGGTATATGGGTAAACACAAGAAGAAATAACCACTCCAAAACTACCAGTTATGGTTCCCAGGCTCAATTTTATTTTTGCAATGGTGTTGCTGATGTGCTGTGGTTTTACCTATACCCCTCCGGGAACGGATACCCAAGGGCAGGTAACAAAACTGAGCTTTTCGACAGCTTCCGGATCTTTAGTAAACCTGGGCTCTGCGGGCAACGCAAAGGCCACAGTATTTATATTCCTCGCGCCGGAATGTCCTATATCGCAGCAATGCACTGCAGCTGTTAACAAGCTGTATAATGCGCTTCCAGGGGCAAACATACATTTTTACGGGGTCATCCCGGGCTCACTGTATAACCGCGAAGAGGTATCTGCCTTCGCTACAGCATACCACCTAAGTTTTCCTGTGCTGATGGACACAGCCAATGCACTGGCAACACTGCTGAATGCTACAGTGACACCGGAAGTTATCGTGATCGACAGTGCTTGTCATATCGTCTATTCCGGCGCCATAGACAATTCCTATATTGGGCTCGGCAAAAGGAATGGGGGACCAGTTACGGCCTATCTTAACAACGCAATCTCAGCAGTCATTCATGGGAAACCCCTTGCTGTAAAGCGCACTGTGCCGGTGGGGTGCTTTATCGAGTTTAAAAAGGATAAGCATGAATAGCGTCAAAAGACTTGCCTGTGTTATTTCCTTCACTTTATTCCTTTTGCAATCGGCCAATGGCCAAGGCAAGCTCACCTTTTACAAAGATATACGGCCTATCATGCTTAAGAATTGTGTGAGCTGCCACAGGCAGGGCCAGAGCGCACCGTTCCCGTTAGTAACTTACAACGATGTGGTAAAACACGCTACCACAATAAAATATGCCACAGGTACCGGCTATATGCCACCGTGGAAGGCCGACACCGCTTACCGCAAGTTTGTTGACCAGCGTATTCTGACGGCATCTGAGATCGAACAGATAGCCCAATGGATCCAGAATGGCGCTCCTGCCGGTGATGCCCCTGCGGGTGATGTGCCAACTTTGAATACCAATTCAAACCTTGGAAAACCGGATCTTATCTTAAAGGCTTCCGAACAGTTCACAGTTCCGGGCATAAACCAGGATACTGTAGCGTATTTTGTGATGCACTACACCATACCCAGCGATACGAATGTTGTCGCGTTTGAGTTTGTACCCGGTGATCCACGCGCGGTGCATCACAGCAACACCTGGGTATTTCCCGAGGAAAGTGAATATGACCGCTTCTACCAGCAGCAGCAGCAAGAGTTCCTGCCCTCGCCACTATTGCTACCTAACGAACCTTCACCGTACGATTTGTTGCTAAACGCTTTAGCTTCGGTTTCTTTCGGAGAAGGCTTTCAATACCCGGCATTTTTTCCAAAAGTACAGCCCTTATATTATGATGGCTGGGTGCCGGGTGCCTCGGCACGCACGTGGCCGCCGGGTTTTGGTTTCAGGCTGCCATCCAGGGGCATTGTCATCATGCAGTTACATTATGGCCCTACAGCTATAGAACGGCACGACCAATCGTCTGTCAATATTTTTTTTACAGATAAGACAGTGACACACATGATAGAGAGCTTCAACATCGGCAGTGGTGGTGGTATTGCAGAGCCGGAACCCAAGCTCACGCTGCCACCCGACTCTGTAAAAAGCTTTGTTGTAACCACGGAGATCACACGCGACCTGTCTTATTTGGCCCTTAATCCACACATGCACTACCTTGGCAAAGAAATGAAGGCTTTCGCCATAACCCCTGCGAACGACACTATACCGCTGGTATGGATAAAACAGTGGGACTTCAGATGGCAGGAGTTTTACAAGCCGCTATCTATCATCAAAATACCGCAAGGTTCTATCCTGAAGATCTTTGCCACTTTCGACAATACGGCCAATAACCCGGCTAACCACTTTAGTCCGCCGCGCGAGGTAAACGGGGGCTCCAACAGTACAGACGAGA
>CANJQU010000207.1 GCA_947476485.1 Chitinophagaceae bacterium
GGAACAGATTCCACCGATGCTAATATTTTGAAGAAGGGCGGTTCGATGCTACCGCTGGGCAGCGACAGGGAGCATGGCAGCCACAAAGGCTATGCCCTGGGAAGCATTGTAGATATTTTCTCTGCTGTGCTGAGCGGTGCCAGTTATGGGCCATGGGTACCACCCTTCCCTGCCTATGTGCCAATGCCTGAAAACATGCCGGGGACAGGGCTGGGCCACTTTTTTGGCGCCATGCGCGTTGATGCTTTTCGTACTACAGATGAGTTCAAAGACCATATGGACAACTGGATAACCCGCTTCAGAAATGCCCAACCGACAAACGAATTAAACAAAGTACTCATACCGGGAGACCCTGAAAGAGAAATGGAAGCCGAAAGAATGGCTGGTGGCATTCCAGTTGTCGACAGCGTGATCGATGAGTTGAATGCCGTAGGCCTAAAATTCGGATTAGCATTGAACTAACGCTTTTCTTAACGAAAACATATTCAATAAAGGCCAGTTTAAATTGTGCCTATATGTGAAATATTGGCGCCAAAAAACTATCTTTACGCCCGTAACACCTAAAGTATTCATGAAAATTGCCCCGGCTCCTCATAACGGACAGGATATTTTGTTAGCCCCGCAGAAAAATAGCATCCCTGAAACATTACCGGACGCCGATTTTAATGACGTTGTAGATATCGTGTCACAGCTCTGCAATACATCACTCGTGAGTATTATCGGCGCAAATAATAAATGGTCCCGGTCGGTAAGCAGCATTGCTTCCTCGGGAATTGAAGAACACCTGCCGCTTATAAATAATACGGCGGCAAATGACAACGAAGTTTTTGTGGTGCCGGAACTTAGCAATGATAGTCAGCTCTCCGGACCAGGATTGTCGGCCAAGTCTTATATAGGAGTTAAATTAATAGATTCCAGCGGGTTAAATATCGGCACGCTTTGCATACTCGGTACTGCGCCATGCAAGGTATCTGCCGCTCAGGCCAAAGCATTACAAGCGCTCGCGAGGCAGATCGTTTCCCGGATGGAGTTCAGAGATTGCGCCGCTCAATTAAAAAGGAAACAGGCCGAATCTGATATGGCATATGCCGATCTGGGCAAGATCGCCCGCCTTGCCTCTCACGATCTGAAAAGTCCGCTGAATAACATTATTTCGATCTCACATCTGCTCAAGGAAGATTATGCACCCCAGTTTGATGAGGATTGCAAAGAATATGTCGATTATCTTGGAGATGCTTCGCTCTATTTGTCTGACCTGGTAGGAGCAGTGCTCACCTATACCAGGACATCGCAGATGATCCCTGAGCCAAAGGAAATGGTTAGCCTACCGGCTATAATAGAGGACGTAACCGAATCGCTCGACCTGCCTGAAAATACCCGAATCAACTACCCAAAAGGTGAAAAAAACTTTTTTACTTCCCGCACGGCTTTCAGGCAAATACTATTACACTTGTTATCTAACGCCATCAGGAACAGAAGCGCTGAACCACTGAGCATAGATATTGCATTCCGCGAAGACGATACGTCCTGCACATTAGAATTCAGGGATAGCGGGCATTCCGTTGCTCCAGAAGACCGGGAACGTATCTTCGGTTTGTTTGAAAAACTGAACGTTAAAGTCAACGACAAGGAAAGCATGGGAGTTGACCTCGCCGTTGCACGAAGACTTGTGGAAAAACTGGACGGCACTATTATCGCCAAACCAGAGGTATCCATAGGTTCGTCATACCTGCTTACTTTTCCCAAACCGTAAAATCATTAGTTATCCCTGGCCAGGTATTGCTAATCTATTGGTAATAGTTCCAGCAAGACCTCAGCATTCAGATTGGCGCAATCTTTCCGTGTATTTATTTCGTGGACCAGCTTTTTCAGCTTTGCTGAGCGTTCGGAGTGTGCAGTATCTTTGAGTAACTGGCTTACTTCTGAAATGAACTGTTTTTTAGTTTCGACACTAAGGTCATCAAAGATGTAGCTGGCCTCGTTGTCGATTTCAAGTGTGATTGTTTTCATGGTTTTAAGTTTAAGAGTAGTAAAAATAGGAATTTTGTTATTGAATAGCACACGTTTAACAAAAAATATTTTAAATAATTGATTTACAATTATTTACGAAATAAAAACATTGAAATCAGTCAAAAAGCTGGTTATATTAAGCCTATTTTCGCCATTTTAATTAACAGTAATCAACGGTTTATCCCGCCAAAGAGGTTAGATCGAGCACTGCTAAATCTTCAAATCCTATGACGGCAATTACAACCCGCAGGCTGAAATTACTTTAATCATCGCTGTAAAAAATACCCATGAACATGGCGGGATATATTTCTAACTTAACTTAACTTCGTCCCCATTTTAAAATACTATGTTTGATAATCTGAGTGAGCGGCTCGAAGCCGCGTTTAAGCAGCTAAAGGGCGAAGGCAGGATCAATGAGATAAACGTAGCCGCAACCGTAAAAGACATTCGCCGCGCGCTGGTGGATGCGGATGTGAATTACAAAATAGCCAAGGAGCTCACTGACAAAGTGAAGGAAAAGGCCATGGGCGAAAAAGTGCTTACAGCAGTAAGCCCCGGCCAACTGATGGTGAAAATAGTGAAGGATGAGCTGGCTGAATTGATGGGTGGCCGCGAAGAAGAACTGGACCTCACCGGCAAGCCAACTGTAATATTGATCGCAGGATTGCAGGGCTCTGGTAAAACCACCTTTTCCGGCAAACTGGCTAACTTCCTGAAAAGCAAAAAAGGCCGCCAGCCGTTGCTGGTAGCCGCCGACATCTACCGCCCGGCGGCGATGGAGCAATTGCGCGTGCTTGGAGAACAGATCAAAGTGCCTGTCTTCCTGGAGCTTGAGAACAAAGATGCAGTATCGATAGCACTTAATGCCATTGCATACGCCAAACAGAATGGCAACAATATAGTGATCATAGATACGGCAGGCCGCCTGGCTATTGATGAGGTGATGATGCAGGAGGTGGCTAATATCAAGGCGGCAGTGAACCCACAGGAAATACTCTTTGTGGTGGACTCAATGACCGGCCAGGATGCTGTAAATACCGCCAAAGCGTTCAACGACCGGCTTGACTTCACCGGCGTAGTGCTTACCAAGCTGGACGGCGATACAAGGGGCGGCGCTGCGTTGTCTATCCGCTACACGGTGGACAAGCCCATCAAATTTGTGAGCATGGGCGAAAAGATGGACGCACTGGACATCTTCTACCCCGAGCGTATGGCGCAGCGTATACTGGGGATGGGAGACATCACTACCCTTGTGGAGCGTGCACAGGCCCAGTTTGATGAGGTGCAGGCAAAGAAGCTGGAGAAGAAGATACGTGCCAACAAGTTCGACTTTGAAGATTTTAAAGAGCAGTTGGGCCAGATCAAGAAGATGGGCAACATCAAGGACCTGCTGGCGATGATACCGGGTGTAGGTAAGGCGATAAAGGAAATAGACATATCAGACGATGCGTTTAAAGGCATTGAAGCGATGATCAACTCTATGACGCCGTACGAGCGCACCAATCCCGATGTGATAGACGGCAGCCGACGCAAGCGTATAGCCAAAGGCAGCGGCAAGGATATAAACGAGGTAAACGCGTTCATGAAGCAGTTTGACCAGATGAAGCAGATGATGTCTCACATGAACAAAATGAAGGGCGGCGGAATGGGCATGCCGGGCATGATGCCGGGACGTAGGTAACAACAATCGATAGATGGAAAATAAGACAGCCCCGCAGTTTCGCTGCGGGGCTTATTTATTAGGTTGACTTAGTTAGTTACTTGCTATTTTTTCTCCATCAGGTCAAAGAAC
>CANJQU010000208.1 GCA_947476485.1 Chitinophagaceae bacterium
ACACCCACCCTCCATGGAACAACATTGCATTTGAGACAAGGTGCAACAAGGGCCGCCTGCTTTCCTTAGCCATATCTGCCACCGGCTGCGATGCATATTGCGAAGACTATACAATATACTACACATTCGACATCAGGAACGGAAACAGGCTGTGGCTGGACACGCTAATAAAACCTGAATTCAAACAGGTGCTGATGGACTCACTCAATGAAAATAAGAAGTCTATCCTTACCCGGAAAATAGCAAGGATTAATGACACATTAAAAACAGAAGAGCCATGGAAAAACGAGGAGGATCCCGCATACTACCTGGATATGAAACGGCTTTACCAGGATTGCCTGCTGGATGAAAAGAAAGACTTCTCGTTTTTAAAATTCAGTTTATGCAAGGATCAATTCTATATAGAGATGGACAGGTGTTCTGCACACTATAACCGTAATCTCGATGAATTGGATGTCTTCGGGTTTTACTTTAGCGTTAGCGCCTGGAAAAAGTATTTTACTGAGTATGCACTTGAGTTGGTGCAATAACAAATGCACCAATTGCTAACTCACTATCCATTATTACACCCAACTAACCAAAAATTTCAATTAAGTTTGCCGCTCAAATCGTTTTATGGATTTTAATAAGAAAGCATGCCTGCTGGCAGCTGCATTAATGAGCTGTATGCATGCATTTGCACAGAAAAAAAACTTCACCATGGCTGAGGCAACAAATGGTATGACCACTACCCTCGCGCCAAAAAACATTAAAGGATTCTCATGGCAGCCCGGAACAGAACGTTTTTGGCGGGCGGATAAAAAAGACAGTGCAGATATCTGGACATATACTGACTACACAAAACAAAGTGCACCTGCCACTGCAAATGTAGAACCCGGCGACTATCCCGGCAAAACGGCTAAAAGCAGCCTGCCTGCGTTGAAATGGCTGGATAAGGATAATGCATATTTTCAAAATGGTAAGGACCTGATAACCGGGAAACTGGACGACAATAAGTGGAGCTGGACCAAGTGGACTACCCTACCCGACAATGCCGATAATGTAACAGTAAGCAAAAACAGGAGGATCGCATATACCATCGATAACAACTTATGGATGTATGACAACGGCGCGGTACAGGCGACCAATGAAACGGACAAGAACATTGTTTGCGGAAAATCTGTGCACCGCGATGAATTCGGAATTGATCATGGCATTTTCTTTTCTCCTAAAGGCACCTACCTGGCTTATTACCGCATGGACCAGACAATGGTACGCGACTACCCAATTCCGCATTGGGATACCGTTCCGGCTATTGTTGACATAATAAAATACCCGATGGCCGGTGGTACATCGCACCAGGTGGCGCTTTGTGTGTATGATCCCGCCACTAAAAAAACAGTAGTTATGAAAACCGGGACTGATGAGAAAGATCACTACCTCACCAGCGTTACCTGGAGCCCAGATGAGGCTTTCATATTCATAGCAATTCTTAACCGCGACCAGAACCATTTGTGGCTGAATAAATACGATGCAAAATCGGGTGAAATGATAAAGACATTATTTGAGGAAACAAACCCTAAGTATGTGCACCCTACGCACAGCCTTACGTTTATTCCCGGAAAAAATGATGAATTTATCTGGTGGACCGAGCGTGATGGTTATGATCACTTATACCTCTATAAAACAGACGGAGCACTGGTACGCCAGCTCACGAAAGGCAACTGGGTGGTGAATGACATTGCCGGTTTCAATATGAAGAATAAGGAAGCCATAATTACTACATCAAAAGAGTCGCCGCTCGAAAAACACATCTATACCGTGAGCCTTGAGAGCGGAAAAGTCAGCCGGTTAGATAAAGATGCTGGTATGCACACTGCTTTGTGCAGTGAAGATGGCAAGTATGTATACGATTCATATAGCGGACAAGGCATTCCACGAAATTGCGCGATCTACAGCACCAGCGGATCATTCTCCGACAAGTTGCTCAGCGCCCCTGATCCACTGATAACATACAACCGCGCACAAGTGAGAAATATCACGCTAAACATAAACACAGCAGACGGCGCTTTACCACTCTATGGCAAACTGATACTGCCGCCGGATTTTGACAGTACAAAACTCTACCCCACCATTGTCTATTTATACAACGGACCAAATGTGCAATTGCTGCACAATACCTTCCCGGAGAGCGGCAACCTCTGGTATGAATACATGGCACAGCATGGCTACATCGTGTTTACGATGGACGGTCGCGGGAGCTGGAACCGTGGTCTTGCATTTGAGCAGGCTACATTCAGGCACCTGGGCGATGTGGAAATGGAAGACCAGCTACACGGCGTGAATTTCCTGAAACGCCTACCCTACGTAGATGGCAACAGGATGGGCATTCACGGGTGGAGCTATGGCGGTTTTATGACAACGTCATTAATGCTGAAACATCCGGGCGTGTTCAAATGTGCAATAGCGGGTGGACCGGTGATGGACTGGAAAATGTATGAAGTAATGTACACAGAGCGCTATATGGACCGCCCACAGGACAATCCGGATGGTTATGCAGCCGCCAACCTGCTCGACAAGGTAAAGAATCTAAAAGGCAAGCTGATGCTCATTCACGGCACTAACGACAACACAGTGGTGTGGCAGCACAGTGTAAACTTCCTGAAGAAAAGTGTAGACGAAGGCATACAGGTAGACTACTTTGTATATCCTGGCTACGAACACAATGTGCGCGGCAAAGACCGTGTGCACCTGATGCAGAAGATCACGGATTACTTCGATCAGAACCTGAAATAGTGCTTCAGGGAAAGGCACGAAGTATGGTACACAAACTACTCATATTTGCATTCTGCTTTTGAATGTGTAATTTAGATGCCTGAATTAAAAAATCACACCATGCCATCATTCGACATATCCGCCAAGGTAGACCTCCAGACACTGGACAACGCCATCAACATCGCCAAGAAAGAGATCGACAACCGCTTTGATTTTAAGGGCACTCATGTGCAGTTTGAGCTGGATAAAAAGGAGATGGTGATCTCGATAGAAGTAGAAAGCGATATGAAGCTGACGCAGCTGGAAGATGTGCTGCTCACCAAGGCCATGCGCCAGGGGCTTGATGCCAAGAGCTTTGACATGACCAAAGAACCATCTGCCAATGGCAAGTATATCCGTAAGAAAGTGCCGATAAAGAATGGTGTGGACAAGGACAATGCCAAGAAGATCGTGAAACTGATAAAGGACAGCGGTCTGAAAGTGCAGGCCGCAATAATGGACGACATCATTCGCGTTACCGCAAAGAAAATTGATGATCTGCAGGATGTGATACAGCTCTGCCGCACTTCACCTATAGAATTGCCACTGTCGTTCGTGAATATGAAGAGTTAAATCAAAAAAATCAAAAAGAATAAGTGTATTTAACTACACAAAAAAAACAAAACCCAAAAGTGCTTATACTCACTTTTGGGTTTTGCCTTTTAACTTTGGACTTAAAACAAATTCACCGCATCCTTGAACATCGGCTGCTTCTGATCTTTCTCAGAGATAATGGCATCGCTGATGTTGATCTTCCAGTCGATAGCCAGTTCGGGATCATTGAAATAGATACCGCCCTCTGCTGATTTGTCGTAGAAATTATCGCACTTATAGAATACCTCCGCAGTGTCCGTAAGCACTGCATAACCATGCGCGAACCCGTGTGGAATAAGG
>CANJQU010000209.1 GCA_947476485.1 Chitinophagaceae bacterium
AATACTAAACCCATGGTTATCTTATATTATCTTCTTCCCCTTCATCGCATCCTTCAATGCCCCCTCCATCACACGCTCTGCATATGGGCGGGAAGCATCATTGAGTATTTCTGTCTCATGCTGTATGCGGTCTTTGTCTTTTGAATCAATTGCGTCGCGAAGTATTTGCATGCGCTCATTGGTCAATTTTACTTCTTCATCAGTCAGTGCCGCGCGATACTTGGTAAGGAATTTCTCTGTGGTATCCAGCATTTGCTGTGCTTCTGTACTGGCTTCTACCAATGCTCTTGTTTTAATATCGTCCTTGGCATGCGTCAGTGAATCAAGCAGCATTTTTTCCACCTCTTCATCGGTGAGGCCATACTGTGGTTTCACATCTATGCTTTGTGCTGTCCCGCTGCGTAGCTCTGTGGCGCTTACTTTCAGTATGCCGTCTGCATCAATAAGAAAGGATACTTCCACCTTGGGCATACCTGCCGGCATTCCCGGTATCCCAGTGAGATTGAATTCAGCCAGCTTCCTGTTGTCCTGCACCAGGTCGCGCTCACCCTGGAACACCGATATGCGCATACCTCCTTGTCCATCTTTCTGGGTTGTGTATTGGCGGCTTGCCTTTACCGGTATTTTTGAATTTCGGGGTATCAGCACATCCATCAGCCCGCCCATGGTCTCTATGCCAAGAGAGAGTGGTGTAACGTCCAGTAGCAACATTTCGGTGTTGTTGCCGGCAAGTATATCTGCCTGTACTGCTGCGCCCAGCGCTACCACTTCATCGGGGTTAAGTTCGTCATGTACCGCCTTGCCAAAGAACTTGCTTACGCTTTCTTTCACCAGCGGCACCCGTGTAGAACCACCTACCATCACCACCGCATCTATTTGCTGAATGGTAAGGCCGGCATCTTTCAGTGCGCTGCTGCATGCGGTTATCGTTCGGTCAATGAGTGGCTGTACAAGATCATTGAACTCTTGTTTTGTGATACGCACCTGCTTGCCATTTATCTCGCCCTCAAATATATCGTGGTTCGAAAGATGGATCTTTGCCTTCTCCGCAGTTACCCGCAGTTGCTGCATTACCGTTTTATCTATTGAGCTGCCAAAGCCGGGGTCTGTGCTGCCTTCGCCGCCATCTTCCTGCCAGAACCTCACCAGCAGATTATCCATATCATCACCGCCCAGGTATGTATCACCGTGAGTAGACAGTACTTCAAATATACCGTTGCTGATGGTGAGTATAGAAATGTCGAATGTGCCGCCACCGAGGTCGTATACCGCTATGGTCTTTTCCTCTCCTTTTTTCGAACCCAGGCCGTAAGCAAGGCTTGCTGCAGTGGGCTCATTGATGATGCGCAATACATCCAGTCCGGCAAGCCTGCCCGCATCGCGCGTAGCCTGGCGCTGCGCATCGTTAAAGTAGGCAGGTACTGTGATCACGGCTTTGCTGATGGAGGCCTTTAATATATGCTCCGCACGTTTTTTAAGTTCTTTCAGGATGTAGGAGGACAATTCTATTGGCGAATAGAACTTCTGTCCCACCTGTATTTTCACAAGCGCATCTGTATTATCATCGATGATATGGTACGCAAAGAACCCTGCATCTCTCCCCACATCGTTATATGATTTTCCCATTAGTCGTTTTACCGAATAAATGGTACGTTCAGGCTCAGCAATCAATAATTCTTTGGCAGGATTGCCTACAGTTGTATTGCCATATTCGTCAAAATGCACGATAGATGGCACAAGGGCCAGTCCGTCTATTTCTTTCAGCGCGATCGGTTCGTGCGTATCTCCACGTACAATAGCGATCAAGCTGTTGGTGGTACCCAGGTCTATTCCTACTATTATTTCCTCCTGCTGAATGCTACCGGTGGCTATATTGATGGCTATTTTGCCCATAAATTAAATTTGGAGCACAAAGGTAATGGCTTAATGTAACAGAACCTTGATTTGATTGACCACCCGGAAAGGCCTTTTTCTTTTCTGTTCCCAACTAATTCTCTTTTCTTTATGTCTTAATTAGTCTACATCTAATCAGATACTCATGAAAAAATTGTTTACTATAGCCTTAATATTTGGAAGTCTGATCGCAAACGCACAGGATTTTGACAGCACCTTTGCAAGTATCGGGTATACTGCAGGGGCAACCTGGCCGCAGGCAAATTGTTTTTTACAACAGCCGGATGGCAAGCTGATTGTCGGTGTAAATGAGCATTTGGCGGTTACGCTTTGCAGATACAATGAAGATGGGACCATAGATACAACCTTCGGCCCCTATGGCCGGGCGATGTTGAATCTGGGGATTTGTGTTGTGCATTCAGGCACCGATAATGTGGTTACCGATCTTGCAATTCAGCCCGATGGTAAGATCCTGGGCGTAGGTTATGGCACCTATTGCTACGGTGCTTTATGTGGTAATACAAATATGGAGATATTCAGGTTCAACAGTAACGGAACAGCCGACAGCACTTTCGGGGATTGCGGGATTATGCAGTCCGACCGTGTGGTAGGCGGTTACCCGGCAACACTTACTTATTCCCACCTCTCGCATATTAAGCTATTGCCTGGTGGCAAATTTATCGTTTCGGGTTTCGGGCAGGCCGGGGGCGCAACTGTCTACCCGCTTTTGATTCGATTTAACAGCGATGGTACACTTGATCATACTTTTGGCACAGGCGGCATAACTACGCTGAATGGGGTATACCAAAATGTTTGGGACAACAATCCGCGTGACATAAGTATTGACGATATGGGTAACATAACTGCCATTGGGACAAATATACGGCCCATCGCAGGTTTTCATACGTATGTGCAGGTAGTACGGGTGGATTCGTCGGGAGCACGGGATTATGCTTTTGGAGATAGCGGGGTAGTAAATCTGACCTATGGTTCATCAAACGGCGCCACAAACATAAAAACAAGGGCCGATGGTAAATATGTGATCCTGGGCAAGGAAGATGCAATGGCCTCACTTACCATATTGAATCCGGATGGTTCGATTGACTCGACCATATTCCCGGCTGGCTATGATAGCCTGGCAATACCCGGTTATGGCAGCAATAACGCGACCTCCCTCATCGTGCAGCCCGATAATAAAATGGTTATTTCCGGGCACGGTATGAACGGTTATTCGGCCTGTGCCTACATGGGCAGGTGGAATGAGGATGGCACTCCAGATCCTGCATTTAATGGCTACGGACTTGATTCTTTTAACTTTGGTGTCTATACCCACTGGCAATCTGGCACCTTCCTGAATGATATGAAGGTTGTTTGTGGGAATAAGATCATTGCTGTGGGAGGTATTACCCAAAGCACTTCCAGCCCCGATCAGGGAATGTTCATCATAAGATATAACATGGAAGACAGCGTTGCGTGTACGTATGTTATGCCACCGCCACTGTCAGCCTCTATTGTGCAGCAAACAAACAATGTGCTCGTTTACCCTAACCCCGCAGAAAGCGATCTGACGATCGAAAATGCAATGCCAAATTCGCGCTTTGTGATGCTGAACGCCCTCGGGCAACAAGTTGTTTCTGGCAGCATAACCTATGCAAAGGAAACAGTCAGTCTTCATCGTTTGCCCACCGGTTCCTACATTCTTCAACTCACTGATCCCAATGGTAACCGGGCATCCGTTGTAGTTAGCAAACAATAAAGGTTGTATGCGGT
>CANJQU010000210.1 GCA_947476485.1 Chitinophagaceae bacterium
CAACTACGCCAAAATGCGGGAAAATATTAAAAACCAGGAAGTGGCCGCAAAAGAGTTGGAAGACGAATTAACCGGAGAGCCCGAAGAACTTGTCTTCGATGGCCTTCGTTTTGTGCCTGTTAAGAAAAGCCCCTCCGGAGATGCTGCCCAAACAGCCGGTTGCCAACCGAAAACCGAAGGACTGGGTAATAATGGGGCATCCGCATTATCAGCCAAAAACCCTCCAAAACCAGCCACAGTAGTAGCTTCCACCGCAATAAACGGCGAAACAAAATGCCCCATATCATCAGCAAAAATATCCGACAAAAATGGGGCATCCCAGGTTGAAAACAAAACAGAACCAGCTACCCTAAGCAACACTATCACCACCACTATCCCACCTTTGCGCGACACCTCCCTCTCCTTCGGAGAGGGCCGGGGAGAGGTCCGCCCCGCGCCCTTCCGCGAAGGAAACATCATCTGGATAAACCACCCCAAAGACCTCGACGATTACGAAAAGCACCTTAAAATGTCAGACATCATCCGCTACTACCCCGAATCAGACCCTGCGCTGAGGAATAATAACAGAGTAAAGCACAAGAACCTATAATAGAGCTATGGCCGCCACCACTCCCTGTTCCTTAAATTGATTTTGTAGTAAAAGGTAAGACCGTAAGTGAGAAAGGCGTCCACATAGTGTGTGCTGCCATTTGGTCCCAGCCCACGTGGCGTGCCGGGTGCTGCTTGTGGCTCCAGCCCCAGTATGTAGTGCTTATCCGCTATCTGGTTGGCCAGCGCTGCCTTTTCAGGCGACAAATGCACCTCATACGCCTTAGGGTCCACATAGTTCGACTCGCCCATTCCATCTATATAGCTGGTGTGGGTTTTATGGAACATAACTTCAAAGCCAAGGTTCAGATGCTGGCCAATATCCCATTTGTATCCCAGGCCGTAAGCATAGGCCCACGTCCACCGGCTGTAGTTAGGCGGGTAGTTGCCGCCCCACCCTTCGCCCTCCAGGTGCAGGTCATAGGTCTTCACCCATGTCTTGGAGTCTCCCACAGTTGCATATGGTTGGAAATGAAGCGCAGAAAGCCCGGCAACAAGATAGTACTGCCCTCTTTTGTGGGCGCCCTTACTTTCCGGGTTCAGCCTTTTAGGCATCAGTTCAAAGTACAGTGCATTATCCCATACTATTGATTTTACGGTCTGGTTACGGGCATAAGCCAGGTAGTATTCATTACTGCGCGTTTCGTCCTTCAGTGCCAGGTCCTTGTTGGTTTTGTCTGTTGCATACAGCGTGCCATAGTTCACCGACAGCCGCAGCGCAAGGCACGGGTGGATAGTGTACCGGCCAAACATCCCGCCAAGAAATGTAGGATGGTCCAGGTACTTGCTGTTTGTATAAAGGTTAGAAAAACTCTGCGGGCCTACGGTGGCCAGCAGGTCGGTCTTGCAGAAGTTTGTTCCTATCGACCATCCGTCGGGTTCCACATATACCCGGTATGCATCTTGTCCGCTGACCGTATCACACAGCGCAACGCTGAGTGCGAGCGTAAGTAACTGACGTCCAAACTTAAAGTTCATGCTGTAATTTTTAACTGTTTTGAGATGGTAATATACAAAATTACTCTTGATCTGGTACAGCACACACTAGGTCGCGCATATTTTACTCTTTGCATCCGGGTATTAAGCCGCATAACGAGCACTGCGCCGGGGACGATATCCTGTAGATATCCACATCGCACATCGCTATAAATTTGTTCAAACCAGGCGCACACGCACGATGCGCATAAAGCTTGTATATTTGCCAAACAAATAAAGCATATGAAAAAATTGTTACTTTTCGCGATGATCATCGCCTCCCCTGCCCTTCATGCTCAATTGACGCTGACCGGCACTTCGTACACCCAAAACTTCGACGGCCTCGCCACTGGCCTGCCCACCGGCTGGACCCTTGCAGACAGTGCAAAGGCAAACTTCCTTGGACAATTGATCCCGGGATCGTTCTTTGCATCGCCCACCTATGGCACCTTTGGTAACGGCACGTGGTACAGCACACGCGGTGGTTTCAAAAACTATCCTTCAGCAACAGTTATTGGCATGGGCTCTGACTCAACAACACAGGTTACCACCACCAACCGTGCACTTGGTGTGCGCCAGGTCGTGCCAACCAGCAATCTGTTCCCTAACAGCGATCCGGGCGCAGCAATGATTTTGCAACTGGCTAATACCAATGGCTTCAAGAGTTTTACAGCAACGTTTAAGCTCCAGTCATTAGATACTTCTTCGCCTCGTGTTACAACATGGATCGTAGACTATGGTATTGGCGCTACACCTGCTGTATTCACTCCCGCAGGTGTTACCGGAACGATGACTACCGGCGGAAACACATTTACTAACAACACCATCAGTGTGGATTTCGGATCAGCGCTTGATGATGTTGCGCAGCCTGTTTGGATAAGACTGGTTACACTCGACTCCAGCACAGGCTCGGGCAACCGCACAAGCACTACAATCGATGATTTCAACTTGTCATGGACACCACTTCCTACGGCAGTAAACACGGTAACAGCCGGCAACAATAATGAGCTGCAAATGTTGGGCAGAGCAACTTCTAATAACATCGCCTTCCGCTTCTTAACAGCCACCACAGGCGACTACAAGCTGACGATCACAGACATCAGCGGCGCTACCCGCTACACCCGCACCTGCAATGTCAACAGCGAAATATTCCCTGTTTCGGTTACTAACCTCAACCTTGCTCCGGGCATGTATGTAGCCCGGATGGCGAATAACGCTGCTGTATCAACCGTTAAATTCATTGTTGAATAATACGCCATTTAAAAGCAGAAACTTAAAACAGCTATTCATTTGTGTGCGGTATGGAACATAGATAATATGTTCTTTACCGCACACCCTTTTGGGAGGGCATTTTCATCGGGCATATGCTTATTCCCTGCCCGCTGCCATGAATTTCTGGGCAGCCGCATAGGCGGTCTTTGCAGCAGTATGGTTTGGGTTTAGCTTCAGGGTCATATCCCAGGCAGCCATAGCAGCAGGATAATCCTTAACGCTGTAATAAGCAATGCCTAGCATATACCACATTTCAGTATCCCCGGGAGCCAGCCTGGTGCCTTCTTTATATGCCGCGATCGCGCCCTCAAAGTTGTGTGCTTTCCAGCAGGCCATTCCTTTGTCGTGGTATAGGTACACATACTGCTCTGTCAGGTCGGGGTAGTCTGGCTTATACCTTTTCACCGAGTCAAGATCGGCGAGCTCTTTATCGTAATCACCAAGTATGTTGTAGGCCAGCGCGCGGTTATAATAACCATTCACATACTTCGGGTTTATAGCAAGAGACTTGTTGAGATAGCCGATACCTTTTTGCACCAACGCTATACGGTTGTCCTTGTGCTCCGGCTCGTCAGCCATAGCGCAATACCCTACCCCGGCTATACCATTGGCCAGGAAGCTGTTTGGGACGGTCTGCACATCCTTCACAAAAAGCGTATTGGTGTTCTTCCAGTCGGCATTACGGGCTATCACCTCATAACCGCAC
>CANJQU010000211.1 GCA_947476485.1 Chitinophagaceae bacterium
AAAGAAACTGAACAGACAAAGCTGAGCGTGAACGGTTATTTTATTCATTGTAATAAAAATAGCATAATAATTGACTATAGGTCAATATTATAGGTTTTTTCTGTTGTCAGTTGCCAGGAGTATATATCTTTATAGTTACCATGAGGAGTGTTTTGTTAAAGAATTCGCTGCTGTTACTGATAGTTGTACTTGTAAGCACAGGCCTTAGCGCCCAACAGATCATCAGTATGGCCGGACATTGGACACAAAAAGGGAACAGCAACGATTTTGGGTTCAAAGCAAAGCTCACCATCGATACAAGTAATAATGTTGATGGAGTGATAACGTGGTCCGTAATTAGGGTCAAATCCGCAACTGTCCGATACTATAGCGCCAGGATGAAGTCAACTGCCAGGGAGTATGTAAAGGGAACTTACGCGCCAGCGTCAAAAAGCCTTCAGTTTCATGGTGTGAGAAAGAATGATCCGGATAAGATCGTGAGTATGGACAGCTATGACATAAACCTTACTTCGGACAATAGAGTGGTGGGGAAATCTAAGGGGAATAAGGGCTTGTGGGATGGGATAATGTCCGGAAATTATACCGTCATGAAAAGCCAAATTAAGCGCCATTCAGCAAACAGAAAATAGTATTCTTCTTGTTTTTTACCCAAGTACTACCATAGCTATTGGATAGTTTCATTTAAATTTGGCCGGGTTTTTCCTTAGCCGAATTTTATGAACAACTACGAGATCGCCGACAATTTTTCCCTTCTTTCCAAGCTCATGGATATACATGGAGAGAACAGTTTTAAATCAAAATCTTACAGTATTCTTGCCTTTAATATTGAGCGACTGTCCGGTGAAATCGCAGAAATGGATGATGCTGAATTGTTCAGCATCCGTGGAATAGGGGAGTCGACCGGCAAAAAGATAAGAGAACTGCAGGCAACCGGGAAACTGCCGCAGCTTGAGGAACTGATCGCGGGAACACCGCCTGGCATACTCGATATGCTGCAAATAAAAGGAATGGGGCCAAAGAAGATCGGCACTGTATGGAGCGAACTGGGCATAGAATCTTTAGGTGAACTGGAATACGCATGTAATGAGAACCGCCTGGTAGCGTTAAAAGGATTTGGTGCAAAAACGCAGGAAACCATTTTACAGAACATTGTTTATTTTAAGCAGAATCAAGGGTTTTATCTGTGGTCTGAGGTTGAAGTGATCGGTAAGACGCTGGCGGAGCAACTTGGAAAGGTGCACCCGGCGAATCACTTTTTTCTTACCGGCGACATCAGGCGGCAGAATGAAACGGTGGAGTTTATAGAGATGGTCACTGACCTTGGCAAGGATGTGCTTTCCAAGATGTTTTCTGGTAATCCGGAAGTCAAAGTGGAGGAGGTTGCTATAGATGCTGAAGGGCTGCCCGACGCTGTTCCGTACATATCATCTGTTGTACAGATACACGTGCCAAATTACCCTCGTTACCGGTTTTACTTTACTGATAAGCAGCATATTTTCAATGCATTATTTAGCACTACCGGAAGTGCCGAGTTTATAGCTGCATTTTCGCAAAGTTATAAATTGCCCGAAGCGGCTGCGTCTGAGGAGGCAATATTTACCACAAACAAGCTGGCCGTTGTGCCGCCTATGCAGCGGGAAACAGCAGGTATACTTGCGAAAGCAGGGCAGGGTAGTCTTACTGATTTTATTAAGCCTAGCGACATAAGGGGCATTATTCATTCACACTCCACATGGAGCGATGGTATGCACACAATAGAACAGATGGCTAAGGCCGCAAAGGCCCAGGGGTTGCAGTACCTGGTGCTCAGTGATCACTCGCAATCAGCAGGTTATGCGGGTGGTCTAAAGCCGGAGCGCATTGCAGCCCAGCACCAGGAAATAGATGCGCTGAATGCAAAGCTGGCACCATTCAAAATATTCAAGAGCATAGAGTCGGACATATTGAATGATGGGAAACTTGATTATAATGAGCAGATACTCAATACGTTTGACCTGGTTATTGCAAGTGTGCACAGCAACCTGAAAATGACTGAAGAAAAGGCAATGGAGCGCGTGCTAGCTGCAGTGTGTAATCCTTACACTACTATCCTTGGCCACCCGACCGGGCGCTTATTGTTGTCACGTAAAGGATACCCGCTGGACCATAAAAAGATTATTGATACCTGCGCCGAACATAACGTTGTAATTGAGATAAATGCCCATCCGCGCCGCCTGGATATAGACTGGCGATGGATAGAATATGCCCTGGAAAAAGGAGTCCTGTTGTCTGTAAACCCGGATGCCCATTCCGTTGATGGCTATAAGGATACATACTATGGGGTAATGGTTGCCCAAAAAGGCGGCCTGACTGCTCAAAGCAACCTTAGCAGCTTTACGTTGCAGCAATTCGAAGAATTCCTTTCCGCTCAGAGGAAGAAGCGAGCTTAGTATCTATCGTTAGTTATCCGGAATTTGGATTTGGGCTGTCGTTGTGATAAAGCATTCCTAAATCCCGATCCCTATTTCTCCAATCCATTTATGATGGCATGGTTTTTCCCTTACATAAATAGATTTTAGTTCACAAAAAAATTATTTTATGGAAAAGATTATGATATTGGATGACAAAGCAAAAACGAGGTTGGGATTGATCTGTTTTCTTCCGGTTGTTTGCTTCGGATTGTGTTTGCTTTATTTCCTGATACTGATACTGCCGCTGACGCAAGGGCACCCGGAGCCGGCAAGTGTAGTGGCAATAACCAGCAATAACTATAATACATTGTTTGTCATGCTGGCCTCATCGGCTATTATAACCACACCGGTATTTATCTATTGCCTTGTATTACTGACCAGGATGAAAACGCTTAACGCACCGCAAAAACTGGGGTGGTTCATTTTTCTTTGCGTGATGGCCCCCATAGCATCGGCGCTTTTCTGGTTCTTCCACATAATGGATTCTGATAAGTATGTGCCAATACATGGCAGTATAGAAGAAGCCCGAGGATAAAATCAAGTTCCACAATGGGGATGGGGCAGGTCATTGTCATTGACAAAAAATACAAAAGGAAGGTGCTGGCTTTGTGCTATGCACCTTCTTTTGCGTTTCTTGTACCTGTTATATACTTCCTTATTTGGTTATCGCCGCTGTTGCACGGCCACCCTGAACCGGGTAGTGGTATGCGCGCGCAGAAAATGATCTGGATACTATCTCGTAATTAGCGCCGGCTTCATTCATCATCATCTGGCAGTTTCAGACAAAACATGAGCTCCGGCACGTGCCCGTCAAAGCAGATATTAACTAAAACAAACTCATTATTTTACCGGGTCATTTGCAATAGCGATCATCACTTCATTCATGTAGCTATCTATCGTGCCAAAAACGAAGTCGGGATATTCGCCACAGAATTTTTCGGTGATAAAACCTCCCTTTAATGGCCGGGCAGCAGGTTGTTTCAGTTCTTCCGTGCTAACTGGTATCATATCATATTCCGCATCCGGGAAGTATTTAAGCACTATTTCCGCCAATTCCACCCTGTTGATGTATTCGCTGCCTCCAATG
>CANJQU010000212.1 GCA_947476485.1 Chitinophagaceae bacterium
AAGTAGATATACTTGTGGCATTGGAAACCTTCTTTAAAGAAGTTAAGACATCACTGGTAGAAGGTGAGCCGGTTTATGTGCGTGGGTTTGGAAGCTTTATTCTGAAAAAACGTGCAGCTAAGATAGGCCGTAACATTAAAAAGAATGTGGCCGTAGAAATACCTGAACACTTTATCCCGGCATTTAAACCGGCTAAAGAATTTGTACAGGCAGTGAAGGAGTCGAAGCATGAGCTGGCAGAGCACAGCGATGCTGACCTTGTAGAAACTGTTTAAATTAATAGAGCAAGTAGATTTCGCTACCTTTGCAACGAAAATTTTAATTCCTTGCGGTTAGCACATTACATCACACTTGCAGTAGCAATAACATTGATCGCTCTTTTATACTGGGGAGGTAATACGGTTCCTCCGGCCAAGAAACCAGGTGCGGCAACGCAACCTACAGCCGGAGCGATGACCCAGGGCCCTAACACCATGAAGCCCGCCTCTTTCGACTCTATAGTAACCGCATCGCGCAGGCAGCTCCCGAAAACAGTTGCTGATACGGTACTGACCATCGAAAATGAACTTACAGCCATGCACGATTCGTCGCGTATGGCTTCTGTTTTTATACGCCTGTCCAGGGTATGGGAGCGGAACAATGTAAATGCTGTTGCAGCATATTATATAGCGAAGGCAGCTAAATTGGAAAATTCGGAAAAAAAGCTGACCTTTGCAGGCCGAAACTTTTTGCAGCTGATGGAAAACGAAGTTTCGCCATCAATTCAGGCCTGGGAAGCGAGGGAAGCAGTGAGTTGCCTGGAGCAGTCTTTAACGATAGCACCGGATAATGAAGAAGCAAAGCTGGCGCTGGCTACAGGGTATATAGAGGGCACGGGTGAGCCGATGAGAGGAGTACAGATACTGCTGGCTATTACCCGCGAAAAACCGGATGATATACCAGCGAACCTATTGCTAGGGAGGATGTCGATACAGTCGGGGCAATTTGACAAAGCAGTGGGAAGGTTTGAAACTATTTTGAAACTGGAGCCGGAAAATAAAGAAGCTTTATACTACCTGGCAACAGCATTTGAAGGGAAAGGTGAGAAAGCAAAAGCTATTGAACTGCTGGAAAAGCTGAAACTGCTGGTAGGGGATAACAAGGAATTCAGCAAAGAAATTGAACAACATATAAATACATTAAAGTAACTTTTTAAAAAATAGAGATCATGCCTTGCGGTAAAAAAAGAAAACGTCATAAGATAGCCACTCACAAACGTAAAAAACGTCTGAGAAAGAACCGTCATAAGAAGAACAAGTAGGCTTTCACCACTGCTTCCTTTCAAAACGTTACTGTTTGAACCATGCGCATCATCTGCTACCTCGATTGGAGGAAGCAGGGATGTGCAGGGTTTATTATTATAGCCTATAGGGCTCCGCTGAAATATGGAGCTCATTCAGTAATGGCCCAGAGATCCACGTTGTAAAATACCGGAACTATCCGCGGGGAGCGAAATGGTATACCAATGAACAAAGAACTTATTATAAATTCCTCAGCCGAAGGAGTGGAGCTGGCTTTATTAGAAGATAAGAAGCTGGTAGAACTCCATTACGAGCGCGGTCAGGACCAGTTTGCCGTGGGCGATCTATACCTAGGAAAGGTAAAGAAGCTGATGCCAGGTCTTAACGCAGTGTTTGTGGACGTTGGCTATGAGAAAGACGCATTCCTTCATTATACTGATCTTAGCCCTTATCTTAAATCGCTTGTAAAGTTCAGTACGCAGTCTGTAGCTGGAAGTACTACGTGGGGAGATGATTTTGGCAAATTCAAGAATGAGGCCGAAATACAGAAGAACGGCAAGATAACTGAAGTATTTACGGGTAAGCCGGAAATAATAGTACAGATACTTAAAGAGCCGATCTCTTCGAAAGGTCCGCGACTGAGCTGCGAAATATCGCTGCCGGGACGATTTGTGGTGATGACGCCGTTTAACGACGTAGTGGCCATAAGCCGTAAGATACATAGCGCAGATGAGCGCAAACGCCTGCAGAAAATTGTGGAAGGCATTAAGCCAAAGAATTTTGGTGTCATTGTTCGCACTGCTGCAGAGGGCAAGGCCACTGCCGAACTGCACGCAGACCTGCTGGAACTGGAAAAAACCTGGATTAGTCTGCAGCATAATCTGAAAGGTGCAAAAGCGCCGCAGATGGTGCTGAGTGAGCAGGATAAGACCACATCCATACTCCGCGACCTGCTGAGTGTGAGCTTTCAAAAAGTTGTAGTAAACGATAAGAAGATACAGGGCATAGCCAAAGAATATATTTCCCGCGTATCGCCAGGACAAGAAGACATTGTGAGCCTGCATACGGGTGCACAGTCGATATTTGAAACCTTTGGGGTAGCCAAGCAGGTGAAGGCAGCCTTTGGCAAGACCGTGAACCTGAACAGTGGCGCTTACCTGATCATAGAGCATACCGAAGCGCTGCATGTAATAGACGTGAACAGCGGCACCCGTCATGCGGAAGCAGGGCAGGAAGCCAATGCTCTGGCTACCAACCTGGAGGCGGCACAAGAGATCGTGCGCCAGATGCGGCTGCGTGACCTGGGCGGCATCATCATCATAGACTTTATAGACATGAAGCTACCGGAGAACCGGAAGCAACTGTATGAAGCTGTCGAGGACATGATGACGAACGACCGTGCGCGCCATACGGTACTGCCGATATCCAAATTCGGATTGATGCAGATAACCCGGCAGCGCCTGCGCCCGGAACTGAACATAAACACCAGTGAAGTATGCCCTACCTGCAAGGGTACCGGCATGATAGGCCCAAGCATACTGCTCCATGACGATATTGAAAAAGACCTGAAATATATAGTGAACCAAGGCCTGCGCAATTTGACACTGCATGTACACCCCATAGTGGAAGCCTACCTCACCAAGGGCAGCTTCTTCAAGCCTTCTATAGTGAAGAAGTGGGATAAAGCACTAAAAGCGAAAGTAAGGGTGATAGCAGATAACAACTCACCGCTTACTGAATACAACTTTTATGATGCGCAAACGGATGACCTGATCAAGTTGTAGGGATAAGTTTTGATAAAGATATTTGCCGGATCGCTATTGTGGTCCGGCATTTTTTTGTTTTGTACGCCAGTTACAAACTGGCTGAATTACCGAGACACGAGTCAGCTACGCACAGGGCTTGGCTACAGACTTGCGCCAGTGCGACTCTGTTCTGAGCGGACCAGTCAGTGCAGATCAATGACTCTACAGATCATTTTCTGCATTCCAGATAAGCCGCTCAAGGTCTTTGCGGGATGTAATAATATTAGCGCGGTACAAACTGCCATTTTCCCAGGTTTTTGTGATGAGGTTAAATTTTTCAGGAATTGCGCTCCACAGAATTTGTTTTTGCATGTTAACTCACAACTATCCGAAACTTTTTTGCCTGAATAGCGGCCATACCTTTGGTTAAGAACGACCAAAACACAAAAATATGGGGCTATTCAAACGTAGTAAAAATAATAACAAACCGTTACTGCGCCAAATTC
>CANJQU010000213.1 GCA_947476485.1 Chitinophagaceae bacterium
AAAGTAGCGATAATAAACAGAAATTTTGTCCCCCTTTTATCAAATTCAAATGAAATCTTCTGAGCAAATACGTAACTTTATTGAATAACATTGATTATGTCTGCCGGTTCATTAAGCAATATTCAATTAGAGCTACTGCAATTGTATTCGTTCAATATTCCGGACGATGACCTGCTGAATATTAAACGCTTCCTTGCGGATTATTTTACTGCAAAAGCAATTGATGAAGCAGATCGGATTTGGGAAATGCGAGGTTATAATAATGGCACAATGGATAAATGGCTAAACGAAGGATAACCATTTTGTTGTATTACAATACAAAGGTCGCAGAATCTCCATCGCAAATCACGTAGAGAGAATGGACCGATTTAATTCAAATCTTTACACGGAATACTCGACCACACAACGTAAACTGCTCCGCTAGGAGCTACCGCTTTGTAGCCGCCCATAGTTAAAATAAGAGCATTGCCCCTATAGGGGCTACCCAATTCGCGAAGTTTCGTAGGCCAGGACTGAAAACATTCGCTACTCAAATGTACCCATACTAGCCGTTAATTTGAGTTGATTGCAATTTGCTTTTCACTGATCTCTTGGGAAGTAGCCTGGATGCGATCATTCAGTTTTTGAATTTTCAGCGTTTGGCTTCTGAGTTGTTCCTCTCTTTCTTTCTGGGTTCGAAACAAATGAAACTCCTGTATATTTTTCATCCCGTCCGTAGCAGCGACCAGATCTGCATTAAGATTTTCTAGTACATCTTTGAGTTTAGCTATATTTTGCTTTAGTTCCATTTTCACAATCGCTTTTTGCTGCGCTACCCTCGATATAGAATCGTCACGGCGTCTTTGAATTGCGGCCATTTCTTCGGCCGATGGCCCACAGGATGCCAATGTTATAAGCACAATGATTACACTCACTAAGTTTCTCATATTGATATGTTTACCTGTAAAGCTAATAAGTTATTTCAAAAAACAAATAATAGATCACATTCTATAATACTCTGAATTATATGCCTCATTTTGTTAGTTTCAAAAAAACTTTGTTTAAACGCCTTACAAGAATGGAAATACTGTTCCAAAGTTTATCGCCAGTTGACACTTATAAAACTGTTAATACAATTGGACCTTTGTCACTCATTAACTTATTACACTCTCAATTTGTGGATATCTCCCCTCTGCCAAAACGCACTCCGGCACATTTCTTGCGGCCCTACAATACTGATTTTGCTTCCTTGGAAAACAATAATTCCCCGCGCATTATCACTTATATATAACAACCAAAACAATTTAAACTACGGAACGAAAAACAACCGAAAAACGTGTGATACGTTTGTGATATTAATGTGATATTTTTTACTCACAAACGAGTGATAACCAACAAACACCTGCGCAAATTATTTTTCTTTGAAAAATGTGATATTATGATCGCAACACAAAAACATGAATGCATAATAGCTATTTAGCAAAGTACTGTTCTCAACAATGCCACCCTTCGGCGGGGCTCAGGATGACACTACAACAATTTTGCTTTTTTAATTAAATCGAGCAGTATACCGATCTATCAGAACAGTAAATCGGTTAATCTCGATTAATCCAAGGTTCTGACGGATGGGGTACAATGGGAAATGATAACAACAAATAATATCAGCCACAGCAAAGCGTTTCTGCTGATTGGCATGCCCCATTTACCCATTTATTTTTTCAGTAGAAACGGGACATTCGTTTCGTGAACGGCCAATTGTACGTAACTCATTCTACTTCACCCTCTCCTTCGGAGTTCCCGCCAGGGAAGGAGCGTAGCTCGCGGGGAGGGGTCCATATGGGGTACAATGGGAAATGATAATAACAACTAATATCAGCCACAGTAAGGCATTTCAGCAGAACGTCATGCCCCATTTACCCATTTATTTTTCCGGAAAAATGGGGCATCGCCTCTCGTAAATTTGCAACGCATCCTAAAATCCTCCAATCCTAAAAAATCTTAGTCAACAATTTATTATCTTTAAAACCTCAAGAACTCCTATATAAGGCATGGCAAAGAAACCGAACAACCAGGCGAAGAATACCCCTGTTGCTCCTAAGACGAATGCACCCAATACGCCATACCGGCAGCCGGCTGCCACGCGCAGTGCCGCGCCCTCCGGCCAGAAGGATGGCTTCATTTCGCGCTACTATGAATGGCTGGTGGTGGCAGGTATATGTGTGCTTACTTATTTATTCTTCAAAGAAATACTCAACAACCAGCTTACCAACTGGGACGACCTCGGCTATATCATTACCAATCCGCTGATCAAAGACCCGTCTATGGATGGGCTTAAAAAGATATTCTCTACCGACAACCCGGTGATGGGTAACTATCACCCGCTCACCATCATGCTCTACTGGATAGAGTATAGCCACTACGGCCTGGACCCATGGATATACCATTTCGACAGCCTGATGTGCCAGATACTGGTGACCATAGCGGTATACCTGTTTGTGCGCATACTCACCCGCCGCCCAGTGGCTGCGGCTGTGGCTGCATTGCTCTTCGGCCTGCACCCTATGCATGTGGAAACCGTGGCATGGGCTGCCGGAAGAAAGGATATTATCTATGGGCTTTTCTATGTGCTCTCGCTCACCTGCTATGTGTACTATCTGAGGTCGCAGGCTAAAAACAGGAAGATAGTGTGGTACAGCGCCACCATAATATTGTTCGCGCTTTCCCTGCTGGCCAAGTCGGTCGGGGTAACGCTGCCCATTACCTTCTTCCTCATAGACCTGCTGGAGGGCAGAACATTGTTTGTGGGTGGAGAGCCCGCTGGCGGCAACCTCTATCGTTGCCTCATCGGCGACCGCAAGAATGGTAAATTCAATTATGCACTATTCCTCGAAAAACTGCCGCACCTGGGGCTGGCATTCCTTTTTGGTGTGCTGTCCATTCATGCACAGAAGAATATAGGCGCGCTTGGCACCCTTGATGTGAGTTTTACGCCCATGGAGCGCATAGCCATTGCGGGGTATAACGTGGTCACCTATCTGTGGAAGGCAGTACTGCCGGTGGGCATGTGCAACTTCTACCCCTACCCCATGAAGGTAAATGATGCGCTGCCGGGCTACTTCTACCTCTATCCCCTGGTGGTGCTGGGCTTTATGTTTGTAGTGTTCTGGCTGGGGCGCAAAAATAAAATACTTGTTTTTGGTATCGGTTTCTTCCTGGTGAATATCGCCCTGCTGCTGCAACTGATACCCGTGGGCGGCGCCGTCATGTCTGACCGATACACTTACCTGCCCTACCTGGGGCTGTTTGTGATAGCAGGCTGGTTTGTGTCCGGCTTTTTCGAGAAGGGCGCAAAGCGGCAGACCGGTTATATACTTGTGGGGGTCACCGTTGCCTACTCCATGGTGTATGGCTACATGACCAACGAGCAATGCAAGGTCTGG
>CANJQU010000214.1 GCA_947476485.1 Chitinophagaceae bacterium
GCGGTTATACATTCCGCGCAAGTTCAAAAATTGTAAGACAATGCAACTGCACAATCTGAAACCTGCAGAAGGTTCAACAAAAAAAGGAAAACGTATTGGTCGTGGTGAAGGTAGCGGCCATGGCGGCACAGCCACCAAGGGTACAAAGGGCCAGCAGGCGCGTACCGGTTACCAGTCTAAGAGAGGCCATGAAGGCGGCCAGATGCCAATTCAGCGTCGTATGCCAAAACGTGGATTCATCAATCCATTCCGTGTTGAGTACAAAGTGTTCAACCTCGGTCAGCTTGACTTCCTCATCGAAAAATATAATCTGCCGGAGTTTACACCGGATGTTCTCTACATCAATGGCCTGATCAACCGTACCGACCTCGTTAAGATACTTGGTAACGGCGAGCTCAAAGCTAAGATACCTTTCAAGGTGAATGCCGCAAGTGCAAAAGCCAAGGAAGCTATAGCAGCTGCCGGAAGCACGATAGAGATTCTTTAGCATACAAGGCGCATTTTTTGGTAGAATGCGTCTTTTATCGTTTATTCGCATTTCATTTTTTATCAACAACAGTTCCTGTGAAGAAATTTATTGATAAGCTTAAAAATATCTGGAGCATCGAAGAGCTTCGTAAGCGTATAGTGTACACAATCATGCTTGTACTCGTATACCGCGTTGGCTGTTATGTTGCTTTGCCAGGTATCAACCCTACACGGCTTGCCGACAACAGTGGCCCCGGCGGTATCCTTGGTATCCTTAACATGTTTGCAGGTGGTGCTTTTAGCCGTGCCTCCATTTTTGCATTGGGTGTTATGCCTTACATCTCTGCTTCTATCTTTATGCAGCTTGCCGGTATCGTTGTACCCCAGGTAGCTAAATTACAGAAGGAAGACAGCGGCCGTCGCAAGATCAATTCTTACACACGTTATCTCACAGTTATTGTTACTGCATTCCAGGCCAGCGCTTATGTAGCGTATCTGCGCACACCATCGTATGCTGCCGCTCTTGCTCCTGATTACAGTCCTTTCATGTTCTGGATGTCTACAGTTGTAGTGCTTACTGCTGGTACATTGTTCGTAATGTGGATCGGTGAAAAGATCACTGACCGTGGCATCGGTAACGGTACTTCTCTTATCATCATGGTTGGTATCCTTGCCCGTTTCCCGCACTCTATTATAGAAGAGCTGGGCAACAAGAATACAACCGGTGGTGGCGGATTGCTTATATTCCTTATTGAAATTGCTATCTTCATTGCAGTTATCATCGGGCTTATCCTGCTCACGCAGGGTGTGCGCAGGATACCGCTGAACTATGCGCGCCGGATCATCGGCAGCACCAACGCGGCTAAGGAAGCTACAGGTGGATCTCGCGATTTCATACCATTGAAAGTGAATTCTGCCGGTGTAATGCCGATTATCTTCGCACAGGCTATGATGTTCATACCTACCATCTTTACGGGTTTTGCAACCAATGAAAGGGCGGCAGGTTTCGTTCATGCACTGTCAGATAACCGTTCACTGTGGTACAACCTCATCTACGCAATAATGGTGATCGCGTTCACTTATTTCTATACCGCGCTTATCTTTAACCCAACGGAAATGGCTGATAACCTGAAGCGTAATAACAGCTTCATACCAGGTGTGAAACCGGGTGAGGATACCGCCAACTACATTGCAACTATCATGGACCGCATTACTTTGCCTGGGGCTGTATTTCTTGCCCTGGCAGGTATACTTCCGGGTATCGCAACCCTGCTGGGTGTTACCAGCGGTTTCGCATCCTTCTTCGGTGGTACTTCAATGCTCATCGGTGTAGGTGTAATCCTTGATACGCTGCAGCAAGTAGAAAGCTACCTGCTAATGAACCACTATGATGGCCTGATGAAGACCGGGCGTATAACCGGTCGTACCGCAGCGCCTAGCAGGGCTTCTGCTTAACCTCATCTGGTCCTCAAGGGTAGTGGTTAATGCTGGTAGGTGTGATTTGAAATTTGAGATTGTTAAATAAATAAAGCCCCTTTTGGGGTTGGGGTTAATGATACACATACGTAGCTACCAGGAAATAGAAACAATTCGTAAAAGTGCTTTAATGGTTTCTGCCACCTTAACCGAGGTGGCAAAAATTTTAAGGCCCGGCATCAAAACTATTGCTATAGACAAGATGGCCGAGGCTTTTATACGTGATAATGGTGGCGTCCCTTCATTCCTTAATTATAACGGCTTCCCCTATTCTTTGTGCATCTCAGTAAATGAGGTGGTAGTACATGGTTTCCCCAGTGATTACGAGCTGAAGGACGGCGATATTATCTCTGTGGACTGCGGTGTATACATGAATGGCTATCACGGTGATTCTGCCTATACTTTCGCTATTGGTGACATCAAGCCCGAAGTTCTGCAGTTGCTTAGGGTTACAAAGGAGTCTGTATACCTTGGAGTAGCGCAGGCACGCGACAATAATCGGGTAGGCGATATCTCATATGCTGTTGAACACTTTACCAACAAAGTATATGGCTACGGAGTGGTGCGCGAACTGGTAGGGCATGGAGTAGGCCGTGAACTGCACGAGGAGCCACAGGTGCCAAATTACGGCCGCCGCGGTGATGGCAAAAAACTGAAGGAAGGAATGGTGCTTGCGATCGAACCGATGGTAAACCTGGGTACCAAGGAGGTAAAAACCCTTGCAGACGGCTGGACGGTAGTAACAGCAGATAACAAACCTTCGGCCCATTTTGAGCATACTACATGGGTACGCAAACACAAGGGCGAACCTCTTTCCACATTTGCTACTATCGAAGCCGCTGAACAGGCTAATCCCGAGCTTAATGCCAGCTACTATAGCGAAGCAGTAGCTGTGTCCATATAGTGACGTATTTCGGCGGCAATATCAATTCACTTTGTAGAATACAGCAGAAGGGCTTCCATAAAAAGAACGGTTGTTCAGGTTCTTTTCTACTCGTTTCCTGATAACTTGGGAACTCCGGGCATATTTTAGCGTTGTATCTATAACATTTGTTGCTGTTATTTCTGTAGCATCAGCATTAATGTTTATGATCTTTAGCAGAGGTAGCCCATTGTCGTATCCTCGCGTCGGTATCCATTTAAGAAGAGCGCCTTGTTCACTTCCGAGAGGTATCCATAGAACTGTTGTTGTGTTTCAAATTTGCTGTCCTTGTACATAATGAGGTATTCATTGTCAGAAGCTCTGGACAAGGAAAAGCGTTCATTGGTATCACTGTCTTTTATCTTCCAATCTCCGATCAGGCGACTATCAATTTTTAACTTAGGGACACTATCAATAGGGTATTTTGAGGCTACACA
>CANJQU010000215.1 GCA_947476485.1 Chitinophagaceae bacterium
CAATAACATCATACCTATGTTTGAGTATAAGGCTGCATTGAACTACTATGTGTTCAACCGGGCCTCCGGCGATGTGGTGATCTCGAATGACCGGAAGTTCCTGTTTTATAAGGAAACAGTGAGCAAAACAGATGTTGGCAGTTCGTACTTCCCGGTAACTGCGGGAGACGCTGCAAACATAGTTGATGTGATGAATAATATCTATGAACACTACCGGGCCGGAGGGTTTGCGGAAGTGTATGTATCAATAATACCGAACTCTCCAACCATTATGCAACCAGAGGGATACAATAACCTGATACCAATGGTCCAGAATGATCCACGGCTAAAAATGAAGGTTATAGATATTTACACTGTTTTCAAAAACTCAAAAGACGTGTATTACCTACCGGGAGATACGCACTGGAACCACAACGGTAAACAGCGGTGGCTGGACCTGGTGAATGAACAGGTATTAAAGCAATAACGGAGGAATTGTTTTATTTCTTTTTGTAAATACCGTAGTCGCCAACCGGTTGCAGCATGACGTAATCTTCTTCCTTTCCAATGAAAAATGGCTCGTGTCTCAGCTTGATCATGTACTGCTCATTTCCACGGGCGCACTTCGTTACATCATAACCATAATTTTTGCACAGAAAATAGAAATAGAAGCTCTCATCGGAAAATGCAACGGAACGGCCCCGGGGTATCGATGTATTTATTCCATCGCTTAACAACTTCTCCCAGGTATCAACGTGAAAATGGCATTGATAGTGCACACCGTGAAACCTGTCCTGGTCAACAAAATTGGCCTGCATCAGCAACAGTGCGATGGATAACACAATAGCTGACAACCGTGGGAAATGCATCTTCGCTGCCAACGCTGAAAGAGCGAGATAAAGCGCATAGATCACCAAAGCAAGCGTAACACTGAACTGCCCTGGCAACGCCCTGTCCATCGGGTATACCTTCATTTTGATCACGAACAAAACAAGTATGCCCCACATGCAGCAATAGAACCTGCCGAAGAATTTCGCAGTAGGGTTATTTCTGTAAAACAGCAGGGAGAAGGGCAAAAGAAACAGCACAAGATCCGGGTAAAAATTTCCTCTGCCAATATTGCAAAAAGTGAAGATCATGTATTCGTGGCAGGTGTCAACCAGGTTGCTCAATATTTCGCTGTAAGGCTGCTCTATCGTAAGCCAGGGATTGCCTGTGATAGCCTGGACTCCCGAAAAACAAAAACAGGGAAGGTATAGTAGGAAAACAACCATTATACAAACTGCCTGAAACTTCCAGAACCGCCAATCAGCTTTCCTGCCGGCCACTTGCATGCAAAAAGCAAAGACTAATACTGCCGCATGAAAATACATGAACACGGGCACGGCAAAATACCCGATGCAACCAGCGATCAGCATGACATACAACCATTTGCCTTCCCGGCCTGCAGTGTACTTCATAAAAGCCAATAATGAGACCCAGCCGGCCAGCGCAACGAGCTCGTAGCCCCTGCCCTGGCACCCGAAGCACCAGATGGGAAACTGCACCGACAAGGTGAGGGCTGCCAGCAGCGCCAGCCATTTATTTTTGATGACCGACCTGAACAGAGAGAAGAGTATCAGGATAATAGACCAGTAAAAAAACAGCGACAGCACGCGACCACTGGCAACCTTGTTATCAACTGCATGAAAGACGATATTGTTAAGCAAATTAAACAGTACATGATTATTGGGGAGCATGTAATAAGACATGGACTGGAAAGGATGGATGCCCGCACAATTGAGGGCGGAGAAAACTTCATCGTTAGAAGGCGCAGCCACTGAATTGGCCCAGAACCACAAGCCAGTCGTCACGGTCAGAATTATTCCCCCAAACAGCAGATCAACCGCTTCGAGCTGTATAAGCCACTTCTTTTTCTTCCAGTCATTTAGTTGCCTGAGGCCTTTTAGCTGCAGGAAAATGCCAAGTGCGGAAATAGCGATCACGCACAGACAATACGCATTGCCTGCGGCCTTTATTTTAGGCGTAAAATAGTCAATCGTAAAGCGCTCACTTCTGTAAAAGCATGATTCCAATCCATAAAACCACTTAACTAAATATTCATAGCCTGAAGCGAGGTAAAATGAACAAAATGCTATAGTGGAAACAAACAGCAACGTGACGACTGTGTGCCATACCTTCTTCAAGGCATTTACAGATATGTAGCATTGAATAGTCACAGGAGGTTGCAAAGTAAGATATAAAAAGACGTCGCAAATGCGAATGCTAAAGTATATTTGTTAATAATAAATGGCAGGAATTTCTAGTTTACCGGACAGTACAAATAAGTTCCAACCGGAAAAGTACGGCAGCAAAAACCTTTGGGTATTCTGCGCGTTTTGGTTGTTCGTATTTATCCTGTACCTGCCAACAGCACGCGCAGGTCTTGTAGGCGACTTTCCCGGCTGGGTTACTTTTCTTAACTCAGTTAAATTCATAGATTATATTAACCGTAAGGGATCTGGCATAGCCAGCATGTACCAGTTTACCCAGACTGTCACTTATATTTTTTACAAACTGTGGGGGGCAAATGCATGGTTGTGGCACCTGCTGTTCGTTACGATGCAAGCGGTGAATGCCCTCCTGCTTTTTACCTTTTGCAGCACGTTGTTCCACCGCTCAGGCACACGAAATGTTACAATTGCTGCATTTACCGGGTCTTTACTTTTTTGCTCGTCTCCCTATATTTCGGAAGTGGTGGTGTGGGAGCCGTCATTTCATTACCTGCTCGGGCTTATGCTTATGCTTATCGTACTGCATGCTACCCAGCAATACCTGATCCGGCCGCACAAAAAATATCTGTGGTCGGGCGCTGTGACGTTTTTGTTGTCAACATATTCACTGGAGGTTTTTTATCTCACCCCTTTCTTTACAGTGCTGCTCATCGTATTTTACACCACTGCAGCAAACGCTGATAAGAAAGTAGTGCGCAACGCAGTGCTATATTGCCTACTGCCGCAAGTGATAATTTTTGTTGGGCACTTCGTTGTGCTACAGATAATATACCACGAAAGCGTTGCA